>JAGHVK010000085.1 GCA_018064345.1 Candidatus Cacconaster merdequi
ATCATATTGTCGTACATGAAGTCGGCGAGTGCGTTCTGGTTTGCTACGATTCCGCCTACTTTCGCTGCTGCCAGGAATACGTATTCTGGTTTTTCTTCGGCGAAGAATTTTTCGACCTGATCCTGGCGGCAGAGGTCGAGTTCTTTATGGGTGCGGGTTATGATATTCTCGTAGCCTTGGCGCTGCAGTTCGCGGACTATGGCGGAGCCTACCATTCCGCGGTGTCCTGCGACATATATTTTCGAATCCTTGTTCATCTTATTTATTTCTGTTATTTTTTTCTTTTTACCTGATTCGCTCTTTCCTGACTCCGGTCAGCTGCTGCGCAAAACTGCGCTTCGCTTATCCCTCCCACTGCGCTTCGCTTGTGGGCCCCTCCCGCTCACAGCGCCGCGGGCGGCGATGGTTTTGCTACAGCACTGACACTTCGTCAAATGCGAGCGAATCAAATAATGCTCATACATCAGCAGCTGACCGAAGCAATGCCAGGCAAAATCATTTCAAGACAGGCCGTTACTTGACTATCCCTTTTTCGAGATACTCGGCGAGGTTGGTGAGGACTTTGTTGGCGGCGCTTTCGGAGGCGACTTTTTCGATATCGCTCTTGACCATCAGCTTGACCAGCTCTTCGAAACTGGTCTTGCTCGGATTCCATCCGAGTTTGGCCTTTGCTTTTGTCGTGTCTCCCCAGCGGTTCACAACGTCGGCCGGACGTTAGATGTCAGGGCTGACTTTTACAAGTACTTACCCGCTCTTCGAGGAGCCGTCCTGGCCGGTGATGCCGGTGATCAGGGCCGTTTTCATATTATTCCACAAATCTTGTCGAAGATTTCTTCGATGGTGCCTACTCCGTTTATTTCCTGGTATTTGCCGGCAGCCTTGTAGAATTCGATCACTGGCTCGGTCTTGGCGTGGTAGGTGCTGATGCGGTTGGCGATGATTTCGTCGTTTGCATCATCTGCGCGGCCTTCAATCAGGGCACGGCTGCGGATGCGCTCCATAACCATTTCGTCAGGAATCATTATCGAAATGACGGAAGTGACCTCTTCCCCACGGGCCTTCAGCATAGCGTCGAGGTGCTCGGCCTGGGCAGTGGTGCGAGGGAACCCGTCAAGCAGGAATCCGCCTACGGAGGTGTTCTTCTCGAACTGAGAGGCAATCATACCTTCAACAACCTCGTCAGGTACAAGACTTCCCTTGTCAATCAAGGCCTTTGCCTTCTTTCCGAGCTCGGTGCCGTTCTTTATCTCTTCGCGGAGGAGGTCACCTGTGGAAAGATGTTTGAATTTGAATTTTTCAACAAGCTTGGCGGCCTGTGTCCCTTTACCGGCACCCGGAGGGCCGAACAGAATGAAATACTTCATAATCCTATATGTCCAATTTATAAATGTCCCTGTAGTTGCGGCCGAGCTGGTCGTAGTCGAGGCCGAAGCCCACAATGAATTTGTTCTCCACCTCCAATGCGACGTAGTCGAGTTTGACGTCCTGCTTGTAAACGTCAGGCTTGAGAAGCATAGTGCAGATGCGTACGTCCTTGGCACCAGCCTCTTTTACAATGCGGTAGAGGTCGGTGATGGTCTTTCCTGTATCGACTATGTCCTCCACGATTATCACGCTGCGGTTCTTGATGGCGGTCGTCAGGCCAAGAATCTGGCGGGTGACGCCGGTAGAGGTGGTCCCCACGTAGGAAGAGAGCCTTACGCTGGAGAGCTCGCAGTTGAAATTGAAACGCTTCATCAGTTCTCCTGTGAACATTATAGAGCCGTTGAGCACGCAGATGACGATAGGAATCTCCTGTTTGCCTTCAAAGTCAGCGTTGATTTTATCAGCGACACGGTCGATGGCCTTCTCAATCTCTGCATACGGGATGTAAGGCACGAAGAACTTGTCTTTCAGTTGGATGCGTTTCTTGTCCATAATTTTGTCCGTCTTTTCTTTACAAACTGCAAAGATATTACTAAATTCGCAGAAAATGAAGAATCTGTCTTGAAAAGGTGCTTTGAAAGGCAGGCTCTTGAAATGAGGAACTATGAGGCGAAAGATTGTGGGGAAGGTGTTCCTTTCCTTTGCCGCCTTCGCGGCATTTTTTGTATGCAGCGGCCCGTCTGCCGTGGCTGAAGATTATCAACGCTTGAATATCAATTCATTGTCGCGGGAAGAGCTGCTTGCGCTGGAGATGCTTACGCCGTTTCAGGTGGAGAGTATCCTTGAGTACCGTTCGAAGTATGGGGACATACTCTCCTCCTCTGAACTGATGGCAATAGACGGCTTCGTGGAAGAGAATGTCGAGGCGCTGGCAGCGGTTCTGCTCTTTGAGCCGTCACCTCCGTCGGAAGGCAGGCGGACAAGGCAGGTGATAACTGCCAGAGTTAAGAAACCATTTGCCAAAGATGGGTTTGCAACTACTGCGAAGTACTGCTTGACCTCCGGTAAGATTGGGGTGGGAGCCGTGATTGACAACGACCCTGGCGAGAAGTTCCCTGATTTCGTTTCGGCCTTCGCTTCGTTCAAGGGGTTTGTTGCCGGGGATTTCCGGGCTCGTTTCGGACAAGGGCTGGCAGTGTGGAAAGGAATGAGTTTCAATTCTTTAGGCGAACCGTCAGCCTTGGCTGGGAGAGAGTCCGGTATAACGCCGTACACTTCCTCCGATGAAGAGAATTATCTCAGGGGTGTCGGCTGGTCAGGGAAGGTGGGCGCAACATCCTTGAACGCCTTTGCCTCCGTAAAAGGGAAGAGCGGGGCGGTGAATGCATCAAGAGTGTTCGGAAGATGGAAGATAGGATCCACGGCTGTCTGCGGAGTGGATAAGTACGGACACCTTTGGGCTAACGGCGGGGTGGACTTCTACGGCTCGGCAGGGCATCTGCGCTGCTTCGGTGAGCTGGCCACCAACGAGAGACTTGCTCCTGCCGTGAAGCTTGGGGCCCTATGGCGTCCGGTATATGAGTTGGAAGCGGGGTGGAAAGGATGGATATATGCACCGGCATACACAGCTCCTCAAGGAGCCTCTTCCCTGAAGGACCAGATAGGGACTGAAGCGGCAGTCCGCTATACCTTCAAACGGTGGAAGTTCAACGCCAACGTACAGTGCAGGTGGAAGCCATCCTCCGCTCAATGGAGTTTCAAATATCGGATTGCTGCTCAGTACGATTTTGCAGAAGGCTCTTCGTTGGCCTACCATTTCCGCAACGGGCAGCATCGCTTCAATTTCAAGTGGGCGGCCGGACCCTGGAGTTTCGGATGCAGAGCGGAAGGAAATCTTTCCGGATACGGATTCTTTGGCGAGGCTTCATACAGAGAGCCACGGCTCGAAGTTACGGCAAGAATCACATATTATGACACGGATGGGTGGAACTCACGGATATACTTGTATGAGAGGAATTTGCCGCAAAGTTTCTCCACGATGGCCTACTATGGGAAAGGAACGGGGGCTTATCTCGTAGTGAAATATGCCCCCGTCAGATGGTGTGAACTGTGGTTCAAATTGCAGCAGAACTATTGCTCCTTCTTTACGCGGATAACCATTCCCGGATAGATCTTGCTGTATTTGTTGAGGTTGTTGAGTTCGTACAAAGTGCTGACGGATACACCGTTGGCGCGTGCGATTTCGTAAAGGGTGTCGCCCTTGCGCACCTTGTATGTGGCGTAACCGTTCGCAGAACCGGTGGCGGTCTTTGCTGAAGATGAGGCGGATTGTGCCTTAGGTGCGGATCCCTTGCCATAAATCCTGAGCTTCTGACCGACGCGGATGGTATTGCTGCGCAGTCCGTTCCAGTTCTTGATCTGGGATACGGTCACGTGGTAGCGCTTGGCAATGCCTCCGAGGGTTTCGCCGGAGCGGACCTTGTGGACAATCTGCTGCCCGTCGTCAGAGGTTCCCTGTTCTATCTTCTTGATTGATACAGGATTGAAAAAGACTGTGTCCTTGTAGGCATATATTTCCTCCTGCTTGTCCACGAACAGGCTGCTGTACTGGAAAGGCAGGTTGAGAACGTATTCGTGGCTCTTGCCCGGAATTATGTCGTGAAGATACTTCGGGTTGAGATCCCTGATCTGCTCCATCGGGATGCCGATGACCTCGGAAATCTGACTGAAATGCAGGTTCCGGTCGATGTGGAAGGTATCCACGTGGGCAGGAAGGCTGATCTGTGCCGGAACTATGTAGTGGTCAGGGTAGTACTGGAGAATGTAGAGGGCTGCGATGAACACAGGGATATATCCGCGAGTCTCCCTTGGGAGATAGTTGTATATGTCCCAGTAGTTTGTCTTGCCGCCGCTTCGACGAATCGCTTTTCGGACATTGCCCTCGCCGCAGTTGTATGAGGCAATGGCAAGCGACCAGTCGCCGAATATGTCGTAGGCATCCTTGAGGTACTGGGCTGCGGCACGGCAGGCAGCCTCCGGGTCGTAGCGTTCGTCAACGTATGAGTCCATCTCCAGACCGTAGCGTTTGGCTGTGGTGTACATGAACTGCCACATTCCCTTGGCCCTTGCGCGGGAGACTGCCCTCGGGTTGAAGGCCGATTCGATTACGGCCATAGCCTTGAGTTCCTGTGGAAGATTGTACTCGTTAAGGATGCTCTCTATCATCGGGAAATAGAATTTCGACAGGGAGATTATCCTCGGGGTGGATGCAAGGTTGGTATATCGTATTATGCTGTTCTTCACGTACTTGTTGAACTCAATCGGTATGAAGGAGTTGAGCCTCTGGAGCCTTTCGATGTAAACTTCGTCGGGAACGTTGCTGGTAAGTGAGTCCCGCTCCATCGACTCGAAGTCGAACTCGTCAGTGTTCATCTGCTTCTGAATGTAGTAGATGTTGAGGAGGGAGTCAATGCACTCAGGGGAACTGTCCGATACGGCGATATCTTCATTCACAATGTCATCCCCGTCACCTGAGGTTACCGGTTCGAGAAGAGTCTGGTGTTCGGAGTAAAGCGAGTCGTATGCCTTCTGGAGTGAATCCACTCTTCCCTGCAACTCCTCTATGAGACGCCTCTGCTGTTTGTGGGTCTGGAAAAGAGGTGACTGTGAATAACCATACTGCGGTATTGCGAGCAGTGCTGCAAGGGAAAGGATGACTGTGAATTTTCTCATTTCAAAAAGAGGTTTCTAAAAGTTGAGTTGGAAATTGAAGCCCACTGATGCGACCTGTTGCGAGCCGGTTTGTTGGAGTTCAGGCAGTAAGGGCGGTATGACGGCAGGCCGGACGTCTATCGATGCTATGTTGTTGTCCACGTTGAAATCTGCCATATATGCGAAGACGTTGGCGTCAATTACCTGTAATGCATAGACCAGAATGGCAGCCAGAATCGAGTAGTCGCGGTAGCGACGGTAGGTATCGCGGTACCATTCGGCCTGACTTGCCGTTATCGAGCCCGTATAGCCGGTCTCGGAGCTGTATGTGCTCATCTCATAGAGATAACGGAAGCGCTGGTACTGGATATTGTTGGTATGGTAGAAATAGGCGCAGGTCATCAGGCCTCCGTACCATATCGGAATCTTCCAGTAATCACCATTGTTCGCTTGGCCGAGGCCCGGTAGAAGGAGTGAGTAGATGGTCGATTTTGCCGGGACCGGACGTGGAAGAGGTGTGGAATAGTTTACGACTGCGTCCATCATCTGTCCCCAATAGACCGCTCCTGCGCCGATATAGCCCAGAAGGCTGAGAGTGCTGTATTTTTTCTCTCCCGTTTTGGCATACTGCTTGTTGCCCCATATTCCGCAGAAAAGTCCGGATCCGATACCGGCATACGTGAAAGGAATCTTCCAGTACTGCCTGTTATAGAACTGGCCCGCTCCGGGTACAAGTGCTGTTCCCAAGAGCATATATCCCGGCTGGAGAGTGTCCTTGCGGGCATATCCGCGGACCATCTTCACGAAGGAGAAGCCTTGCGCGGAATCTATCGGCACTTCAGTCGAATCGTTGGGTGCAGCGTTCTCTGTCATTGCGCCCGGAGGCCCTGCAACGGTGCTCAATGAGTTGCCTACGCCGAGCCTGTCCTTAATGAACTGGGCATCAGCATCGTAGCACAAGGCGACGCAAATCAGTATCAGCAGAATACGCCTCACAATGCACGAGTGCTATTCGGGTTGGTCTTTAAGGAGGTCCTTAAGGAAATCTTCCACCTGTGAGTCGTTGTCGAAATGGATGGTGATGGTGCCGGAGCCCTTTGCTGAGCGCTTCACTGACACTTTGTTACCGAAATGACGTCCGATGTTCTCAGCAACGGTGTAATACATCTGGGGCAGCTGCGGCTCTTCCTCTTTCCCGTCTTCCGGCTTGTCCTGCTTCACGGAGTTCGCCACCTTGACCTTCTGTTCAAGCTGCCTTACCGACCAGTCTTCCTTTATGAGAGATTCGCAAAGAGATATCTGTTTGGCTGTATCTTCCACACCAAGAAGCACTTTCGCGTGGCCTACAGATACCTTGCCTATCTTTATCGCTGCCTGTATCTCCTCCGGGAGTTTCAGAAGACGAAGGTAGTTCGTGATGGTGGCCCGCTTCTTTCCGACTCTGTCGGCCATACCTTCCTGTGTGAGATTGCACTCGTCTATCAGGCGCTGGAAACTCAAGGCAGTCTCGATGGCGTCAAGATTCTCACGCTGGATGTTCTCGACGATGGCCATCTCAAGCATTGCACCGTCGTCTGCTTTGCGGATATAGGCGGGAATGGTCTTCAGGCCGGCGGCCTGGGATGCCCTGAAACGTCTTTCTCCGCTGATTATCTGGTATTTGTTCGCCTCCAGCTGGCGGAGTGTGATTGGCTGGATGATGCCGAGAGTCTTTATGGATTCGGCGAGTTCGGCAAGAGCCTCTTCGTCGAAAGTCGCACGCGGCTGGTACGGATTCGGCTCAATCTGGTCAAGAGGGATCTCACTTACTGCTGCGGGACCGCTCTTTATGACACTTGCCAGGTCATTTTTCTGATAGTTCTGGTTGGCTTCGGCTATGATGGCTCCGAGTCCTTTGCCGAGTGCTGGCTTCTTTACCATTGTCGTTCGGGTTTCTTATTATCTTGATCTGTCAATTATCTCTTTTGCAAGGCTGAGGTAGTTGTTCGCCCCGGCCGAGACTGCGTCATACAGAATTGCCGGCTTGCCGAAAGAAGGGGCTTCGCTCAGGCGTATGTTTCTTGTGATGACGGTTTGGAACGACATATCAGGGAAGTGTGTCTTCACCTCCTCCACTACCTGGTTGTGAAGCCTGAGCCTGTTGTCGAACATTGTGAAGAGGAATCCCTCAATCTTGAGCGCCGTGTTGAGCCTTGTCTGGACCAGTTTGATGGTGTTAAGCAGTTTGCCCAAGCCTTCAAGAGCGAAGAATTCCGGCTGTACAGGTATTATGACGCTGTCTGCGGCAGTGAGTGCGTTCACCGTTATCAGTCCGAGGGACGGGGCGCAATCCATTATTATATAGTCGTACTCTTCACGTACCTTTTCAAGCGCCTTCTTGAGAATGCTCTCGCGCTCTTCCAGCTCGAGCATCTCTATCTCTGCACCTACGAGGTCGATGTGGGAGGTTATCACCTTCAGCATAGGGAGTTCCGAGTCGAAGACGGCGTTTTCCACCGGGCATTCGCCTATGAGCACCTCGTACAGGGTGCGCTTTTCCTGGGAGTCAGGGTTGAAATTAAGGCCCGAGGTGGTGTTGGCCTGTGGGTCGGCATCAACTATAAGTGTCTTGTATTCAAGCACTGCGAGAGATGCTGCAAGATTGATGGCGGTGGTTGTCTTGCCGACTCCTCCTTTCTGGTTTGCAATGGCGATGATTTTTCCCATACTATAGAATGTATATTTCGCAAAAGTAATAAAAAAAGTCAGAATCTTTTAAATGTCTTTTGTACCTTTGTCGGCCCAAAATGGTAAAATATATGACGAAAGATACTTGGAGAGTAATCGTAAGCCGGATGTCCTGCGCCGGTAAAGCATTGGAAGACTGGCCTTTGATTGCCAATTTGCTGAAAAATGCAAATGTCCCCTTTTCTGAAAGGATAACTGACCATAAGTACCACGCCATCGAGATTGCCGCCGAGTCTCTTGCGGAAGGGTATCGCAAGTTTATCGTGATTGGTGGCGACGGTGCAATCCACGAGGTGCTCAACGGTGTTTTCTCCCAGAAGGAGGTTTCTCCAAGTGAGGTGACTTTCGCGATTATACCCGTCGGGTCGGGCAATGACTGGGCACGGCTTCACAAGATTCCGTCGGACTACTACGAAGCGGTGAACTTCATTGCAAGAGGTGAAAGCGTTGTGCGTTATCAGGATGTGGCTCGTGTGAAGACTATGATGGACGGAAGGCCTTATTGCAGATATATGATCAATATAGGTGGGCTGGGATTCGATTCTGAGGTCTGCCATCGCTTTGATATCGCAAAATCACGTGGTCACGCCGGTGACAAGCAGTACCTGAAAGCTCTTGTGACTGGTTTCATCTTCAGTAAATATCTTAAATTCAAGATAAAAGTCGATGGCAAGGCGGCATTTGAAGGGCCCGCGCTTTCTGTGGCCTTAGGCCTTGGTAAATATTGTGGCGGTGGAATGATGCAGACTCCTGCGGCTGAATTCGACGACGGACAGATTGACGTCACTGTCGTCGGGAAGATGCCGAAGATAAAGTTCTTAACCGAAGTGAGAAGGCTTTACGACGGCACCATTTTCGAGTCGAAGCACGTGACGCACTATCGTGGGAAACTTATAGAGATTTCCGCTTCCCCTTATTCATATATGGAGGTGGACGGTGAGCCGGTAGGCATCACACCGGTTTCCGTGGAGGTTATCCCGAACGCCGTGAAGGTTGTTTCAAATTATTGAGAATCAACAGAAATCTGAGTTTCAGATTTTCAAAACAGGTTCTTAGTTCTCTTCTATGTAGAGATAGAAGAAGAGTGGGGAGTAGCCGGGAATATTGTTGCTGCCAGATTCTTTGTATCCAAGAGGCGACCAGAAGAATGTGATGGCGGATTCTCCCTCGCGCATCATCGAAAGAGCCTTCGCAAAGCCTTGGACGATGCTGTTCTCAGAGGCCATGTCTTCGAAATCGGAGTTGTATGAAAGCGACAGGGCATCGTATGAAGAGCTAGAATCGTAAATCTTGTAGAATTTTGCTGAATCAGCGATGTTCGTGTCGAAGACTTTGCCGTTGAGCAGACGGCCCAGATATCTTACGTTGATTGATGCGCCGTTGGTAAGAGTGTCCTTGTCCGCTGACCTGTCCGTCAATTTCTTGAAATAGAATCCCTCATCGATGTTCTGCAGCGATTCGTACAGCCTGCGGCTGTAGTTCGCCAGGGAATCTTTCTGATACTGGAGAATATCCGGAATAACTTCCGTCAGGGATATATCGTAGATTACGTTGTCGCTCTCTTCTGTGGATGAGATGGAGTATATGCCGTAATCGGCTGTTGCGACTGAGAGTGGAATGGCAACTTTGGCGCGGCCTCCGCTTCTCATGGTCTTGATTACCTCTTCCAGGCCGGAACTGATGTATCCGTAACCCATCTGCCAGATGTCACCTTCGTACAATGCATCTTTCGAATAAGTTCCGAGCTGCTCGCAGAGGCTTTTGACATTCGTTTCGGATATCTGTCCTGCAAGATTCCTCTTGACATAGAATGCGCGCACGAACGACGTATCGCCCACCGAGTTGCCTGTACCTTCTTCAAATTCAAGGATGTAAGTGCCGGATGCAGTCTTTTGTGAAATGCTTTCCGGGTAGTTCTTCTTCACCCACGCCTTGAGCACTTTGTCGTAGTAGCTGTTCTCGGAGGAGGATTCCTCAACGCCGCAGGACGCAAGGAGCAATATCGAAGCTGCTGCGAGGATGCCGTATATCTTCTTCATATCTGATTCAAATCGTTCAACCTACAAAGATAGTGAATAAGTCCTTTATTTGCAAAGTCCGTGCCTGGCGGCTGTATCTTTTTTTGCTCAATCACCGCCCGTCTCCCGACAGGTACTTCCTCAGGGATTCGGCGAAATACTGCGGGACATCTTCAATTGGGATGAAGAGCCTTCCTCCGGCGGCGTTCTTGTGTCCGCCACCGTTGAAAAACCGCTGCGCCAGTCTGTTCACGTCCATATTGCCTTTTGACCTGAGGGATACTCTTACATATTGTCCGTCATTGTTTTCCGTAAAGAGCGCACTTATTCTGACACTCTTTATGGAAAGAGGCTGGTTCACGAATCCCTCGCTGTCGCCGGGCTTGAAGTGATACTTCCGCTTCTCGCTGTTGCTCAAAGTTATACAGGCGGCTTTCATATCAGAGAGGTAAATCATCTTCTCGCTGAGGAGATATCCCATAAGCTTTGTGCGTGGGACAGAATAACAGTGCATCACCTTCTCCTGGAGCCTGTCCTTGTTCACGCCGCGCCGTATGAGCAGTGATGCCATGTTGAAGGTCGATGGGAGGCAGGAGTTGGAGAAGTTGTTGGTGTCGGTCATCATCCCGACGTACAGGGCATTGGCGCAGGCCATCGGCAGACGCTCCACTTTCCCGGCGATGTCGGGGAGGTCCATCAGTGTCCAGAACAGCAGTTCGCAGGCTGAGGAAGTGCGGATGGTGGAGATAACTATGTCGAATTCCTTCTCTTCAGGTGCAATGTGATGGTCAATCAATATCTTGAAGGCTTTCGACTCCCCAAGAGCTCCCGCAAGTTGTTCTGTCCTTGAGAAACGGTTGAAATCCAGGCAGATGATGGTGTCCGCACTGCCGATTGCCCGCAAGGCCTGTTCCGGCTTCTGCTGATATGAGACTATCCCTTCTCCCTTCCTTCCGGTGTCAAGGAACGAGAGGCTTTTCGGGTAGTCCCCCGGCAGTACCATTGTTGAGAGGATTCCTCTTGAGGCAAGGTAGTGATATGCTCCGACCACACTCCCTACGGAGTCCCCGTCCGGGTTGAAATGGCCTACCAGAACGACTTTTTCTGCTTTCTGCAGCGCTTTCTCGAGAAGTGATGTGCTCTTTCTCATTCGGAATCTTTAGAACCATTTCAAAACAGGTTCTTGCTTAATTATGACGCAAACATAAAAAATATATTGCAAGGACTAAATATTTATTTTACTTTTGTAGGTCAAAAACCGCTATTAAGCATCAGAACAGACTACAAACATTACAACGATATGAAAAAACTCTTTACTATCTGCATCCTGCCAATAATCATTTTGGTTCTGGTATTTCTGGTTTATTCAAGCATCATGAAGCCTGTACGCTTCGACAAGGAGGCTGACGCACGCAAGGCTGTCGCAGTCGAGAGGCTGAAGGATATCCGTACAATCCAGGGCGTCTACAAGTCTGCAAACGGTCACTACGCTCCTGTAATGGACTCACTTGTTGATTTCTACAACAACGGCAACATCAATATCGTGATGCAGATCGGTTCTCTTGACGACTCTGCGGCTGTAGCTCATACCGAGGCAGTCAAGAAGGCCAACAGAGGTATCACTCCTGACAAACTGTATCAGTTGTATCTTGCCGGTGACAAGAACCTCGTTATCCAGATTCCTCTTCCAATGGCAGTGAAGGACACTCTTTTCAACGGTCGCCCGAACTTCAACATCAATGACCTCCGCTACATCCCGTTCTCAGACGGTGATACTGTCATTATGAGTACTGTAGTAAAGCAGGTTTCAGGTGTGGACGTTCCTCTCTTCGAGGCAAAGATGCCTTTCTGGTCACTTCTCAAGGGTATGGACCATCAGCTTATCGTGAACCTCGTGGCTGAGAAGGAAGATACTGACCGCTATGCAGGTTGGATGGTCGGAAGCGTAGACAATCCTAACAACAACGCCGGTAACTGGGAATAGTGTTCAAATATACACTGGTACCGAAAGAGTTCTTCTCAGAAGGGTATGCAGCCGGTTTTTTGGCGTCGGTGACCTCTCTTGAAGAAGGATCTTCAGTTAAGAACAAGGAACTGCCTGCATACAAGGCAGTTCTTGTTTATACTGGAGAAGATTCCCGTGCGCTTGAAATCGAGCGCATCGTGGATGCTCTCTCCCGCATCGACAAATATAACAAGGTGGTCGTGAATATTGGTGGCGGTGTTGTGGACATAGCTCTGGCTGAAGGCAGAAAGCTGCTTCTGGTAAACACTTTCCCTGCGGCGGATGACGTGACTGCGCAGTATTTCATTTTTGCTGCGTTGCGCCAGTTCCAGATAAATCCCGAGGTTACGACTGTGTATCTTTATGGGGAATCATCAGATTCCATAAAAGAGGATTTGTTCCGTTATTTTTATAGTGTGGAGAGTCTGCCCGTTTCAGGTCCTTTTGCTGTATGAGAATAATAGGCGGCAGTCTGCGTGGCAGGACAATCCTTCCTCCGGCTGGATATAAGGCGCGTCCAACCACTGATTTTGCAAAAGAAGGGCTCTTCAACACCCTTCTCAACGAGTTCGATTTCACTGAAATTTCTGTTCTGGACCTGTTTGGCGGGACGGGGAGCATCTCTTTCGAGTTCGCTTCACGCGGTTGCGGTGATATAGTGTGTGTGGAGATGGCTCCGGCAAATGCTTCGTTCATCTCGCGTACAGCCGCCTCCTTGGGTGTTCACGGTGTGAAGGTGGTCCACAACAATGTGTTCGATTTCATTGACATTTGTTCGCGTGAGTTCGACATTGTCTTCGCTGATCCGCCCTATGCCATTGAGGGGCTTGATACGATTCCTGACAAGGTTCTTGGTAAGGGTATCGTCAGAGATGGGGGATATCTGATTCTGGAACATCCGGGAGACTATTGTTTCCAGTCACATCGCTGCTTCGTTAAAGAGAAGAAGTATGGGAATGTCCATTTTTCTTATTTCAAAACAAGTCCTAAGGCAGGGGAGTCCATTGATTCTGCCCGGTAGTGGCTGCGCCCTGTCTTTGTTGATCTTTTCGCTGGAACAATTTCACAACAGATTCTTACCGTAATGGCTTTCCCTTTTTGTGCAGAATCCCGGCTCTTGTTGTGTGAGGTTGGTAGTGAAAATATTTCAAAAAAATTTTGCTGAATCAAAAAAAGTGCATACATTTGCAATCCCAAAACGGTGCGGTAGTTCAGCTTGGTTAGAATGCCGGCCTGTCACGCCGGAGGTCGCGAGTTCGAGCCTCGTCCGCACCGCAGAGAGAGCAATCGAAAGATTGCTCTCTTTCGTTATATAAGTAGCTCGAACGAGCGACCTTCAAACCCCTTTGGGGTGGCTGCGAAAGCAGCCGGGGGCATAAGAAGTCGCGTCACTCGCGCGAAGCGCGAGTTCGAGCCTCGTCCGCACCGCAGAGAGCAATCGAAAGATTGCTCTCTTTCGTTATATAAGTAGCTCGAACTCGCGACCTCCAAACCCGTGAAATGACCTGCCATGCGGAAATGCGTTTGGGTTGCTTCTACAAGGTGTGAGTTTGGAAGGTCTCCGGTTACGGGAGGAGACCTTCCAAGTACATCCTCTCTACAGGTGCTTCCAGCGGGACTGGCATTGGAAGGTCCTTTTCACGGCTCACTATGTTCTACGTTGTCGCATTTTGAGCCACCCACTCTATACGAAACCAATGGAAGGCAAACGTAAAAACCCCGAAAGTCATACAGATAACTTTCGGGGTTCAGGATATTGCGGCTAATCTCTTGACCTATTGTGTAAGGTATAAAGATCAGATGTTCACCTGATGGTAGTGAGGTCCGAAGCGCTCGAAAGCTGCACGGTCGAGACTTTCCTGAGCGTCAGGATGAGCGACGCTGATGATGAGTTTCGCACGCTCCTGGAGGCTCTTTCCGTAAAGGTCAACAGCACCATACTCAGTAACCAGCCAGTGGATGTGGTTGCGGGTAGTGACGACACCGGCACCTTCGGTCAGAACCGGGGCAATCTTGCTGACACCCTTGTTTGTGGCAGAAGGCATAGCGATGATGGCTTTTCCTCCTTCAGAGAGGGATGCACCGTATGTGAAGTCAATCTGTCCGCCGACACCGCTGTAGAATTTGGTTCCGAGTGAGTCAGCGCAAACCTGGCCTGTGAGGTCCACCTGGAGTGCGGAGTTGATAGCGCAAACCTTAGGATTCCTGGCTATTACGTATGGGTCGTTGGTGTATCCCACGTCCATCATAGCTACCATAGGGTTGTCGTCGATGAAGTCATATACGTCCTGTGAGCCCATCAGGAATGTAGATACCATCTTGCCTTTGTCAATCTTCTTGTTGGCACCGTTGATGACACCAGCCTTTACGAGCGGAAGCACACCGTCAGCGAACATTTCAGTGTGGATTCCGAGGTTCTTGTGACCCCCGAGCTGTGCGAGTACGGCGTTAGGAATGGCACCGATACCCATCTGGAGGCAGGCGCCGTCCTCGATGAGGTTTGCACAGTTGATACCGATCTTGGTCTCGATTTCTGACGGGTCAGAGAAATGAGCCGGTTCGAGAGGTGTGTCGTCTTCAACGAACATATCAATCATGCTTGCAGGTATGATTGCGTCTCCCCAAGAACGTGGAACGTGCTTGTTCACGACTGCAATGACCGTCTTGGCGCATTCGATGGCGGCAAGAGTGGCATCAACAGAAGTTCCGAGAGAAACGTATCCGTGCTTGTCCACAGGCGATACCTGAATCATAGCCACGTCGCAAGGAACGGCGCCGCTGCGGTACAGTTTCTGGGTCTCACTCAGGAAGATAGGAATATAGTCAGCCCATCCGGCCTGAACGTTCTTGCGGACATTGCCGCCTACGAAGAAAGCCTGATGGAAGAAGGTTCCCTGGAAACGCTCTTCAGTATATGGGGCAGGTCCTTCTGTGTGAAGGTGATGGATGCGGACATCCTTCAGTTCGCCGTTTTCGCCACGCTGGCAAAGAGCCTTGATGAGTATCTGTGGAGCGCTGGCCACGCTGCTCAGATGAATGTGGTCGCCACTTTTGACAACCTTTACAGCCTCTTCAGCAGAGATGAATTTGATGTTGTTCATTGTGTTTGATATGTGTATTGATATGATTTCCGTAATTCGCAAAGTTACTAAAAATTCGTAAATTTGCACAACAGATGAGACTGGCAGGGCCATTTCGGTGGCAGGTTTCATCACTGAATGACATTATGATGAATGACAGGAAAGAACAGCTGAAGGCTTTTGAAAGGCTTCTTGATGTTATGGATGCCTTGAGGGTGGGATGCCCGTGGGACCGCAAACAGACGATGGACTCATTGCGGCCGAATACGATAGAAGAAGTGTATGAACTTTCAGATGCAGTGCTTGCAGGTGATCTGCACAATGTATCAAAGGAATTGGGAGACGTGCTGCTGCACATAGTGTTCTACTCGAAGATCGGCTCCGAGAAAGGGGCTTTCGATATAGCGGATGTGTGCAACTTGCTGTGTGAAAAATTGATATATCGTCATCCTCACGTTTTCGGTACAACTGAAGTTGAGTCGGCGGGTGATGTTGTGAAGAACTGGGAACAGCTTAAGAGGACTGAAAAAGATGGCAACAAGACGGTCCTCAGCGGTGTCCCGTCTTCTCTTCCTCCTCTAATAAAGGCATACAGGATGCAGGAGAAGGCACGTGCCGTAGGATTTGACTGGGAAAAACGCGAGGATGTATGGGACAAGGTTGTGGAAGAGATCGGCGAGTTCAAGGAGGAACTTGTCGGATTGTCTGAATCCAAGTTGATAGAAAAGATGGAAGGTGACAGCAGGACGAAGGCCGAGGCACAGAGGGCAGCTGCACAAGGGGAACTGGGTGACCTCATCTTTTCTATAGTGAATGCCGCACGCCTTTACGACCTGAATCCTGATACGGCACTTGAAACAACTTGCCGCAAGTTCAAGGAGCGTTTCACTTATGTGGAACTTAAGGCGAAAGAGATGGGAAAAGATCTCAGGGAGATGAACCTTGCTGAAATGGACAGCCTCTGGAATGAGGCGAAGAGCCGGAATCAAGAACCTGTTCTGTAACTTATGTGGACTGACCGCACGGAAATATTGATTGGCAAAGATGGCCTGGAAAGGCTGGCAAGTTCGACTGTAGTGGTAGTCGGGCTCGGTGGAGTCGGTGCTGTGGCCGCCGAAATGGTGGCCCGGGCAGGTGTTGGCAGGATGACGATAATCGATTGTGATACAGTGTCAGAAACGAATCTCAACCGTCAGATTATCGCGCTTGGATCCACTGTAGGTCGGAACAAGACTGATGCCGTTGCGGAAAGGCTGCTCGATATAAACGCCCGGTTGTCGTTGGACGTGAGGAAGATATATCTTACTGAAGACAATATTCCAGAGGTATTTGCAGGGATAACATCCGGTGCCAGTGGCAAGCTGTTTGTGATAGATGCTATTGATACATTGTCGCCGAAACTCTCGCTGATCAAGTATTGTGTGGACAATGCTGTCCCTCTGGTCAGTTCGATGGGCTCCGGTGCAAAATATGATGTTACAAAGATCCGCATTGCCGATGTTTCCAAATCGTTCAACTGTCCTTTGGCATACATTGTGCGGAAGAAACTGAGGCATCTCGGCATTTCGAAAGGATTCAAGGTGGTATTCAGTGAAGAATTGCCTGATCAGAATGCGATTGTGGAGATGACACCTGAGGAGATGGCTGTGGCGAGCAACAAGAAATCGCAGGTCGGCACGATATCATATCTGCCTGCGGCCTTTGGTTGTGCGTGTGCCCAGGAGGCGCTCAGAGTGCTGTTGGGACATCCCTCATAGTAGTAGAAAACAGAAATACATCGATATGGGTTATTATTCAGTAAAAGAGGTTCAGACTGCTCAGGAGTTCGAAGAGTTCTATCGTTTTCAGAACAAGCTGTTCTCTGACAACGCTGCTTATGTGCCTTCCCTTGATTCGGATCAGAAGAAGTCTCTTTCGCAAAGTCCCTGCCTGGAATATTGCAAACAGAAACTCCTGCTGGCCTATGATCCGTATGGAAATGTTGTGGGCCGTTGCTGCGCTATCATCAATATGAGGTACAACATTATTCACAACTGCCATCGTATGAGGTTCGGCTGGACTGATTTCATCGATGATTATGAAGTGTTCAAACTCCTGATGGACACCGCCATCGAGTGGGGACGCAGTGAGGGGATGACAGAAATACACGGGCCTCTCGGATACAACACGATGTACAAGCAGGGAATGGTTGTCGAGGGATTCGGCAATATGCCGCAGTCGAACAATCTTTTCAATGCCCCATATTATCCGGAATATGTGGAGAAGTACGGTTTCGTAAAGGAGGCCGACTGGCTTCAATACATATTTGACGGACAGACTGGAGTACCTGAAAGACTTGAAAGGTTGAGCCGGGCCGTATTGCAGAGGTATGGCCTCAAGATAGTCAAAGCCAGACGTTTCTGCCGCCGGAAAGGAGCGGTTGAGAAGTTCTTCAAACAATATAATACGGGTTTCCTGTCGGTCATGAACTTCATTCCGTTCACTGACAAGGAGATTGAAATGGAAGGGAAGGAGTATGTGAGGCAGTTGAGGAACTCACTCTCCTGCATTGTGGTGGACTCCGAAGGAGAAGTGGCCGCTTTCGCCATATCTCTTCCCAATATTTCCAACGGATTGAAGAAGGCGGCCGGTTCACTTTTTCCTTGGGGCTGGTATCATATAATGATAGACAGATTCAGATGCCGGGACGTGGATCTGATGCTTGTCGGCAGCAATCCGAAATATGATGGAAAGGGAGTATCAGCGATTCTTCACTGCTATCTTGCCAGAAAATTCAAGAAAAATCATGTCCGCTTCTGCATCACGAATCCGCAGTACGAGGACAACCCTGCCATCAAGGTGTGGGACGAGTATCCCGACAAGAAACTATATATCAGACGGCGCTGCTATATAAAGGAGATATGATGCCCGTGAATGAAGAAGAGAGGATTCTTATTCCCCTGCTGCCTTCAGGCGCTCAGCGTTCTCTGCAATTTGCAGTTGGTCAATGACTTCCTGAATGTCACCATCCATAAATACAGGAAGATTGTACATAGTGTATCCGATACGGTGGTCGGTCATCCTTGACTGAGGATAGTTGTAGGTGCGTATCTTTGCGCTTCTGTCACCGGTGGACACCATTGTCTTGCGCTGAGCTGTTATTTCGTTCAGATATTTCTCATATTCAAGATTGTAGAGCCTTGTGCGAAGCTCCTGCATCGCTTTGTCAAGGTTCTTGAGCTGGGAACGCTCGTCCTGACACTGCACCACGATTCCTGACGGAATATGAGTCAGGCGGATTGCGGAGTATGTGGTGTTCACGCCCTGGCCTCCCGGACCTGAAGAGCAGAAGGTGTCCTTGCGCACGTCCTTCATATCTATAACCACATCGAATTCATCGGCTTCGGGAAGCACTGCAACTGATGCCGCAGAAGTGTGCACGCGTCCTTGAGTCTCGGTTTGAGGAACGCGCTGCACGCGGTGCACACCGCTTTCGTATTTGAGGGTACCGTAAACTTTTTCACCGGAAACTTTGCAGACTATTTCCTTGTAACCTCCTGACGCACCTTCTGATACATTGGTTACTTCGCATTTCCAGCCCTTGCGCTCGAAATATTTGCTGTACATACGGAAGAGGTCTCCGGCAAAGATGGCTGCCTCGTCGCCGCCGGCTCCCCCTCGAATCTCCATTATGGCGTCCTTGGAATCCTGAGGGTCGGCAGGTATCAGGAGGATCTTTATCTCTTCCTCCATCTTTGGCAGGCTCTCTTCAATTGCTGTCACCTCCTCCTTTGCCATCTCCCTGAGGTCATCATCCTTCTCGTTGAGGAGAATCTGCTTGGCTTCGGCAAGGTCGCTGCACATCTTGGAGTAACGGTTTCCCGCATCCACGATGCTTTGAAGGTCCTTGTATTCCTTGTTGAGCTGGACGTACCGCTTCATGTCACCCATCACTTCGGGGCTTGCGAGCTGCTCTCCAATGGAGTTGTATTTCTCTTTTATTCCTGCAAGTTTTTCCAGCAAACTGTTTTCAGCCATTTTTGTATTTTCTTATTTGCCGCAAAGATATAAAAAAAATCAAATCAGGCCTTCGTTAGAGTTTTATGATTATCTTTGCAGTCAGTATAATTGTGGAATTGGAACGATGAGAAAAGAACTTTCGAATGCCTTGACGCACTTCTTCAGGAACTACGTCAGCACTTGGGTCGTATTCGCCTTTGATACGGCTATTTCGGTGATGTCGTCTATGGTGATTGTTCTTGTGATGGATCATCTTTCCCACACCACTAATTACGGAGGGCGGTTCGTACTCGTTTGGGTACTCTCATCTTTCTTTGCATCGCTGGTGATGTTCCTGTTGACGAAGAGCCACCGACAGGCAATCAGGCATACTACGCTGAAGGATGTTTTCAGGCTTTGTCTGGCAATAGTAGGGAAGATCCTGATAATGGCTGGGATACTGCAAGTCTCCGGGGTGTGGTATCGCAATTGGATTGCCGTTTTCCTCTTGTTTGACCTTGCCGTCAGTGTCTGTGCCCTTATAGCGGTGCGCACGGTGCTGGTTATGGCTTACAGGGCTTTGCAACACAATTTGAGAACGGGTCTCAACCGTGTCAGAGTGTTGATATTCGGTACTTCCCAGAAGTCGGTCGCCCTAGGTTCACGGCTTGTGGAATCGAAGCATTACGAACTGGTCGGATTCATAACTCCTCACGTTGGCCGTTTGAAAGAGTCTCTTTCTTTGGCAGGGCATCCTGTGATGACCTTTGAGGACAAGAGTGACGTTGAATACCTGATAAACAGCTATTCTGTAGGAGCCGTGCTTTTCGCGACTGATACTGAAGTGAAGCAGCAGCAGGATTTCCTGGTAAAGATTGCTGTCAAGAGCGGTATCAAGGTTCTGATATCTCCGGTTATCGATGAGGTGGTCGGAGGCCATTTCATGAAGAGCCAAATCCGGGAAATAAGTATAAATGACCTCCTCGGAAGGGAGGAGATTCAGGTTTCTATGGACAGAATAGTCGACAAGTTCAATAATTCTGTCGTTATGGTTACGGGTGCTGCGGGATCAATCGGTTCAGAACTATGCCGCCAGATAGCAGGTTTCGGTCCGAAGAAACTCATCCTTTTTGACAATGCTGAGACCCCGATGCACAACCTGAGGCTTGAGCTGGATGAAACATACCCGTCCCTCGATTATGAACCGGTCATCGGGGATGTGAGGCAGACGGCAAGGCTGGACTATGCCTTCCGCAGGTGGCATCCGCAGGTGGTGTTCCATGCAGCAGCGTATAAACACGTGCCTCTTATGGAGGAGAACCCATGCGAGGCCGTAATGGTGAACGTATGCGGATCGAGGAATGTCGCTGACAAATGCATCGAATACGGTGTGGAGAGAATGGTGATGATTTCCACTGACAAGGCTGTGAATCCTACGAACATTATGGGATGTTCGAAGCGTTTGGCTGAAATTTATGTCCAGAGCCTGGGTCTGGCTGTCAGCCACGGCATCCTTAAGGGTAGTACCCGCTTCGTGACTACCCGCTTCGGCAATGTGCTGGGTTCCAACGGCTCGGTAATACCCCGGTTCAAGGAACAGATTGAGAAGGGAGGTCCTGTGACTGTTACACATCCTGAAATAAACCGTTTCTTTATGACCATTCCTGAGGCTTGCAGGCTTGTAATGGAGGCGGCCACAACGTCGGATGGCAACCAGATAGTTGTTTTCGATATGGGTAACCCGGTCAAGATTGTGGACCTTGCCCGAAGGATGATTGAACTTTCCGGACTCACGCCTGACAAGGATATAATGATTGAATTCACCGGACTCCGTCCTGGCGAGAAATTGTACGAGGAGGTGCTTGCCACCGAAGAGAACTCGGATGCCACTTCTCACGACCGTATCCGTGTGGCTCACGTGCGCGAGTACGATTTTGAAGAAGCTAAGAATGCTGTTGCCGAATTGGAACGGCTTGCATCGAACGTGGATATCCCGGCTCTTGTTGACAAGATGAAGGAACTGGTTCCGGAATACGATTGTAAATGGGGGGGCAACTGATTTGATGAAAGATTCGGGTCCCCTCTGGTACGTGGCATACGTGAAATCCTGCCAGGAAAAGAAAACCGCGTCCGCTCTTGAAAAATTGGGAGTGGAGTGTTTCCTTCCTGTTCAGAAGGTCAGACGGAGGTGGAGCGATCGGTGGAAGATAGTGGACGTGCTGCTGATTCCGCGGCATATCTTCCTGAAAGTGGCAGATGACGGTCTCAGACGCGAATTGCTTTCGGATGTGTACGGCCTCAGCGGATATATGATGGATCCTGCAGTGCACAGGCCTCTGACCGTCCCGGACAGGCAGCTTGAGGATTTCAGGCTGATGGTTGAGAAGATGAATGGTCAGACCTCAAGCATCAGTGTCACAGGAGAACGGATATTGCCGGGCGATATGGTGAAGGTGGTCGCAGGACCGCTGAACGGGATGACGGCGGAATGTGTGCAGTTTGCCGGCCACAAGGCAGTGGTGATAAGGCTTGGACTGCTTGGCTCGGCTACTGTTGAGGTGAAGATGGATGAAGTGGAGAAACTTGAAAAACAATAATTTGAAAAATAAACAGTAATGAAAGGAATCGTATTGGCAGGTGGCAGCGGGACAAGGTTGTACCCGATTACCAAGGGAGTGAGCAAGCAGCTGCTCCCTATTTATGACAAGCCTATGGTGTATTATCCTGTCAGTGTGCTGATGCTCGCTGGAATCAGGGAGATTCTCCTGATAAGTACGCCTCAGGATCTTCCAGGCTTCAAACGTCTGCTTGGTGACGGTTCTGACTATGGCGTGGATGTCTCTTATGCCGAGCAGCCATCACCTGACGGACTGGCCCAGGCTTTCATCATAGGTGAGAAATTCATCGGTGACGACTGTGCCTGCCTTGTCCTTGGTGACAATATCTTCTATGGAATGAGCTTCAGCGCCAAACTGAAAGAGGCTGTGAGAGCGGCAGAAGAGGAATCAAAGGCTACTGTATTCGGCTATTGGGTGAATGATCCGGAGCGATACGGAGTAGCTGAATTTGACAAAAACGGTAATTGCTTGAGCATTGAGGAGAAACCTTCGGCTCCGAAGAGCAACTATGCTGTTGTGGGACTCTATTTCTATCCGAACAAAGTTGTGGACGTGGCAAAGAAGATCAAGCCTTCCGCCAGAGGAGAACTGGAGATAACTACCGTAAATCAGTGCTTCCTTGCCGACGGCGAACTGAAGGTCCAGACTTTGGGACGTGGATTTGCCTGGCTGGATACCGGTACTCACGACTCCTTGAGTGAAGCATCGACTTTCGTGGAGGTGATTGAGAAGAGGCAGGGCCTTAAGGTGGCCTGTCTTGAAGAGATTGCGTACCAGAATGGGTGGATAGATGCTGCCCGCCTGCGGGAGGTGGCAGCACCTATGGCGAAGAACCAATACGGACAGTACCTGCTCAAATTGGCTGATTCCTCTAAATAATACCTACCGGATATGACAATTCTTGTTACAGGAGGCGCAGGATACATAGGCTCCCATACTTTGGTGGAACTTTCGGCGGCAGGACATAAGGCTGTCGTAGTGGACAATCTGTGCAATTCGAGCTGCGAATCGCTGCGCAGGGTTGAAAAGATTACCGGAAAGGCAATCCCTTTCCATAAGGTTGATATCAGGGACCGCAATGCACTGAATGATATCTTCGTCAATGAGGGACCATTTGATGCCGTGATTCATTTCGCGGGGCTGAAGGCTGTGGGAGAATCAGTTGCGAAGCCGTACGAATACTACGAGAACAACATAGGCGGAACTCTTTCTCTTCTGGATGTGATGAGAGCCAATGGCTGCAAGAATATCATCTTCTCGTCGTCAGCTACCGTCTATGGCAACCCGTCACAGATCCCGATTACCGAAGAGTGCCCGAAAGGACGGTGTACGAATCCTTACGGACAGACAAAGAGTATGCTGGAAGAGATTCTGTCCGATATCCAGAAGGCTGATACTCAGTGGAACGTCGTCCTTCTGCGGTATTTCAATCCGATAGGAGCCCACGAGAGTGGAACGATAGGAGAGGATCCCGGTGGAATTCCGAACAACCTTATGCCATATATCACTCAAGTGGCTGTGGGAAAGCGTAAGGAACTTGGTGTGTTCGGGAATGACTATGATACTCCCGATGGTACCGGGGTTCGTGATTACATTCATGTTGTGGACCTTGCCCGTGGGCATGTTGCGGCGCTCAAGGCGATTGAACGTGGTTGCGGTCTTGCTGTCTATAATTTGGGGACAGGATGCGGGTACTCGGTTCTGGATGTGGTGCGTGCTTTTGAGAAGGCAAGCGGTGTGCGGATTCCATATTCAATCAAGCCGCGTCGTCCGGGCGATATCGCCACTTGCTACTCCAATCCTTCCAAGGCTCTTGCAGAACTTGGCTGGAAGGCTGAATTTAATCTTGAACAGATGTGCCGTGATTCCTGGCACTGGCAGAAGGACAACCCCGACGGGTATGGTACCAAGAACTTGTTTTGACTTATGAAGACATACGACATTAATGCCATAGCATCCAGGTTCAATCTTGGAATTGAAGTCAGTGAAATCTCCCCGCTTGGGGAGGGTTTCATAAATGATACTTTCATCATCAAGGACTCAAGCGGGCCGAGGTACATACTTCAGCGCAAGAATCACATCGTTTTTCCGGACGTTCCCGGAATGATGGACAATATCGCAAAGGTTACCGGACATATCCGTTCAAAGGGTGGTGTGACCCTGAAGGTGGCAGAGTCCGGGAATGGAAAACTGTTCTGGCAGGATGAGGAGGGGAATTACTGGGCTGTATGCGAGTACATAGGAAATTCCGTATGCTACGACAAGGCTGATTCCGTTTCACTTGCGCGTAAAGGAGGTGAAGGCCTGGGAATCTTCCACCGCATGGTGAGTGATTTTGACCAGCCTCTGGTGGAGGTGATAAAGGGTTTTCACAATATCCGCCATCGTTTCAACCAATGGGACGAATCAGTGCGGCGCGATGCTGCGGGCAGGGTCGCTTCTCTTTCAGAAGAGATATCCTGGATAGAATCCCGCCGCAGCAGGATGCTCTCTTTCTGGAGTGAATACGAATCCGGCCTGATTCCTACGAGAGTGATTCACGGGGATACCAAGCTGAGCAATTTCCTGTTTGACGCAAAGACCGGCGATTGCCTTTGTGCCATAGATCTTGACACTATGATGTCATCCACTGTTTTGTGCGATACAGGCGATGCATTGCGGGCGTACACCAATACGGGTGCAGAAGATGACAAGGACACCGGCAAGGTCTCGATGAGTATGGACTATTTCAAGGCATACATCGGAGGCTATCTTTCCGAGATGAAGGACTATCTTTCTCCTTCTGAAATCAAATATCTGGCTTTCAGTGGGGTATATATCACATTCGAGCAAG
Source organism: Candidatus Cacconaster merdequi (assembly GCA_018064345.1). Taxonomy (GTDB): domain Bacteria; phylum Bacteroidota; class Bacteroidia; order Bacteroidales; family UBA932; genus Cacconaster; species Cacconaster merdequi. Next base: position 24,336 of record JAGHVK010000085.1, read on the forward strand.
TGCTGCGCTTCCTTATGGATTACATAGACGGGGATACCTATTACAAGATTGCTTATCCTCAGCACAATCTCGTACGTACGAGAGCTCAGTATGCTCTGCTCTGCTCGATGGAGAATCAGCTGCCTCAGATGAATGAGTTTGTTTCCAGGGAATGCGGGATGTCTGCCGAATAGAAATGAATTGAAAAACTATGGAAGTAATCAGTACAGAAATAGACGGGCTTTTCATTATCGAGCCGCGTGTCTTCAAAGACCAGCGCGGTTATTTCTTCGAGAGTTTCAATGAAAAGGAGTTTTCACAAAAGACAGGACTCGATATAAAGTTCGTTCAGGACAATGAGTCGATGTCGAGTTACGGAGTTATGCGGGGCCTTCATTATCAGAAGCTTCCATATACACAGAGCAAACTGGTGCGATGCGTGGTAGGAAAGGTTCTGGATGTGGCGGTGGACATCCGCCACGGCTCTCCCACTTTCGGTAAATACGTGTCAGTTGAGCTCTCTGAAGAGAATCACCGGCAGTTCTTTATTCCTAAAGGGTTTGCCCACGGGTTCTCCGTGTTGAGTGAAACGGCTGTATTCCAGTACAAGTGTGACAATTTCTATCATCCTGAAGCTGATTCCGGGATATATCTGCTGGATGAAAGCCTTGGAATAGACTGGAGGATACCCGCAGAGAAAGCTGTTCTCAGCGAAAAGGATTTGAATCGGCCTCTTCTCGCGGCTGCTTCTAAAGATTTTATTTTCAGTGTATTATGAATGTTCTTGTTACGGGAGCCAACGGTCAGTTGGGTAGTGAGATGCGTATTGTCGCACCAGATACGGGCAACAGATTTCTGTTTACTGACGTAGCTGAAATGCCTCGTGAACAGGCGGAACTGGTTTCAAGACTTTCCGCAGGACGTGCTGACGTATCCACTACAAAACTTGATATCACCGATTCAGAGGCAGTCAGGCAGATGGTGAACACGCAGCGCATCGATGTGATAATAAACTGTGCGGCATACACGAATGTTGAAGGTGCAGAAGATAATTATGAGTTGGCAGAGTTGCTCAATGCTTCGGCGCCGGCCATTCTTGCCGATGCGATGAAGGATGCCGGGGGATTGCTTGTGCATATCAGTACTGATTACGTCTTCGGGAAAGAGCCATACAACGTGCCTTGCAAAGAGGACCAGAAAGGTACTCCTACCGGTGTTTACGGATTGACGAAGCTTCACGGGGAAGAGAAGATAAAGGCTTCCGGCTGCAAGTCTCTGATTGTACGCACTGCCTGGCTGTACAGTGAGTTCGGGAAGAACTTCTGCAAGACTATGCTCTCTCTCACTGCCTCGAAACCGCAGATTCAGGTAGTTATGGACCAGGCCGGAACCCCGACTTATGCTCTTGACCTGGCACGTGCCATCATAGCTCTCTTGTCCGCAGTGGAGAAGGATTCTTCGCTTTTCGGAGTATATCATTTCTCAAACGAGGGAGTGTGCAGCTGGTTCGACTTCTCAAATATGGTTCAGATACTCTCCAACGATTCGGCGATGGCTTCAGGTGGCCAGTTGCGGAAGTGCTGTATTCTTCCTTGCCGCAGCACCGATTTTCCGAGCAAGGTGGTCAGGCCGGCCTATTCTGTTCTCGACAAGTCGAAAATTAAGAGCATCCCGGGCGTGGAAGTCCCTTATTGGGTCTACAGCCTGAAAAAGTGTATCTCAAATCTGGCGTAGAACCTGTTTTGAAATGAGTGTGTGTGAACGATTCAGTCAGCTTTCTGACTGAATCGTTCTGCACTATGATACACAATTCCGGGTCTTAGGATATTTCAATGCAGGTTCTAAGACAGTCTCTTTATTTTTTGTCTTTTCGGTTGATTATTAGTACATTTGCAAGATATAATGCGCGTTGTGCCGTCTGATGGTTTGTGACAGGCGCACACGAAGTGTGCATAGGCGCATATAAAATATTGAGAATTATGAGAATAGCAGTAGCCGGTACCGGATATGTGGGCTTGAGTATGGCAACTTTGCTTTCACAGGCGAACCATGTGGTTGCCGTCGATGTGGTAAAGGAGAAAGTTGATTTGATCAATAACCGGAAGTCCCCGATTCAGGATGAGTATATAGAACGTTATCTTTCTCAAGCAGAATTGGACCTTACCGCCACCACTGACGGCGCTTCCGCTTACGCAGATGCTGATTACGTGATAGTGGCCGCGCCTACGAACTATGACCCTCATAAGAATTTCTTCGACACATCTCACGTGGAAGAGGTGATCGATCTGGTGCTCAGTGTGAACAGGAACGCAGTCATTGTAATTAAATCGACTGTTCCTGTCGGATATACCTGCAGCCTGTGCGAAAAATATTCGAAAGACGGGTATGTGCCGAAGATTCTCTTCAGCCCTGAATTTCTCAGGGAGGGGAAAGCTCTTTACGACAATCTCTATCCGAGCAGAATAATCGTAGGACATCCTTCGGAGTTGAAGAGTGAGGCTGAAGTCTTTGCCGGTCTGCTTGCAGCAGAGTCTTTGAACAAGGATGTTCCTGTCCTCTATATGCGGCCTACGGAGGCAGAGGCCGTAAAATTGTTCGCCAATACTTATCTGGCACTGCGTGTCAGCTATTTCAACGAGCTGGACACTTATGCCGAGGTCAAGGGCCTTGATACAAGGTCCATCATAGAGGGAATCGGTTTCGATCCGAGGATAGGCCGGCATTACAACAATCCAAGTTTCGGATATGGCGGGTATTGCCTGCCTAAAGATACGAAGCAGTTGCTGGCGAACTATCAGGATGTGCCTGAGAATCTGATTCAGGCAATCGTGGAAAGCAATCGTACACGGAAGGATTTCATTTCGGATCAGGTTCTTGCAAAGGCGGGCTATTACACTGGAAGCAGTCAGTGGGATGAACGTCGTGAACACAATGTGGTAATCGGAGTGTATCGTCTGACTATGAAATCCAACTCCGATAATTTCCGCCAGAGTTCTATTCAGGGAATCATGAAGAGGATAAAGGCGAAAGGAGCTGAGGTGATAATATATGAACCGACTCTCAAAAGCGGTGTAAGTTTTTTCGGAAGTGAAGTTGTCGGGGACCTGGAGTCTTTCAAATCCCGCTCGGATGCGATTCTTGCCAACAGATATGACTCCTGTCTTGATGATGTCAGGGAAAAGGTTTATACCAGGGATATTTATATGAGGGATTAGGAACTTCTTGGAGATTCACTCCAATATGGTTCTAGAGAAATAGTAAATTATGCGAATTATGTCTGGAAATGACAGTGAAATGTTTCAGGAATCCGGGAAAGACGGGATGAAGCGTGACAGGATATATCTCTGTCTGGCACATATGTCTGAAAAATCGCTGGAACAGATGTATGTAAAGGAGGCGTTCGACACAAATTGGGTAGTTCCTCTGGGTCCTAATGTGAATGCTTTCGAGAAGAGTCTTGAGGAGTTCGTCGGTAGTGGGAAGGAGGTTGTGGCTCTCGCATCCGGAACGTCTGCTGTCCATCTTGCCTTGTTGGCTTGTGGCGTAGGCCCGGAGGATGAAGTATGTGTCCAAAGTTTCACTTTCTGTGCAAGTGCGAATCCGGTGCGGTACATCGGAGCCAGGCCAGTCTTTGTGGACAGTGAGGAAGCGACTTGGAACATGGACCCGGAATTGCTGGAAAAGGCTATTATTGACCGTATTGAAAAGACGGGCCGCAAACCGAAGGCAATCATCGTGGTTGCGCTGTACGGAATGCCATACGACATTGAAAGGATTATGGCCGTTTCTGAAAAGTACGGCATACCGTTGATTGAGGATGCGGCCGAAGGATTCGGAAGTACCTTCAAGGGCAGGGTACTTGGAACTTTCGGACAGTTCGGCGTATTGAGCTTCAATGGGAACAAGATGATTACCACTTCCGGAGGTGGTGCACTGATATGCCCTGACAAACAGACCAAGGATTATGTGATGTGGCTCGCCACACAGGCAAGAGAGGCCTTTCCGTATTATCAACACGAGGCGATAGGCTACAATTACCGTATGTCCAACATCTGCGCCGGAATCGGCCGGGGACAGATGACTGTCGTCAAGGAACACATAAGCCATCATCGTCATACAGCCGAAATGTACGGAGCCATCTTTGACGGTAGTTTCGGCATCACTCTCCATAAGGGCGAAGGTGCTTTTTCAGGAAGCAACTACTGGCTCAATACAATCCTGATAGACCCGTCCGTGAAGGTGAAAGGACAGGAGAGTGCATATTCGCAGAGAGTGACGGCTGCAGTCGGAGGCGCTCCGGGTGTCATGCATCAATCCGGTTATTCGCGTTCGGCTTATGAACCGAATGCTAATGTGGAAGCTTTGCGTGTGGCCCTTGACAAGGCTGGCGTAGAGGCCAGACCGCTTTGGAAACCGATGCACCTGCAGCCTGTATATGAGGGATTTCCTGCATATCTCAACCCTGTCAGGATGTTCGGCAATGATGAACCATCCGTCTCGGGCGCAATATTCAAGGTGGGACTTTGTCTGCCGAGCGGCCCTCTTGTTTCAGATGACGACATCAAGTATATAGCTGATACAATCAAATCTTCCATAGAAAAACAATAAAGCCAAAACAATATGAAACGCATCATTGAACTGACGATGCTGTCAGCATTTGCCTTCCTGCTTGTCACAGGTTGCGCTACACAGAAGGAAATACTCTATTTCCAGGATATTGATGACATTGTCCTTGCTGGTCAGAGCACGGCATACGAGGCTGTGATAAAGAAGGACGACTGCCTTTCCATTGTCGTGAGCGGACCCGACAAGAGCGTGACTCTTCCGTACAACCTTACTTTGTCCGACAACTCGTCCAGCGCAAACCCGGAGTCCGCCACTCTTTCTTATCTTGTGGATCCGGAGGGCAACATCAACTTCCCGACTTTGGGTACAATCCACGTGGAGGGTATGACCAGGAACCAGTTGGTCGAGTATCTTACCAATGAGATTGGAAAGGATGTCAAGGACCCGATAGTATATGTCTCATTCAAAAACTACAAGATTACGATTCTCGGTGAAGTCAAGGCACCGGGCACTTATACCATGGATTCCGAGAAGGTCACTCTCCTCCAGGCTCTCGGAAGAGCCGGTGACCTCACCCTCAATGCCAAGAGGGAAGGCATCGTCCTGGCAAGGGAGGTCGGTGGCAAGATTGAGCATTATACGATAGACCTCAAGAGCGCAAAGTTGTTCGACTCCCCTTACTATTATCTGCAGCAGAATGACGTGGTATATGTTCCTGCAAGTGCAACGAGAGTCGCCTCGGCTACCGCAGCGACCGGTCTGTGGAGTACGATGCTTTCTTCAATCACAACTATCCTCACTATTGTCACATTCATCCTTACACTTACCAGATAACGAATAATGGAAAACGATACTAAAAAGGCTCTCGAAAAGAGAGGAAGCAAATATCAGTTCACTCTCCACGACATAGCGGATTTCCTGTGGCGTCTGAGATTGTGGATAGTCATTTCCGCGGCAGTGGCTATGGTGCTGGCCTTTGTCGTTGTCAGGATGCGGACTCCGCTTTACCAGAGGTCTTCGTGGATAGTACTCAATACAAACGACGGCTCCAATTCACAGATGGAGGTTCTTAGGGAATTTTCCGGAAGGACAGTCTCGAAGAAAATTGGTAACGAGCTGTATATCATCAAGTCTCCTTCGATGATGCGCAAGGTCGTAGAGGAGTTGAACTTGAATACGAGATACTTTGAATATTCGTCTCCTGTCCTCAACTCTTCAAGGCTGTTCCGGTCCCTGTTCGATACGAAAAGAATAGAGTATTACAACAACAATCCTTTCTCGATGTCGTTCAAATCGGATGATTTGTTGCCGAATGAAATGAAAATCAGGTCGATTGCGGTTGAATTCACCTCAAAGTCAGATTCGACATACCACATCCGTAAATTCCTTGTGAACGGACGTTCACTTGATGTCGACAAGAAAGATGTAAGGTACGGTGACAGAATCCGTTTTCGTGGCGGTAGTGTAGCCGTTAATCTGGAAATCGCGTCGGCTATGGTCAAGGGAACTAGATATCTGTGCGTTTACCAGCAGCCTATGGCTGTCGCCAAGATGTTCCAGAGCAATCTGTCCGCAACTGTCCCTGACGACAACACTTATCAGGGTAATGATGTGATAGTCTTGACATTCAATGATATCAGCATCTCAAGGGCTGAAGATATCCTCAATACCCTGGTTCGTAAGGTAAACGATGAGGCACGTGATTATCAGAACATAGCCAGTCTGAAAACCGTCGAATTCATAGACCAGAGACTGGAGTCTCTTTCCGGGGATCTGGGTGAGGTGGAACATTCCTATCGGTCATACCAGTCAAGCAATGAGGTACTGGATCTTGGCTCGCAGTCGCAGATGACTCTTGCCTCTGACAGGCAGAATCAGGACCAGTTGAATGAGGTTACGTTGCAGCTTCAAGTATTGGGCATGATCAGTGATTATCTGAGCAATAACACTGATGGCAAGTACAGTGTGATACCAGCCAACATAGGTATCAGTGATGTGGGCTTGAACTCTACTATCAGCGCATACAATACTATGGTGGCGGAACGTAACAGGATGGTTGCGAACTCCAGTGAAAACAACCCGAGGGTTTTGGGTATGAACGCACAGCTTGATGACCAGAAAACCAGTATAGAGGTGACTATCGCCAATCTTGTCCAGGTTTACAACATAAAGGAGCGGGAATTGCAGAAGAATTTGAAAGCCGGAAAGAGAGAGATGGCAATCATTCCTCAGAGGCAGTTCGTCCTGCAGCAGCTCGACAGGAAACTGGAAGTCATAGAGCCTCTCTACCAGATGCTTCAGCAGAAGAGAGAGGAGGCACAGATCAAGATGTGCGCCCAGGTGGATAATTTCCGCATTGTGGAACAGGCATTCGGTACGAACGCGCCTGTCAGCCCGAATAAAACCAGAATATATCTGTTTGCACTGCTGATAGGTCTGTGCCTGCCTCCTGCCCTTGTATGGCTCAGGATGCAGTTAAGGACAAAGGTGGAAACCAAACAGGATATCATAGACAAGGTTGATGCTCCGATTATGGCCGTGTTGCCGAAGGCATCCGAGGAAAAAGGCTTGAGAGTACGTGAAACAGGCAGGGATTCCCTTTCTGAATCATTCAGGATGCTGCGCTCTAACCTCCAGTTCCTCCCGGAAACAAAGGTTCTGCAGATTACATCTTCAATACCTGGTGAGGGAAAGACTTTCGTATCCGCGAACCTTGCATTGTCGCTGTCTCATCTTGGGCAGAAGGTGTTGCTGATAGGCCTTGACTTGAGAAAGCCGGCTCTGGAAAAGATATTCGGAAGCCGTAGCGGCAAATCAGCAAGTGTAGTCGGCTATCTTATCGGAAAATGCAGGAACCTTGACTCTCTTGTGATAAAAAGTACACTCAGCGGCAATCTTGATCTGATATATCCCGGCCCGATTCCTCCTAATCCGTCAGAACTCATTGCGAACGGAAAAATCGGTGAAATCATAGAGTATTTCAGAGACAAGTATGACTACATAGTAGTCGATACCGCTCCGTTCATGCCTGTATCTGATTCGATGCTGGTGAACAAATACGTCGACTCAACGCTGTACGTTGTCCGTGCGAACTTTACCAATCTTCAGATGATGGATTCCATAAATGAGATAGTACGGAGTGAATCCGGTAATCTGAAGAACGTACACATCGTTCTCAACGGAATGGACGTTACTTCAGGAGGCTATAGATACGGTTATGGTTACGGTTACGGCTACGGCTACGGTTATGGCTACGGTCGCAGCTACGGATACGGCTATGGCAACGGTGCCAATGGGTATGGCTATGGTTATGGCTACGGTTATGGTTATGGCTATGGTGAAGAGTCTGACAAGAAAGATGAGAACAAGTCATTCTGGAAAAGATATTCCGATGAGTTTGTCTATGGAATGAAGAAATTGAAGGAATCTTTCGCAAAAGTATTTGACAAGTTCAAAAAATAAGACTTGAATGAATCGATTTGTCCTGGTCATTGTTTCTTTGTTTGTGGTTGCAACGGCATCGGCCCAATTCACCGATGGTATGTCCGGATATCTCCAGTCCCCCTCCGCCGAGATGTATGCTGACGGGACTTTCATGATAACTAACAACTACCTGAACAAGGATTCCCTGTCTCCTTGGGGATGGGGCTATGATACTTTTGGATACAGTTTCGGCGTCTCGTTCTGGAAGAGGCTTGAGATAGTGTATGCCTGCACGATCTTCGATGGAAAACGAAGGCCCAACCCGTCAGCCCGTGATCTGATTATGTTCAATCAGGACAGGCATTTCGCCGTCAAGGCATTGCTGCTCGATGAGGGTGAGATATGGAAGTGGACGCCGGCGATAGCTGTCGGTATTTCCGACCCTGTTACAAGTTTTTCAGGTGATTATAAGCCGCAGGTCAAGCATGGAAACGGTTATTTCAACAGGATGTTTGCCGTTGCTACAAAGCATTTCAAGACTGGTATAGGAGTTTTCGGGGTGTCTGCGGGTTATCAGTACAGTCTCAGGACAGAGTATGTAATCAACAATCCGTGTGGTGGATTGACCTGGAATCCTGTATGGCTGAACAATCCGGAGTTCATAATAAGCGGTTTCAGGTTGATAGGGGAGTACGACTCCAGAACGTTCAACGTCGGTGCAGTGGCTTCCGTCTGGCGCGACCATTTCGACCTGATGTTCGAGTGGCAGAATTTCAACAGATGCAACTTCGGAGCCCGTTTCAGGTGTATACTGAAATAAGCAGTTTCTTTTTTCGGACAATAAACATTGTAAACAATGAAAGATATAAAAATTTGTGTAGTGGGTCTCGGATATGTCGGACTCCCGTTGGCAAGACTTTTTTCAACAAAATTCGAGACGATAGGTTTCGATATGAATTCTAACCGTGTGGCCGCCCTTATGGCAGGGCACGACTCTACTCTTGAAGTTTCTGACGAACTGCTTCAGGATGCAATCAACAACCACGGTTTTGTATGCACTGACGATATCGAGAAGATAAGGCAGTGCAATTTCTATGTAGTGGCTGTGCCGACTCCTGTGGACAGGAACAACACTCCTGACCTCTCTCCACTTATCGGAGCATCCACCACTGTAGGCAAGGTTATCGGCAAAGGTGACATAGTTGTATATGAATCGACCGTATATCCCGGTGTGACAGAGGATGAGTGCATACCTGTAGTGGAGAAGGTGTCCGGGTTGAAATTCAATGTGGACTTCTTCGCAGGCTATTCCCCTGAAAGAATTAATCCTGGTGACAAGGTACATACCGTGGAGAAGATTCAGAAAATCACCTCAGGATCGACTCCGGAAGTTGCAGACTTGATTGACAGCGTTTACAATGCTGTGCTTCTGAACGGCACCATCAAGGCTGCTTCAATCAAAGTGGCCGAAGCAGCGAAGGTTATCGAAAATTCTCAACGCGACATCAATATCGCGTTCGTTAACGAACTCTCGAAGATATTCACCCTGATGGGCATCGATACCTACGACGTGCTTGAAGCCGCCGGTACGAAATGGAATTTCATAAAGATGAATCCGGGACTCGTCGGAGGGCACTGCATATCAGTGGACCCTTATTATCTTGCCCAGTGCGCACAAAGGCTCGGTTACAACCCTGAGATAATCCTCGCAGGACGCCGTATGAATGATGGTATGGGAGCATACGTGGCTGACCAGACTATCAAGCTGATGCTTAAGAAAGGCATACAGGTGCTTGGATCCAAGATTATCATAATGGGATTCACTTTCAAGGAGAACTGCCCGGACGTACGCAATACGAGAGTCATCGACATATATCGCGCTCTTCAGGAGTACAGTGCCAACATCACTGTCTTCGACCCTTGGGCCAATCCTGCTGTAGTTAAGAAAGAATACGGTATAGATATCGTCAATGAACTGCCTGCTGACAAGTTCGATGCCGCTATCGTTGCTGTGGCTCACCGTCAGTTCCGTGAGATGGAGATTGACTTTGACGCCCTTTTGCAGAAGAATCACGTTTTATTCGACGTCAAGGCGATAATGCCACGTGAACTTGTTGACGGAAGACTGTAGAAACCATTTCAATATAAAACACTGATAACAGATATGGCTAATTTTGCATTGATAGGTGCTGCAGGGTATATTGCACCGAGACATCTGAAGGCGATTGCCGATACCGGGAACAATCTTGTGGCAGCTTACGACCGCTTTGACAGTGTAGGCCGTCTTGACAGCTTTTTCCCTGACTGCTCTTTCTTTACGGAACAGGAACAGTTCGAGCGTTTTGTCGACAGGGTCAAAGGAACAAAGGATCAGATAGACTGGCTTTCGATATGTACTCCGAACTATACTCACGATCCTTTTATCCGTTACGGACTGAAGAACGGTATGAACGTGATATGCGAGAAACCTGTTGTACTTCACCCGGAACATATCGATGAGATAGTGGAACTGGAGAAGCAGACAGGACATCAGGTATACAACATTCTTCAACTTCGTTTGCACGACAGCATAGCGGCTCTGAAGAAGAAAGTTGACAATGGCCCGAAAGACAAAGTCTATGACGTGGATTTGACATACATCACATCCCGCGGAAGATGGTATTATTCTTCCTGGAAGGGAAACAATCACAAGAGCGGTGGCGTGGCCACGAACATCGGTGTACATTTCTACGATATGCTTCAATGGATATTCGGCCCTGTCAAGGAGAATATAGTAAACATAATGAGTTTCGACCGTGTGGCCGGATGTCTTGAACTTGAAAGGGCGCACGTACGTTATTTTCTGAGCATCAATGCTGACTGCCTGCCTGAAAATGCTGTTCAGGGCGAGAAGAAGACCTACCGTACTTTGAATATCGACGGCGATGAGTTCGAGTTCAGTGCAGGCTTCACGGAGCTTCATACCAAGAGCTATCAGAATATCCTTTCCGGAAGCGGTTTCCGCATCAGCGAGGCTCGCAACTGCATACAGATTGTGGAGGATATACGCAAGGCCTCACCGACAGGTCTGGTCGGCAAATATCATCCGCTGGCAGAAATGCCTCTGGCCAAGCATCCTTTCGGATGGTCTGATGTCGATTATTAGAAAATCCATAGGTGATGTCTGAAAAGATACAAATGGTTGACCTCAAAGGTCAGTACCTGAAGATAAAGGATGAGGTTGATGACGCCATCCGTTCAGTCATCGATTCCACTTCATTCATCAACGGACCTTCGGTAAAGCAATTCGCTGACAATCTTTCCGAATATATGGGAGGATGCCACGTCATTACCTGCGCGAACGGAACGGATGCCTTGCAGATTGCCTTGATGTCCCTTGACCTCAAACCCGGAGATGAAGTTATTGTCCCGGCATTCACATATGTGGCTTCTGCAGAAGTAATCGGATTGCTGGGCCTTACACCCGTAATGGTCGATGTCGATTTCGGTACTTTCAACGTGACTGTGGATAATCTCCGTAAGGCACTCTCACCTAAAAGCAGGGCCGTCATCCCGGTCCATCTGTTCGGCCAGAGTTGCGATATGGAGCCGATTCTCTCTTTTGCAGAGGAGAATCATCTCTTCGTGATAGAGGACAATGCACAGGCTATAGGTGCTGAATACACTTTCAGTGACGGGCACAAGGCGAAGACCGGAACTATGGGAACGATAGGCTGTACCTCCTTCTTCCCGTCCAAGAACCTCGGGTGTTACGGGGACGGCGGTGCCATCTTTACCAATGATGACATTCTTGCCGGGAAACTGCGTATGATAGCCAATCACGGCCAGCGAATCAAGTACCATCACTCTGTAATCGGCTGCAACAGCCGGCTTGACTCCATCCAGGCCGCAGTGCTGGACATTAAGTTGAAACATCTTGATGAATACTGCCGTGCAAGGTATGAGGCTGCTTCGTACTATTCAGCGAAACTCAGAGAGTTCGACCCTTGCTGCAAGTTCTTCGAAACTCCTGTGGAGCTTGAGGCCAGCACTCACGTGTACCATCAATATACTTTGAAGATCAAGGATGGCCGTCGCGATGCACTGAAAGCATTCCTTGCGGATGAAGGCGTCCCGAGTATGATATATTATCCTCTCCCTCTTCAGGAGCAGGAGGCTTTCAAGTCGATAACCCGCAGTGCAGAGTCTCTTGAAATCTCTCATAAGGTGGCTTATTCAGTACTGTCGCTTCCGATTCATACCGAGATGACACAGGAGATTCAGGACAAGGTTCTTGACGCAATCCGCAAATTCTTTGCAAATTGCTGATACACACAGACAGTCTTCATAGGATAGCCTATTCCACGGATGCGAGTGCATACCGTGAACTGCCGTTTGGTGTTGCATATCCTGAAAGTGAGTCTGATTTGCGGGATCTGATACGGGAGGCCCGCAGCAGGGGCGTGTGTCTTATTCCGCGTGCAGGAGGTACTTCCATTGCCGGACAGGTCGTCGGTAACGGGATTGTTGTTGACTTCAGCCGCCATTTCAACCATGTCCTTGAAATAAATAAAGAGCAGGCTTGGGTGCGCGTCCAGCCGGGAGTCATAAGGGATGAACTCAACATGGCTCTCAAGCCCTACGGGCTTTTTTTCAGCCCTGAGACTTCCACAAGCAACAGATGCTGCATCGGTGGAATGGTAGGGAACAATTCCTGCGGAACCCACTCACTGGTGTATGGCAGCACACGACATCACGTGCTGCGCATAAAAGGCTTGCTCTCAGACGGCTCATCGTTTGATACGGCCAGTCGTGGAGAAGGTGACCTTGAAAGGGCGATATACTCTCAACTGGATATCTGGCGGTCGGACGAGAAGACGAGGAATCTGATTTCCGACAACTATCCTGACAAGGCATTGCGCCGCAGGAGTTGCGGATTTGCGATAGATGAGGCCATTGAGGGGCCGCAGCCGGATTTGTGCAAGCTGATATGTGGCAGCGAAGGTACTTTGTGTCTGGTAACGGAGATAACCCTCTCCCTCGACCCTCTCCCGCCGCACAGGAACATGGTGCTGTGCGCTCATTGCGATTCACTTGAGAAGAGTTTTGAGGCCAATCTTGTCGCTTTAAGGCATTCTCCTGTTGCCGTCGAACTTATGGATGGCAAGATTCTGGAACTCGGCAAGGATAATCTTCAGGCAAGGAAGAACCGTTTCTTCGTAAGTGGCAATCCCGCAGCCTTGATTATTGCGGAGTTCAACGGCGATGATATGGAGAGCTGTGCGGATGCCCTTGAGTCCGATTTGAAGAAGGAGGGGCTGGCATATTGTTGCACGCGTGTGTTTGACGCAGACGTGTCGCGTGTATGGGCTTTGAGGAAGGCCGGCCTTGGCGTATTGAGCGGAATGAAGGGTGATGCCAAACCGGTAGGTGTTATAGAAGATACTGCGGTTGAGCCTCGGAGACTGCCTGCTTACATGGCTGATTTCCGGGCGATGATGAAGCGTATCGGTCTTGATTGTGTCTATTATGGCCATATCGGAACCGGTGAACTGCACCTTCGACCGATAATCAATCTGAAGACAGAAGAAGGCAGGCACAAATTCCGGCAGGTGGCAGAAGAGACTGCTCTGCTTGTACGGAAGCATAAGGGCAGCCTGAGCGGAGAACACGGTGACGGCCGTCTGAGGGGAGAATTCATCCCTCTCCTTTATGGTAATGAATGTTACCGGATGATGCGGGACTTGAAGCATTGCTGGGATCCTGACGGTATCTTCAATGTTGGAAAGATCATTGATACACCTGCAATGGATGAACAGCTCCGTTTCAGTGCCGATGTCCAGTACGCGGTGGAAGACAAGATAGGTAAGGACAACACCTATTTCAACTGGAGAGCTGATTTCGATGAGTGCCGGGTTGAGGGCGCGAGCGGTGTCAGGTCGCAGACACACGCTCTGATGTGCTCGATTGAACAGTGCAACGGTGCGGGAGACTGCCGCAAGTCGAATCTTTCCGGAGGTACGCTATGCCCTGCATACAAAGTGTCTGCAAGGGATGAAATCCTTTCTACAAGAGCGAGAGCCAATGTACTGCGCGAGATACTTACTCACGGACTTGATGGTAAAGTACTTGATTCTCCGGAGATTGAAGAGGTTCTTAAGTCTTGTCTCGCTTGCAAGGGCTGCAAAGGAGAATGCCCTTCCAACGTAGATATGACCCGTATCCGTGCTGAGATTCTGCAGCATATCTACGATGAAAAAGGAACTCCCCTGCGTTCGTGGATGGTCGCAAGGATGGCGGATGTCGAAAGTATCGGATCCTTCTTTCCCCATATCTATAATTTCGCAGCTGGATGGAGGCCAACATCCTTACTCATAAAGAGAATGGTCGGTTTCGCACCTGAAAGGTCCATTCCGAAACTGGTGACGGAAAAGGTGGTTCAATCTTCCCGTAAAGGCAGGAAAGTGTGGCTTTTCCTTGATGAGTTCACGAAACATCAGGAACCTCAGCTGGCTCAGACTCTGATTGAACTGCTTGAAGGTCTTGGATATGCTGTTGCTGTTCCGCGTCACGTGGAGAGCGGGCGCGCGGCAATATCAAAAGGTTGTCTTAAGAGGGCGAAGAAGATTGCTTCCAGAAACGTGTCGATGCTGAAAGATATAGTGACGGATGATGCTCCCCTTATTGGAATCGAACCTTCCTGCATCCTTTCTTTCAGAGATGAATACCCGGACCTCGTGCCGCCTGAAATGAGAGATGACGCTCGTGCATTGGGCTCAAGGGCAATGCTATATGATGAGTTCTTCGTCCGTGAACTGGAGGCGGGAAGGATTTCCGCAGCTTCGTTCAGGGAAGATGGGTGTGAGATATGGCTTCACGGGCATTGTCACCAGAAAGCTCTCGTCGGCATAGAGAAGACTGCAACAATGCTCCGGACGCTCAGGGGGGCAAAGGTGAATGTTATTCCGAGCGGATGCTGCGGTATGGCCGGTTCGTTCGGATATGAGAAAGAACATTACAAGACATCTCTTGCAATAGGCGAGATGGTGCTTTTCCCGGCTGTGCGCAAGGCTGTGGCCGAGGCTTCGGATTCAGTACCCGTGTTTGTGGCTGCCCCGGGCACTTCGTGCCGCCAGCAGATACTTGATGGAACCGGGGTGAAAGCGGTCCATCCTCTTGTAATTATGAATAAATGGTTGAAATAGAGCAAGATGAATATGGAAAAGAATTATTTCGTACACGAGTCCAGCTATGTGGACGATGACGTAAAGATAGGTGAGGGGACAAAGATATGGCACTTCTGCCATATACAGAAAGGTGCTGTAATAGGCCGTAACTGTTCGCTTGGACAGAATGTGAACATTGGGAACAATGTGAAAGTCGGCAACGGAGTCCGTATCCAGAACAACGTTTCTCTTTATGAGGGTGTCGAGGTTGAGGACAACGTATTCTGCGGTCCTTCCTGCGTGTTCACGAACGTTACGACTCCGAGGGCGCATTTCCCGGTCCACGGGGTCTATGCAAGAACCTTCATACGCGAAGGGGCTTCACTTGGAGCAAACTGTACTGTAGTCTGCGGTCATACGGTGGGAAGGAGTGCTTTGATTGCTGCAGGTGCGGTGGTTACCAAAAATGTGAGGGATTATGCCCTTATGGCTGGTGTTCCGGCCCGGCAGATAGGATGGGTCTGCGAGTGCGGTAACCGTCTTGATTCTACTCTCAAATGCGGATGTGGCAGGGAGTATAAGGAGAATGATGGGGAATTGATAAAGCTATGATTTTTTGGTATTCGTTTTTCTAATAGTTCATATTATAAAATAGTATGAAAAACTAATATCTGTGGCCTGAAAAATGCAGAGAGTTGCTTCGTAAATCGTTTTACGGAGCAATTCTTTTTTATACCTGTACCGGCCGGAAGCGTATGGAAAGATTACTCGAAGAAACAGACAATAATGGTTAATAGGTTTTATTATGGAAGCTAAATTTTATTTCTGCCGTCATTGCGGCAATGTGATAATCAAATTCGTGGACGGCGGTCCGGTTCCTTCCTGCTGCGGAGAGGAGATGGTGGAACTCAAGGCAAACACCACAGATGCTACAAAGGAAAAGCATGTTCCTTGTGTAACGAAGGTGAATGACTGCACAATCAAAGTGGCAATCGGCAGCGAGCCTCATCCGATGACTCCCGAGCACCACATACAGTTCATCTACCTGGAGACTGAAAATGGCGGGCAGTTGCAGAGGATGCATCCCGGTACCCCGGCGGAGGTCACTTTCTGCTGCACCGACAAGATCAGGCGAGTCTTCGAATACTGCAATATCCACGGACTTTGGAAGACTGAACTGTGCAGCAACTGCACTGCAGGTGAAAAACTCGCCTTTTGAGTGATGTCCTGAAATGTTCCAACAATCATTCATCAACTTCGGAAGCCTGCCACCAGGCAGGCTTCTCAAAACAAAAACAATTATGAAACCAATAATATTCTCTTCAGTTCTGGTAGGCGCACTCATACTTTTCTGCACCAGTTGCATGGCAGCGTCGAAATCGAAATCAATCAACAATGAGCCTGTGGCAAAACTCGATCTGAACAGATATCTTGGCAGCTGGTATGAAATTGCCAGATATGACCACAGTTTCGAACGTGGTATGACAAACACAACGGCAATGTATTCAATCAGGCCGGACGGAAAAATCAAAGTTCTCAACAGTGGTTGGCAGAACGGTGAATACAAGGAATCTGTAGGAAAGGCATTCCGTCCTGATGAGAATGTTCCCGCGCTGCTGCGAGTATCGTTCTTCGGACCGTTCTATTCTGATTACAGGGTACTTATGCTTTCTTCCGATTATCAAGTAGCTCTGGTGGGCTCAAAGAACGCAAAGTATCTTTGGATACTTTCACGTACTCCGCAGCTGTCGGATTCCGTATGCATGCAGGTGATTGACGAAGCCCGCAGACGCGGATACGACACCGAAAAACTTATCTGGGTGGACCAGAAAGTGAACATCGCAGGTTTTGAGGCCGATGAATAAGAACCTGTTTTGAAATCACTGATTATTGACTTTAAAATCAAAGAATTATGATAACGAAGAAAATACAGGACGCAATCAACTCCCAGATCAATGCCGAGTTGTGGTCAGCATATCTCTATCTTTCCATGAGCAGCTACGCTGAATCGATAGGGTTGAAGGGTGTAGCCAACTGGTTCTATGTCCAGTGGCTGGAAGAACAGGACCATGCAAGAATACTTGAGGAATATCTTTACAGCCAGGACGCCAGAATGCTGCTGAAGCCAATCGAGGCGGTTCCGGTAGAGTGGAAAGGCGCTGTCGAAATGTTCAAGGACGCACTTGACCACGAGAAGAAAGTGACGGCAATGATTCATAATCTGGCTCTCCTTTCAAGGCAGGAAGGCGACTTCGCAACTTTCAATAGGATTCAATGGTTTGTGGATGAACAGGTTGAGGAGGAAGAGAATGTGCGTGACATCCTCGCCGACCTTGAATTGACAGGTGATTCCGACTATGGAATGTATGCTTTTGACAAGGAGCTTTGCAAAAGGGAATACAGCGTTGCATCACCTTTGAAAGGATAGAAGATGCTTTCCATAGGAGGTAACCATTTCAAGACAGGTTCTTGAAAACCGGTTTAATGAGTATCTTTGCACAATGGAATTCAGACAATTGAAATATTTTGAGGCCGTCGCCCAGACCCGCAGTTTCACTGAGGCTGCGCGGCGGCTCTTTGTCTCACAGGGAGCCTTGTCCCAGCAGATGAAGTTGTTGGAAGATGAACTCGGGTCCCCTCTTTTTGAACGTGGGGCAAGGGGTGTCCGGCTGACTGAGGCGGGAGAACAGTTTCTGCCGCTCGCCCGCAGGACATTGACGGATATGGAAGCTTCCCGTCAGCGGGTGCGTGACTTGAGCAAGTCGCTTGGCGGTGAGTTGAACATAGGAGTGACCTTTTCTTTCCGGGATCCTTCCACTGAGGCTATTGCCGATTTCTTGAAGAGGTATCCTGACGTGCATCTCAATATCTTTTACAAGACTTCTTCCGAACTGGCTGACATGCTGCGTTGTGGAAATCTTGATTTCTTTCTGGCATTCAAGTCTCAAAGAGTCCATTCCGACCTCGATTTCGAACCTCTTTTCGAATATGATTTGAGTGCCGTGATGAGGAAAGACCATCCGCTCGCAAACCACAACAGCCTTAGTATGAAGGATCTTGACGGTTTTCCCGTGGCACTGCCGGGAAGCGGGATGCAAGCGAGGAAGGCTTTCGACAGATATGTAAGCCTTGACACGGAGGAACTTGACGTGAAGGTCGAAATCAATGACCCGAACGTGATATTGGACATCGTCGCAAACACAGGCATGCTGACCATTCTTTCCGGCCAGGTGGTGAACTACCGGGACGGAATTGTGGCCGTTCCTCTCGAAAATATGCCGAAAATGAAGGGTGGAGTATATTTTCTTGGAGATTCATACCGGAAGAAAAGTGCTGGAATGTTCTTGCAGATGCTCAAGGATTCTGACAGCATCCGTAACCTTATGACGCTTGATTGAGAGCCATTCCATAACAGGTTCGATACGCAGCCTTTTTTGTCAGTATGTTTTGGAATAATTTCCTCTTTTTCGTAACTTTGCGAGATGTTTGCGCAGGATATTTGCTGGAATGTGTGACAATAGATTGCTTTCAAATATTTTGAAATATTTGCTTATTGTGAAAATATGTTGTATGTTTGTCGCTTGAATAGTAGGTTGTTTTCTGTAGCACTTTTATTGATGCTCACTACCGGGCTGATGGCTCAGGAGAGGTCGGTTGGAGTGGCTGAGGCTTTGGTGAAGAGTGGATTCACCAATGTCAGGGCAGTGGAAAATGATTCGCTCTTTGTCGTGACAGTGGAGAATGATGCATACAAGTTGCAGGCTTCCGGACTGGCTGCGGCAATCCGTGTTCTTGAAGAACAGGGAGTGATGGATGGGAAGAGCGTCAAGATAGTCGCTACATACTACAACGTACCGCAAGTTACTTTGACATATAATCCTGCTGTTGGAAGGTGGAAAACCTCATACAGGTTGGATGATGGTTGGAAGCTGGTCAAGCGCGAGGCCAAGTCGAACAGTTCCATAGGGAATGTGGATATTGTCGTGTATCCGCAACTTTCTCTGATGAACTTGATTATCGATCAGGTCTATCAGTCGTTGTGGCAGTTGAGCCCTGCAGTCGAGTTTTCTCCGTGGCCCGGTGCCAAGGTGTCGGCTCAGGTGAAGATACCTCTGTTCAACGACGGCTATGGAGAACTTGAAGACAAGGTTCATCCCGGATTGATAACTCTTTCCCAAAGGTTCCGGATTCCGGGCAATATCTTCGGGAGGGTTTCTGCCGGTCTGTTCTCGAATAACCGGCACGGAGTTGCACTTGATCTCTATCATCCTTTTTCGTTCAACGAACGGTTCTCCATCGAAGGCTCCTTTTCGATGCTCGGGCTCAGCTACTGGCGTGGATTCGAGTTCCATTACAATGTCTCGAGTCCTGTGCTCAAGCCTTATTGGAGTGCAAAAGTGAATTATTACTCCCCTTTGCTCGGGTCTCAGTTCTCGGCTAAAGTGCAGAAGTTCCTTTTGGACGATTACGGGGTCAAAGGAGAGATGGTAAGGCATTTCCGCTATTGTTCGATAGGCTTCTACCTTGAAAAAGGGCTCAACAGTTACGCCAGGCTGAACGGTGGATTCAGTTTTGCAATCACTCTGCCGCCTTACAGGTACAGGAGGTATGGTCACGCTCCGCGCGTTACAACATCGTTCATCGGGATGACCTACAACGCCAACAACGAGCAGAGGTGGTTCAAGGAGAACAAATATGAGGCGGGTGACAACATAATGGAAAAGAACGGATTCAATCCGTATTATATTGATAAGGAAATAAGTAGATATAACATTAACTATTAATTAAACTAAACAATCAAAAGATGAAAAAGATTTTTTCAAGTCTGGTTCTTGCTTTCGCTGTATTGGCAGGTCTTTTTTCCTCTTGCAACCCTGAGGAAATCGAGACCACTTTCGAAGCAAATCCTGCTACTGCAACGATTACAGTGACTGTTCTTGAGGGTGAGACTCTTGTTGACATCACTTCATCAAGTACTATCAATGCAGCCTCAAATCTTCTCGGGGCTGACCTGAAGGTAAACGGCAACAAGATTATCCTTACAGGAAACAAGGCTATCGTAGCCCAGAAGATTACTGTCAATGCTTCCGCTACTGTAGAGGGCGCTGTGAAGTCAGCTCCTGCTGCTGAAGTGTCCATCACTCCGGTTCTTGCCGGTGGTATTTCAACCTACGCAGTCACTATGATCATCCTCCCTGCAGACCACGACTACTCATACAAGTTCATCAAGAGCGAGGTAGTTGATGAAGAACTCGGTCAGTTCACTCCAAAGGGTACAGGACATGATCACGAAGGTCAGATTTGGGCATACAATGAGTCTGAATTCGTCCTTGATGCAGTTGTGAAGTATGATGACATCCACGGCATCGAGGGAAGCACATACAGCTTCGTCGGTATTCCTACACTAGAGGCTCAGGATGCTGTGAAGGCATTTGCTGCAGGTCTTGGAAAGGAAAATCTCTACAATGTACCTTCATACATCGAATTCAAGGTTTCCGCTTTCTCAATGTACACTGTTTACGGTCTTCATATCTGGGAGGATGACTACTATGATGTAATCAGGAAGAATGCTGAAACTTCAGTTGAGACCAAGGTCGGTGAAATCATTGTAACCAGAGTTAGCACCAATGCATGGAAGGCTGAAAAGGCTCTCCCTGGACACGAAGGTCATTATCACCCTGGACACGGACATCAGGATGTCCACGGCTACAGTTCAAATGCCGGTGGTGGAATCTTCTTCGCTAATTAATCCTTCTTAATTTGATAACGGAAAAAAAGTAACAATAATATGAAACTTAAGATTTTTGCAATTTCATTTGCTCTGATGGCCTGCTTCGTCTCAGCAAATGCACAGGAGGAAAAACTTGGGAATGACTGGTTCATCGGAATTGGTGGCGGAGTGAACTCTGTATATACTGATCATTTCAACAGCCCTTCATTCTACGGCCAGATTCAGGTCGGTAAGTACTTTACTCCAGTATGGGGCGGACGCATTGACATCGCTGGTCCTTTCCAGTCATTCGATAACGCCAACGACCTTTCTTGGAAGACTGTCAAGGCTACTCCTTACGAGTTCAAGAACAAGCTTTTCGGTGAAATCAACCTTGATGGAATCCTGAATCTTTCACAGCTTATCAGCAAGGCTTCTCTCCCATTGGTTGACGTAACTATCTTCGCTGGTCCTACTATGAACCTCTCTACTGCAGGATCAAAATTCGCCAACGAAATCACTGCCGACCAGGTACAGGTTGTAGAGGAATGTGATGATTTGAAAGCACGTTTCGGTGCTACCGCCGGTCTCGGTATTGCTTTCAATCTCAGCAAGTATTTTGCTCTCGGAATTGAAGGCCGCACTGGTGTGACTCCTTCAATCTTCGGTGACGCTTCTCCTTGCCGCAAGGCTGAAATGACCAACCGTCTCACTTTGAACCTTGTTTGGACTATCGGTGGCAAACTTGGCAAGGACGGCTTTGCAAAGAAGTATGGCCGTGTCGAGACTGTTGTCAACAGAGTCGAGGTTCCTGTAGACAAGATTGTCGAGGTTCCTGTTGAGAAAATCGTCGAGAAAGTTGTCGAGGTTGCCAACCCTGCATCAACTTCAGTATTCTTCCCAATCAACAAGTACAGTCTTACAAAACAGGACAAGGTTCGTCTTTCTCAATATGCTGAGGCAATCAAAGCAGGAAGCAAGGACATCAAGTACACTGTTGCAGGTTATGCTGACAAGGCTACTGGTTCTGCAAAGACTAACCAGATACTTTCTGAGAAACGTGCAAAGGCTGTTTATGATGAACTCGTTGCGAATGGTGTAAATCCTGATCAGCTTGTTATCGAGGCTAACGGTGGCGTTCCGGCAATGTTCTTCGGAAGCAACGTTCTTTCACGTGTGACTATCGTAAGCAAATAATCATCGTAAACAATATCACTGAAAAACTCCCGATTCTTCGGGAGTTTTTTTGTATGTCAAATAGCTCCTTAATAGTTTGTTTTTAATGTAATTATGATTACATTTGCAAGCTTTTGCGGTTAGGCCGCAAATTGATAAATAATGTCCAACAACTTGTTATCTATTAATTAATTTATGGAAAACACACAATTAGAGAACACGCAGGTTGAAAACTATGTAGAAGAGCCGATTGTTGCTCCGGCAAAGCCTGCAAAGAGCAACGCATCTGTCGATAATGACAAGTTCGACTGGGATGCATTCGAAAATGACGGTTTCAGCGCAGAGGATCTCGCTAAGACCGAAGAAAGTTATTCACAGACTCTCAGCCGTGTAAGCGAAAATGAAGTTGTTGAGGGTACTGTAGTTGCGCTCAACAAGCGCGAGGTGATTGTGAACATCGGATACAAGAGTGAAGGTGTCATCTCAATCAATGAGTTCCGTTACAATCCTGAACTTGCTGTCGGTGACAAAGTTGAGGTTTACGTAGAAAACGCTGAAGACAAGAAAGGCCAGCTGATTCTCTCCCACAAGCGCGCACGCGCTCTCAAGTCTTGGGACAGAGTAAACGAAGCTTGCGACAATGGTGAAATCGTTAAGGGTTACATCAAGTGCAGGACCAAGGGCGGTATGATTGTCGATGTATTCGGAATCGAAGCTTTCCTCCCTGGCTCACAGATAGATGTCAAGCCAATCAGAGATTACGACGTATTCGTTAACAAGACTATGGAGTTCAAGATTGTCAAGATCAATCAGGAATTCCGCAATGTTGTCGTATCGCACAAGGCTCTTATCGAGGCTGAAATCGAAGCCCAGAAAGCCGGTATCATGGAGAAACTTGAGAAGGGACAGATTCTTGAAGGTACTGTCAAGAACATCACTTCTTATGGAGTATTCGTTGACCTCGGCGGCGTAGACGGCCTTATCCATATAACAGATTTGAGCTGGGGCCGTATCAACCATCCGGAAGAGGTTGTATCGCTCGACCAGAAGATTAACGTAGTCATCCTTGACTTCGATGATACCAAGAAGCGTATCGCTCTCGGTCTCAAGCAGCTTACTCAGCACCCTTGGGATGCTCTTGACGAGAATCTCAAAGTCGGTGACAAGGTTAAGGGTAAAGTTGTCGTCATAGCTGACTACGGTGCATTCATCGAAGTGCAGCCGGGTGTAGAGGGCCTTATCCACGTATCTGAAATGAGCTGGAGCCTCCATCTCCGCAGCGCCCAGGACTTCTTGAAAGTCGGCGAGGAGGTAGAAGCCGTTATTCTCACCTTGGACCGCGAAGAACGCAAGATGAGCCTCGGTATCAAGCAGCTTAAACCGGATCCATGGGCTACCATCGCTGAAAAATATCCTATCAATTCCAAGCATACTGCAACAGTCCGCAATTTCACCAACTTCGGCGTATTCGTTGAACTTGAGGAAGGCGTAGACGGTCTCGTACATATCAGTGACCTCAGCTGGACAAAGAAGATCAAACATCCTTCAGAATTCACTGCAATCGGTGACAAACTTGAGGTTGTGGTTCTTGAGGTGGACCAGGAAAACCGTCGTCTGAGCCTCGGCCACAAACAGCTTGAGGACAATCCTTGGGACAACTACGAAGCAGTGTACACAGTGGGCTCAATCCACGATGGTACTGTTGCTGCTATCGGTGAGAAGGGTGCAACAATCACTCTTGCTGAAGGAGTAGAGGGCTTCTGCTCTATAAAGAATCTTGCAAAAGAGGATGGTACAACTGCTAAGGAAGGCGAGACCATTGAGTTCAAGATCATTGATTTCAACAAGAACAGCAAGAAGATAGTTCTCTCTCATTCAAGACTCTTCGAAGACGTAAAGCGTGAAGAGGCTAAGAAAGAGGCAAAAGAGAAGGATGCTGAGGCAAATTCAACTCACAAGGCTGTGAAGAAACTGAAGGACAATCTTGAAAAGACCACTCTCGGTGACATTTCAGAACTCGCAGCTCTCAAGGACGAACTTGAAAAGGCTCAGAAAGAGAACTAGTGAACTTCAGTTTGACAACATTGGGTACAGCATCTGCTCGCCCGATGGTCGATAGATTCCAAAGCGCCCACGTGGTAAACCTACATGGGCGCTTGTTTTTAATCGATTGCGGAGAGGGGGCGCAGGTATTGCTCAAGCGTTACCGGATTTCCAAGGGACGCTTGGACAATATACTCATATCCCACCTTCACGGTGACCACGTCTTCGGCATATTCGGGATTCTTTCCACTATGGCCCTGGACGGGCGTACCGCCCCGCTCTTCATTTATGCTCCACGGGATTTCGGCTCTCTCCTGCGTTTCTTCCTGTCACATTTCGGCGAAGGAGTAAAGTATGAGATTACCCATATACCATTGAATATGAAGGAGCCGGAGGAGATTGCCTCTTTCAGGCATTGTCGGGTCTATGCCTTCCCGCTCAATCACAGGATAGATTGTTTCGGCTTCCGCATTGTTTATGAAAAGATGCCACGTATGACTGCTTCTGATTCCAGTGAAGCAGTGCCTTACATCAAGTCTTTTGCATATTGTTCGGATACGGCTGTCTTCCCCGAAGAGGCAGAGTGGCTTAAGGGTACGGATCTCATATATCACGAAGCTACCTTCGCTGACGAACATATTGATCTGGCACACAGAATGTATCATTCAACTGCCCGTGAAGCTGCCCTTGTGGCACTGAAAGCTGGTGCATCAAAGCTTGTACTCGGCCATTTCTCTTCCCGCTACAGTGATCTCTCCATCCTGGAAAACCAGGCACGTGAGGTATTCCCTGAATCATATCTTGCCATTGAAGGCGCTTCTTTTGAAGTTTAGGATTTGTTTCAAGGTGATTTTGTATATTTGTAGAATGGAACCGAGTATGAAATCCCTTGTATTGACATTCGTAGCGCTGCTATGCAGTTATTTCTGCTTCGGTGACAATACCACGCGTACCAGATACATCGAAAAGTACAAGGATGTGGCTGTAAGACAAATGATTGAAACAGGTATTCCTGCAAGTATCACTATGGCACAGGCGTGCCTTGAAAGTGGCGACGGGAACAGCACTCTGGCGCGTGAGGCAAACAATCATTTCGGAATAAAGTGCCACAACACCTGGGAGGGAAAGAGCTTTCTGAAGGATGCTGAAACCAAGAATGAATGCTTCAGAATGTATGATTCCGCGGAGGAATCTTTCGCTGACCATTCCGATTTCCTGCGATATAGTGCACGATATGCATTTCTTTTCTCCCTTGACCGGAAAGATTATAAAGGTTGGGCTTACGGATTGAAGAATGCGGGATATGCAACAGATCCGCAGTATCCGGACAAGTTAATCAGGATTATCGAGGAAAATGGTCTGGCAGTGCTTGACCTTTTGAAAGATACGGTTGAAATGATGTTGCCGCCGACTCCTGAAAAGGCAAATGAAAGCACTATGCTCAAGCCTGAGGAAGGATCGAAGCTTTACAAGATATCAATTTACCGTGAAGTGTTCCAACAGAACGGTGTGGCCTACATTATTGCAAACGGCAGGGATACTTACCGGTTCATTGCGCAGGAGTATAACCTGTTTTATCGTGAGTTGCTCTCTTTCAACGACCTTGCCCGCGATGAAGGGCTTTCTGCAGGAACACGGGTATATTTGGAAAGGAAGAAACGGTCGAGTGCCAGATATATACCAAAGCACGTAGTCGAAGAGGGCGATACGATGTATTCCATATCGCAGAAATATGCAATTCAGCTGAAATGTCTTTATCAGTACAATTGCCTGTCAAAAGGAGAGGAGCCCCCGGTCGGTTCCGTCCTGTTACTACAGAAACCTGACAAGAAATGAGAAAGAAAACCAGAAATTCAATAATTGTTGCGGCAATTGCTGTTATCATCATAGCATTGGTCTGTGGTTGCGACTATTACCGCACGTTTTACCGGGATAATGTCTCTCCGCAGGACGAAGGGGCCGTTGTCGTGAAAGTTTATCACAACTTCTCTTATGACGATTTGTGCAGAGTTATGGAGGAATCAGGAGCCCTTCAGAGCATCAGAACGTTCAGGAGGGCTGCACGCTTCATGGACTTGACTGACGGGTTCAAGGCTGGAGCATACTCTATTAGAAGAGGAATGAACAACAAGGCTCTTGTGAGAATGTTTGCAAACGGATGGCAAACACCTGTGAAGGTCTCTTTCAGCGGCTATATCCGTTCACTTGAAAGATTCTCGGCAATCCTTGGCGAAAAGTTCGAAGCGGATTCCGCTTCTTTTGCGACGGTACTGACAGATACGGCTGTGATGTCGAAGTATGGTTTTGAAAAAGAGAGTTTCATCGGGATGTTCATTCCGAATACTTATGAGTTCTATTGGACTGTATCCCCTGAGGCTTTTGTGGAAAGGATGAACAAGGAGTATCTGGCTTTCTGGAATGAATCCAGGCAGAAGAAGGCAGATGATATCGGGCTCGACAGGAAGCAGGTCAGCACTCTTGCCTCAATAGTGATAAGCGAGACAAAGTACGAACCTGAGATGGCAAGGGTGGCCGGAGTCTATATGAACAGGCTTCACAAAGGCATTTTGCTTCAAGCAGACCCTACCGTAATCTTTGCTTGTAATCAATTCGGTATACAGAGGGTACTGAACAGCCATTTGAAAATTGACTCCCCGTACAATACTTACATACATAAGGGGCTTCCTCCCGGACCGATTACAATGTCCCCCATCGTAGCGATTGATGCAGTACTCAATTATGAGCGGCATAACTATATTTTCTTCTGTGCGCGCGAAACTTTCGATGGTCAGCATAATTTTGCAAGCACGCTGTCCGGACATATGGCCAACGCCCGCGCATATCACAAGGCATTGACTGCTCTTCAAAAGAAAAAGAAAAGTGAGGCAGGGGAAAAATAAAAAAGGGTAAGCTTGATATATCGCACCGCTACAACCACCTACCCTTGCTGCGGTCAAGCCCTGGGGGAGTTCAGTGGGAGCTGGTCGTATATGACTTACCCGAGGACAAAGATAGATATTTTTTGGAAATAACTTTGTTTTTTGATTGATTTTTTAGCTATACGATGAAAGTTTGCATTGGCCTTTCCGGTGGAGTGGATTCAAGTGTAGCGGCATATCTTCTTAAACAGCAGGGATATGACGTGTTTGCTCTCTTTATGCAGAACTGGCACGATACAGAGGGGACCTTACATGGTGACTGTGAATGGGAAGAGGACCGTTCTGTTGCTGAAATGGTTGCCCGCAAGATAGGAATACCGTTCCATTTTGTGGATTTGAGCGATGAATACCGGAAAAGAGTCGTTGATTATATGTTCAGTGAGTATGCGAAGGGGCGTACACCTAATCCCGATGTCCTTTGCAACCGGGAAATCAAGTTCGACGCGTTTTTGAAGGCAGCGGAGGCTCTTGGAGCCGATATGGTGGCAACCGGGCATTATTGCCGCAAAGATGAGTTCACAGGACCTGACGGTAATATCATATACAGGATTCTCTCTGGAAGCGATCCGAATAAGGACCAGAGCTATTTTCTCTGCCAGCTTTCGCAGCAGCAGCTTTCGAAGGCTATGTTCCCGATAGGCGACATATGCAAGCCGCAGGTGCGGCAGATTGCACGTGATGCCGGGCTGCAAAGTGCTGAAAAGAAGGATTCGCAAGGCATCTGCTTTGTCGGCAAAGTAGATCTTCCTGTGTTTCTCCAGCAGAAATTGAAGGCAAAGGAGGGGGATGTAATTGAAATCTTCCGCAGTCATTATGAGGGCCTGAATGTGCCTGAAACTCTTGAGGGACTTGCAAAACCATTGAAGTACAGCAGGGATGATGGAAAAGTGATCGGACGGCACATCGGTGTGCAGTATTACACTATAGGGCAGCGCAAGGGGTTGAACATAGGCGGTCACGCGGAACCTGTCTTCATCATCGCCAATGATGTCGAGAACAACATAATCTATGTGGGAGAAGGACAAAGCCATCCTGGATTGTATCGCAAGGCCTTGAAGATAAGGCCGGAAGAGATTCAATGGATAAGGCCGGACCTTTGTATGGCAGAAGGGGAGGAGAGAAGATATCTTGTAAGAATCCGTTATCGCCAGCCGCTTCAAAAGGCAAAGTTGATCAGCAGGGCTGATGGTATGTACATTCTTTTCGATGAGGCCCAGAGAGGCATTACTCCCGGACAGTTCGCGGCTTGGTATGCCGGGGACGGGGAGATGATTGGCAGCGGAGTCATCAGCGAGTAGAAGTATATGGCGGAGCGTAAGATATACATAATAGGCGGAGGCCCTGCCGGAATGATGGCGGCGATAAAGGCCGCCGAGGTTCTGCGTGAATCAGGTGATGAAAGGGCGGGAGACCGCATTGTCCTGTACGACAAAAACGATGTTCTGGGACGCAAGATATATCTTACCGGAAGAGGACGCTGCAACATAACCAATATGAGACCTTGGAGTGAGTTTTCAACGCATATCCATCCGAATCAGAATTTTTTGAAGCACGCGTTCCACGCATTCTCCAATTCCGATGTAATTGCCTTTTTTGAATCGCTTGGCGTTCCTACGGTAGTGTTGCAGGGCCAGCGCGTCTTCCCTGCATCATTAAAGGCGGCTGATGTGGCAAGGTCTCTTGAGAACAGGGTTCACGAACTTGGAATACAGGTACGCAGGGAAAGTGTCGATATCAAAGGCTTTGACAGGATGTTCGGAGATGGCATTGTCATACTTGCCACCGGGGGAAAATCATACCCTGTCACCGGCTCTACGGGAGATGGATATGAAATGGCCTCATCTGTAGGGCATACCGTCACAAGCCTCTTCCCCTGTGAGACGGCTCTGCTTCCGTATGGATATGACCGCAATCTTGAGGGAATCGAACTCAAGAATGTGAGCCTGAGCCTTTTCGTGGACAAAGACAAGGTTCAGGTCGAAGAAGGGGATTTCTCTTTTACGAATGATGGTATCGAGAGCGGTATTGCATACAAGATTTCACGTCGTGCTGTCTGGGCATTGATGAACGGCCAGAGGGTTGAGGTTGTCCTTGATTTGAAACCAGCCTTGAGCAAAGAGAAGCTTGCTGCAAGGATTGCCCGGGATGTTGTTCAGATGAAAGGCCGCCCGAAAGCCAGTTCGCTTCTTCGTGGCTTGATGCCGGAGGCTTTGATTGCCCCTTTCCTGATGGCTGATAAACGGGCAATAGAGATTGAAAGCCTTCCGGATGCACTGAAATCGTGGCGTATGAAGATTGAAAGTTTCAAAGGCTATGAAAGGGCCGTCGTCACTGCCGGGGGCGTGAGCCTCAAGGAGGTATCTCAGAAGACGATGGCTTCAAAAATGAAACCAGGACTCTTCCTTGCCGGAGAAGTCCTGGATCTGGATGGCGATACCGGAGGGTACAATTTGCAGATAGCATTTTCTACAGGAGCCCTGGCCGGATCTTCGGCAGCCAAAGAATTGCTTACATCCTCTCAGGCAATCTGATGCCGAGGATACCCATGGCGTGGGTAAGGACGCGGGCGATGGTCTCAATCATAAGGAGCCTCTGAGCGCGTATGCTTCTGTCAGGCTCTTTGAGTATCCGGGTGTCGTGGTAGTACTGGTTGAATTCTTTGGCAAGCTCGTATGCGAAATTCGCCACCACCGCCGGAGAGTGGGCGCTTCCAGCTTCCCTGATTTTGTCAGGATATGATGCAAGAATTTGGACAAGAGCCTCTTCCTTAGCTATCAGCTCCGCTCCAGTGGCCTCAGGTTTGTCTTCCGCGCGGCGGAGAATAGAATGTATCCTTGCGTGAGTATACTGGATGAACGGGCCGGTATTGCCGTTGAAGTCAATTGACTCCTTAGGGTCGAAGAGCATGGTCTTCTTAGGATCAACCTTGATTATGAAGTACTTGAGGGCACCGAGGCCTAGCATCATATAAAGATCTTCCTTTTCGCTCTCTTTCATTCCTTCAAGTTTGCCAAGTTCCTGAGAGGTCTCCTTCGCGGTTGTGTACATCTTCTCGATGAGGTCATCAGCATCTACAACCGTACCTTCGCGTGATTTCATCTTGCCTTCAGGAAGTTCCACCATTCCGTACGACAGGTGATAAATGGCGTCTGACCATTCGAAACCGAGTTTCCCGAGAATCAGCTTGAGGACCTGGAAGTGATAGTTCTGTTCGTTCCCGACCACATAGATATGTTCGTCGAATTTGTATTCCTTGAATCTTTCAGCGGCAGTCCCGAGGTCCTGGGTCATATATACTGACGTACCGTCGCTTCGCAGAAGGAGCTTCTGGTCAAGTCCGTCGGCAGTAAGGTCACACCATACCGAACCGTCCTCGTGACGTTCGAATATGCCCTTTGAGAGGCCTGCCTCGACTAACGATTTGCCAAGCAGGTAAGTATTTGATTCATAATATGTCTTGTCGAAAGAAATTCCGAGGGAAGAGTATGTCTGGTCGAAGCCGGCATACACCCAGTCGTTCATCTTCTTCCACAGACCCCTGACCTCGGGGTCACCCTGTTCCCATTTGACAAGCATAGCCTGAGCCTCTTTAAGGATCGGTGCGTTCTTCTCAGCCTCTTCCTGAGACATTCCTTCGGCTACAAGTTTCTCCACGTCAGCCTTGTAGAGGTCGTTGAACTTCACGTAGAAGTCACCTATCAGATGGTCACCCTTCTTGCCTGCCTGCTCAGGAGTGATTCCGTTACCGCAGCGGAGCCACGCTATCATGGATTTGCAGATGTGGATACCACGGTCGTTCACGAGGTTCACACGTATGACATTATGGCCGTTCGCGGCAAGAAGCTGTGAGACGCTCCAGCCCAGAAGGTTGTTGCGCACGTGTCCCAAGTGAAGGGGCTTGTTGGTGTTGGGCGATGAGAACTCCACCATAACGGTTTTTCCTGTAGGAGGAAGCTGCCCGTAGTCAGGAGTCAGTGCAATCGTCTTGAGCGTTTCAGCCCAGAATGATTTAGAAAGTTTCAGGTTAAGGAATCCCTTCACTACATTGAAGCCGGCTATCTGCGGGCAGTTTGCCTTAATCCATTCACCAATCTCGGAAGCAGTGGCTTCGGGAGCTTTGTGGCTTGTCTTCAAAAGAGGGAACACAACGAGAGTGACATCTCCCTCAAAATCTTTTCTTGTCGGTTGGAGCTGTATGAGATTGTCAGCGGCATCGATTCCGTATAGTGCCTTTACTGCACTGCGGGCCGCCTTTTCAGTATATTCAAATGGTCCCATCTATCAATCTTTATCGTTTTCTTTCTTGAAATATATATCCATCTGCCTGCGGGCCTTTGGCGCAAGGCAGAAGAGTGTGAACATAGTCGGGAATGCCATCAGAGCATAGGCCGTGTCAATCAGACTGACGGCAGTCTTCAGAGGGATCACGGCCGCAACGATGAGCATTGCCAGGAAAAAGTAGTTGTAGTATTTGGAGTACTTCGCTCCGAAGAGGAATCCTGTGCATTTCTGCCCGTAGTACGAGTAAGAGAACATCGTGCTGAAGGCGAAGAGTATGACCATAGCAAAAAGCAGATAGTGTCCGACGCCCGGGATTGCCGCCTCAAATGCGTTCAAGGCAAGACGCAACCCTTCCATGGACCCCATGCCGCTGCCTGAAGGCATCAGTGAAGGATTGATGGCAGTCCCGACCAGAATCGCTATGGCCGTAAGTGTACAGACCAGACCTGAATCGATGGAAGGACCAAGCATTGCAACGAGACCTTCGCGTACAGGTTCATTGTTCTTGGATGCTCCGTGCATCATCGACGCGGTGCCTACACCAGCCTCGTTAACGAGAGCCGCACGACGTACTCCTGTAAGAGCAATCATTATTATGGACCCGATACCTCCGCCGAGCGCTCCGCGTGGGGTGAAAGCCCCTACAATTATGCTCTTCAATACTCCCGGAACAAGCGGTGCGTGCCTTATGATTATGAAGAGAACAAGAATGAAGTAAAGCGCAACCATTGTGGGTACCATCTTGGTGGCAATCTTCGAGATTCTTCTGATTCCACCGATTATCACGAAAGCAACGCATATCGTGATGCACACTCCTATGATGAACCGCAGAGTGACGGTATTGTCTTCAGGAGCGAAGAAGATGGTGGTGATTGACTCGGTCAGCTGGTTCGCCTGCATGATGCATAGAGTACCGATCAGACCGAATATTGCGAAGAATACGGCCAATGGCTTCCATTTTTTACCCAGTCCGTTGATAATCATATACATTGGGCCACCCTGAGTTTCTCCGGCGTCGTCTTTGCCCTTGTACATCACTGCCAGAGTCCCTTCGAAGAACTTTGTCGCCATACCCACTATCGCACTGACCCACATCCAGAAGATGGCGCCTGCGCCACCGATTGAAAGGGCTACCGCCACGCCGGCTATGTTCCCCATTCCCACCGTCGCAGCAATTGCGCTTGCCAAAGCTTCGAAAGAAGAAATCTGCCCTTCCGCCTTGTCATCCTTTATACGGAGTACGTTGATGGCCCGGCCGTAGTATCTTATCGGAGCAAACTTTGAATAGAACAGAAAAAAGAGTCCTCCGCCGATAAGCAGGAAGAAGAGAGGGTATCCACAGATGAAATCGCTGAAAGAGGCAATCCCGTTGCCGATTGAATTCCAAAGCCCGTCCATAAAGTGAGTTGCTTGTGATGTGGTGATGATACTTATCCGAGATAGCCTTTGAGAAGCTTGCTTCTTGCACTGTGGCGCAGGCGGCGGATGGCCTTTTCCTTGATCTGGCGGACACGTTCGCGTGTGAGGCCGAACTTTTCGCCGATCTCTTCAAGAGTCATCTCCTGGCACCCGATGCCGAAGAAGTATCTTACTATATCCCTTTCACGCTCTGTCAGAGTTGAAAGTGCCCGTTCAATCTCCTTGTTGAGGGATTCGTTCACCAATCCCCTGTCAGCGTTAGGCGAATCGTTGTTCACCAACACGTCAAGAAGGCTGTTGTCTTCACCATCGACGAACGGAGCATCCACAGAGACGTGGCGGCCAGAAACCCTGAGGGTATCCGCAATCTTTTCTCGTGGAATCTCAAGCATCTCGGCCAGTTCGTCAGGCGACGGCATACGTTCGTTCTCCTGCTCGAACTTGGACAGAGCTTTGTTTATCTTGTTGAGGGAACCCACCTGGTTGAGGGGCAGTCTCACGATGCGGCTCTGTTCTGCGAGAGCCTGCAATATGCTCTGGCGGATCCACCATACAGCGTATGAAATGAACTTGAATCCGCGGGTTTCATCGAATTTCTCGGCAGCCTTTATCAGACCGAGATTGCCTTCGTTGATGAGGTCCGGAAGGCTGATTCCCTGATTCTGATACTGCTTTGCCACTGATACTACGAAGCGGAGGTTAGCCCTTGTCAGTTTTTCGAGAGCCTCCTGGTCGCCTTTCCTGATACGCTGGGCCAGTTCCACTTCTTCTTCTACGGTAATTAGTTCCTCACGACCGATTTCCTGAAGGTACTTGTCGAGCGAAGCGCTCTCACGGTTCGTGATGGATTTCGTGATTTTAAGTTGACGCATAAATAATTGAAAATAACGCCGCTCCAAACAAACGGCATTAGTTTATACGAAGAAAAAGATAAATTGTTTCAAACTAGTGGCAATAGATGTTGTTTTCGTTCGGATTCCAGAGAAAAACAAATGGGAAAGTGGCTCATATGTTGTTTTGAGACGGATTTATGATTACCTTTGCCAGTTGATTGTGAGGAAGCTCCGCTTGCTGGTATAGCCTGCGGACGGGGTGTTGTACAATCAAATGAACCTCCTCGCCGCGCCCGTCCATCTGTGACAGGCGTCCGCGAAGCGCGCCAAAGAAGGGCCGTCAGAATTAATCAGGCAGCACTGCCTCAAGATGCACCCATAACCATAAATGTCCACTGATACACAGGCAGCAAACAAACGCATAGCGAAGAATACGGTGTTCCTGTACATCCGTACAGCGTTTGTCATGCTGGTATCTCTTTATACCAGCAGGGTCGTGCTGAAAGCCTTGGGAGTGGAGGATTTCGGAGTGTACAGTGCGGTCGGGGGTTTTGTGGCAATGTTTTCGGTTGTATCCAGTGCTCTGTCAAGTGCCATCAGCAGGTTCATTACGTATGAAATAGGAACCGGCGATACTCAAAAGCTTCGAAATGTGTTCTGCACAAGCGTGAACATCGAAATCGTAATATCGGTTATTGTTGTACTTCTCGTTGAGACCATAGGAGTTTGGTTTCTGAATAACAAGATGTCCATTCCGGATGGCCGTATGCAGGCTGCCAACTGGATAATGCAACTTTCCACAATCTCATTCGTGGTAGGGCTGTTGAGCGTTCCATATAACGCTTGCATAATCGCTCACGAACATTTGAACATTTATGCCTATATGGGCATCTTTGATGCATTGTGCAGGCTGGCGGGTGCATTCCTGATATCGGTTTCACCATTTGACAGACTGATTTTCTACGGAATCCTACTGACGGCTGTTTCGCTGATATTCCGTATAGTATATGGTGTTTACTGCCGTATCCATTTTGCTGAGAGCAAGTATGCCTTTATGTTTGACAAATCTTTGTTCCGTGAAATGTTCGGTTTTGCGGGATGGAGTTTTCTCACTAACACTGCATGGATTTTCAATACACAAGGTGTATCAATGCTGGTAAACGTCTATTTCGGCGTAGTAGTGAATGCTGCAAGGAGTGTTGCGGCCCAGGTAGAAGGTGCAGTAATGCAGTTTGTGAACAATTTCACAGTTGCTTTCAATCCTCAGATTACCAAATCTTATGCCTCCGATGATAAGGAACGTATGTTCTATCTGATTAACAAAGGTTCCAGATTTTCTTTTTTCCTCTTTCTGTTCTTTGCCATACCTGTTTATTTTGAGGCAGATTTTATTCTGTCGCTGTGGTTGAAAGTTGTGCCTGAAAATGCTGTATCTTTTGTTCGGCTTTCTTTGATTGCGTTGATTCCCAATCTAATAGGTAATACCGGATATGTGGCATGCATGGCAACAGGAAATATTCGAAAATATACTGTCTTGTTGACAACTATCGCTTGTACATCTTTTTTCATCACTTGGATTGCTTTTTATTCTGGCCTTGCACCGCAAAGCACTTATGTGATTTTTGCCGTTGTTTATGCTTTTGTGGAGGTGGCTCGTCTGATAATGATGAAGCAACTTCTGAATTTTCAGATAATGACATTCGTGAAAGATGTGATTGCCAAGTGTACAATCGTTCTGGCTCTTGCTTGTATCGTTCCTTTTTTCGTGACACATTGCTTGGAACAATCGTGGTATAGATTGATAATTACGGTAATCTCTGGTTTTTTGTCATCTGCAGCGATAATGTATTTCATCGGCATGTCCTATGGCGAAAGAAATACATTGAAAACGGCTTTGGTCAGTCGTATCCGTTCGCATAAATTTCAGAACCATTTTTGAAAAGGTTCTCTTGTTATGAGTTTAATCAATATAATCAGGAAGATTCGGAAGAACAGGAAAGAAGTATCAGCAGATATATACTACACTTTACCTGATAATCTTCTGGCTTCTAAAAAAATCATCATCACCGGTGGTGGCCGGGGACTAGGCTTGGCAATGGCTCAAAAGTTCGTTTCAGAGGGAGCCGAGGTTCTTATCAGTGGACGAAATGAAGCGACGTTGAAGGATGCTGCCGATGCAATCGGTTGTAAATATTTGAAACTTGATGTGACAAAGCCTGATACCTTCTGCGACTTTATTAATGAGGCTGACAGTATGCTGCGGGGAGTGAACGTGTTGGTGAACAATGCCGGAATATCACTCCACGAGCCATCTTTCTTTGATGTTACGGAAGAATCTTTCGATGCACAGATGGCCACCAATTTCAAAGGTCCTTTTTTTCTTGCTCAAAGATTCCTTGAACTGTTGAAGAAGGAAGAAAGGAAAGGCTCTGTTCTTTTCATCTCTTCAGAAACAGGAGAGACAGCGGATTTCCGACCTTACGGTTTCACGAAGGCGGCAATCAACAGTATGGTTCAAGGTTTGGCGTATTTGTTCTCAAGGGATGGAATACGAGTTAATGCCGTAGCTCCCGGAGTAACGGCTTCTGATATGACAGGATTTTCAGCGAATGGTAATCTGGCTTACAGTTCAAACAGGTTAGGCCGGGTTTACCTGCCTGAAGAGGTGGCTGAAACCGCTTGCTTTCTGATTTCTGATGTTTCAGGTTGCATATCAGGACAAATAATCACTTGCAACAATGCCGGTACAGTAAACGCCCGTTGGAAACATTGATATAAGGTATGGATACAAAGCATTATACAAATGAACGTAATGTTCAGATAATCATCTCTCTGTTGAAAGCCTACGGTATAAGGCGCGTAATCGCCTCTCCCGGTACTACAAATATGACATTTGTCGGGAGCATCCAGAATGACCCTTGGTTTGAGATTTTTTCGTCAGTGGATGAAAGAAGTGCTGCGTATATGGCTTGCGGTCTGGCTGCTGAAACAGGAGAACCTGTAGCCATCTCTTGTACAGGTGCAACTGCCTCCAGAAACTATATGCCGGGTCTGACTGAGGCTTACTATAGAAAATTACCTGTTCTGGCTATTACATCACATCGTGGTGATTTCGCAATAGGTCATTTGTACGATCAGCAGATTGACAGGCGTACAATCCCGAATGACATCGCTGTGTGCAGTGTAACTGTTCCGTTGGTGAAAGATGCATCGGACGCAAGATATTGCTTCAACGAGGCGACAAAGGCAATATTGTCACTGACACATCGTGGAGGAGGACCAGCACACATCAATTTGTATACTTCTTACAGTACGGATTTCTCAGTCAAAGAGCTTCCGAAAGTGACCAAAGTTGAGCGCTATACTGCTTTTGATGGATTGCCGGCATTACCTGAAGGCAAGAAAGTGGCTGTTTTCATCGGTTCGCACAAACCATTCACAGAAAGAGAAACTGAGGCAATCGACGACTTTTGCGCTGCTCACGATGCCGTAGTTTTCTGCGATCATACGAGTGGATATAGAGGAAAGTTCGAGACGCATTTCTCGATTTTCTTCACTCAGGACAACTATCG
Source organism: Candidatus Cacconaster merdequi (assembly GCA_018064345.1). Classification (GTDB taxonomy): domain Bacteria; phylum Bacteroidota; class Bacteroidia; order Bacteroidales; family UBA932; genus Cacconaster; species Cacconaster merdequi. The sequence goes on from JAGHVK010000085.1 coordinate 61,422, forward strand.
TTCTTCCTTGCTTTCCGCTGACCTTCTCATTCATATCGGTGAAGTGTCCGGAGATTTGGCAAGAATGAAAATAGGCGAGGTGTGGCGTGTTGGTGAAGATGGTGAATTCCGAAATACTTTCGGTTGTCTGAAGAATATCTTTGAAATGCCGGAAGAGTATTTTTTCAAAGCGTATACCCCTGAGGATTTCACTCCTTGTTCTTCATTCCATGATGCTTGCCGCAATGAACTGAAGTCTGCTTTTGAACAACTGCCGGAATTGCCTTTCAGCAATGTCTGGATTGCACAACAGTTGCACCGTTCATTACCTATGAACAGCCGGTTCTTTATGGGGATATACAATTCATTGCGTAGTTACAATTTCTTTGAATTGCCCAAATCGGTGACAAGTTCCTGCAATGTCGGGGGATTTGGAATTGATGGAGGCATTTCCTCTATGATAGGCGCTTCATTGGCAAATCCCGATATCTTACATATCGGTGTCTTTGGCGACCTTGGCTTTTTCTATGATTTGAATGTATGCGGAAACAGGCATGTGGGAAATAATGTCCGTATCCTATTGGTGAATAACGGCAAAGGAAATGAGTTCAGGAATTATGGACACTACTGTTCAGTTCTTGGGGAAGACGCTGACAAGTTCATTGCCGCTGCCGGCCATTATGGAAACAAGTCATCAGAACTGGTCAAGCATTATGCAGAAGATTTGGGCTACAGATATATAAAAGCTTCCGGAAAAGAAGAGTTCCTGCAAGGAATGCAGGAGTTTGTCAATCCTGCCATAGGGACTCAACCGATTATCTTTGAAGTGTTTACCACCACTGAAGATGAAAGTGATGCCATCAAGTCTATGCGTACGTTTATGTATAATGGGAACACTGCGCTGAAAATCAAGATAGAGAAAACGGTTCGTGGAGCCTTGGGGACAAAAGGTGTTTCATTGTTAAAGAAGATGCTTGGTAAGTAATGAAGATAGCAATCCTCACACAGCCAATTACTTGCAATTACGGCGGGATTCTTCAGAATTACGCTCTGCAGACTGTGCTTGAAAGGATGGGTCATACAGTTGCTACTCTTGATTATCCTCAGAGAGTGTA
>JAGHVK010000053.1 GCA_018064345.1 Candidatus Cacconaster merdequi
ATCTACTGGTTCTTCATGACCAAGAGCCGCATGAAGGAATACAAGATACAGGAATTGCTTTCCCTCAACGACGCCATCGAACAGTCCGAAACGCCCGAGGAGGATCAGCCCTGCGCAAAAGTGGAAATCACAGGCGAATACAAGGACTCCCTGTCAGTGTCCCCATCTGACATCCTGTATATAGAGTCCGTGGCCAATTACCTGAGCATCTGGTACTTCCAGGACGGAGAACTGGAGCAGAAGAGAATCAGGAACACGCTGAAAAATGTGGAGGAGATGCTCTCGGACCACCCTTTCCTCCTCCACTGCCACAGAGCCTTCCTCGTGAACACAAGGTTCATAACCCATGTGGACGGGAACTCAGCGGGCTGCCAGCTTCACCTGTTCAGCATAGACAGGACCATCCCTGTATCCAAGGCGAACATCGACGCTCTGCGCCAGGCGCTCCGCGTCAATAAGTAAAATCTTCAACAAGGCTTGCTGTCGCCATGGCGCATACGATTACTGCAGGAATAAGAGCGTCAAATGGAATAAGAGCAAACGGCAGACAGAACAGAAGGATGCCAGTCAGCCTGTTGGATGTTGAATGCGGGATGGTAAGTTTCCGTTGTCTGCATGATCCGATGATAATGCCTGCCAGCTTGACTGATCCGATAGCGACAACCCACAGCCATATCCATACAGGCAAATGAACCGATGGCAGAATCATTATTGCGGAGCAGATGACAAAGACCAGATCCGCCACGCTGTCAATCCTTGATCCAAGTTCACTTTCTGCATTCAGCTTTTTGGCTATCGTCCCGTCAATCATATCGGAGATGCCTCCCCAGCAATACAGCACCCAGAATCCATGGCTGAAGACAGGGAAAAACGGCATTGCGACTGCTGCGACGCCTCTGGACACTGATATTATGTTGGGGACCGGGCTCATCTGCTCATATTGCGTAATCCAGTCTCGTTACTCTGACGGGCTTGTCGCCACCGATTTCCAGACCGGGACAGAGCATTTCCTTACCGGTTTCTATGAATCCGCATTTCTCCATCACACGGCCGGAGGCAGGATTATCAGGGAAATAATCACTCCAGAGAACGGAAAATCCCTTTTCATTGAAGCAATAATCAATGACAGCTTCAAGAGCTTCGGTACAAAGTCCTTGATTCCAATAGGGCTTGGCAATCCAGTAGCCGATCTCACACTGATCTTCTTCAATGTCAAGATTCGAAATCGAAGCAGGAAGATATCCGATACTGCCTATTACCTCCGAGGTCTCCTTCAACTCCACAGCCCACATTCCTTCCCCGCTGAAGACACTCCTGATCACTTCGAGGCTTTCCTCCACCGATTTATGCGGCGGCCACCCTGCACGCGGCCCCACGTCGGGGTCCGATGCATATTTGAACAGTGTCTCGGCGTCAGATTCGCACCAAGGTCTGAGAATAAGTCGTTTTGTTTCCATTTTCATTTCCTCCTCATAATTTTTGCGGCATAGCCACCGTAGATGATCTGCACAGGGCCACCTGCCTCCTGCTGCCAGAATTTTATCATGTCGGGGAGCATCGCCTGCTGTGCCCTCAGGGGCTGTCCGGTGCCGAAATTCACCTCACACGCCCTCATCTTGAGCTGGTTGTTGACATAGAACAATTTCGGATCAGGACTGTTCATCTCGCTTGCATCGAACAGGAAATACGGCAGACCATATCGAGAAGAACTTGTTGAAAGCTGAACATTTTCGCTGAGCGCCTCATTGTCGTTCAAGATGACGGTCGCGGCCTTCTGGATGTCAGCGGCAGTGAAATCTCTGCCGAACTCTCCTAACACAGCGGGTTGTGAGAAATTGCCGCAGAAGCCCTCCGGGACATTGCAGGCTCTCCCTCGAAGATCGGCCACTTCAAGAAGAGTGAATCTCTCTTTTGACGGTAGTTTCTCCAGAAGTTTGCCTACGGCAAAGCGGCACAGAACAGCATTTGTGCCCGCTCCCGATTCCTCGCGCATCCGGGATATCTCATCCTGACTGAGTTCAAGGATATAGGTGTCCTTGATGAGTTTCATCGCAGCCATATTGAACAGCATCCTGACAAGTGACTTGAATCCGATCTGACTCCAGCCGAGTTCCTGAATCCGGGAGAGCGCTTGCTCCTTTGTAAGCGCATCCGGGTCCGGAAAAAGACTCTGGTCGACTGCCATCGGTTCCACAGGGGTGCACGTGGTCAACTTCCCCCAGTCACCGGCTATTCTGTAGAAAGTGGCGCCGTCCATCAGGGCATGGGCCCCCTGGAGAACAATCGCCGCGCCGTCGTCAAGCGTTACCCTGTATGCTTCAATCGCCCGGGACTTGCCAGCCTTGAAATTATTAGTGTTGAACTTCGGCACAAGAGAGTACATGTCTTCAGCCGAAGAGTGCCCTCTGCGATCAAGGTCTACCAGTCTGATCGGCTCTTCCCGGCCAGTCCACAACACGGATTTCTGTTTTTCATCATATCGTCCCAGCAGTTGCGGATAAGGCTGCAGTACGGCATCCAAAGATGCCTGCAATGCCGATGTTTCCGGCAGTTCCTTGTATATCCAGGCTCCCTTGATGACCATGTCAAGGGAGAACAAATCAAACGATGTAAGTTTCCAAGTGTTCATATTAATCTTTTATTGCTTTACGGAAAAGACTTTTCACCAGCAGTTTGTGAAACACCCATATTCCGATGAAATAAATTTTACCAAGGAAGTTGTTGAACTTGACCACAGTCGTGACAGAGGCCTCCTGCCATCCATCTTCCTGCGGGGAGCAATAGATGCCGACCCAGAAACCCAGGTGCTTGTCATTCTTGCTTATGATGATTTCCTCATCGTTACGTTCGGATATCAGGTTCCGGAATCCACCGCCACCCTGCAGGCCGAACGGCTTTACGATGGCATTCCGCAATTTGAAAAGCCAGGTCACCGGTTTGGGGAAGTGGCAGAACATTTCCTCGAAAATATGGTCAGGCGAAAGTGACTCCGTCTTTTTTATCCTTCTGGAGACGCAGTCACAATAATCTGCAGGCAAATATTTGTCAATAATCCTCATATCACAAAGTACTATCCTGCAATCTTTTCCAGGATATACAAAAGGTCGGCGCGGGAATCAAAGCCAAGGCGCCTGTAGTCCTCCCAAGTTGGTGTCCAGTCCGGCCAGAAGACCTTCGCGCGAGGATCGTCATTAGGGAAGAACCGCTGGATGGCATTGGATACTGAGCACTGAATGCCTGTATTCGGCAAAGTGAATGGAGTGGATTCCATAAATGTATTAGGGGCCTGCGAACTTGGGACTCCGACAATAGTGGCTCCCATTTTCCACAGCATATACGTGAAATGGAATGCTGCGCTGAACGTGTCCTCGTTGGTCACTACATAAATGTGTTCCGGTCTGTAAAGCGGTTTGCCGTTCTGGACACGGAGCATATCTTTGTCCAGGCACATATATCCGTCGATGACGGCATTTCTGAGGCTGTCATTGACAGTCTCTGGCACCATTCCCTCGTCGCCAGACATCAGGTCTCCGATGTTATATGAAGAACCCCGCCACTCGTTGTAGCCCTCCAAAGTAACATTGTTCTTCTGAAGATACAGCTCAGAGAGTCTTGTTTCGTAGCGGCACTCCAGGTCTGTGGTAAGATACTCATCGCCATACAGCTGATACAGAACCGGATATACTATCGGGCTCCAACCTCCGCCATTGCCGCGAAGGTCTATGATGAGATGCTGCGCCCCTGCTTCTTTCATCTCGGAAAGCATTGCTCCGAAGCGCTCCGCTATAGACGGGATTTCTTCGAAAGGGGTATCCGGGAACGCCCAGTTCTTGATGGCATCATACTCGCCCATCCCATGGTCGAGAATATACTGAAGGCAGTCACGGGAGACGATATGGCTACATCTGAAAGTCATCACACCATGGTCCCTGTCGGCCCATCTGTACTCGAAATTCGATGAAGGGAAGCGCTGATCGGTCGGCATTGAGCTGAAAGTGGCTGTCTGCATCTCGCTGTCTGTAAACAGTGGCAGAACCGCTGTTGTATCCACGCCGGATCGCATTTTAAAAGACATTTCCACTTTCTCGCCATCAAATTCATCAAGCATCAGTGAAAGTGCTGTGCTGTTCATCTTCCATCCGTTGACGGCACTGTACAGGCCATAGACATTCTCTGAAGAGAAATATTCCGCCAGTCTGTCGATAAGCTTGTCCAGCGGTATTCCTCCGATACTCACGACTTCTGCACCAAGCAGCGGCTCAAACTCTTCAAGAGAGCTCCACACAAAGAAGCCATCCGTCATAGTACGCAGATTCAATGGCAGGAATCTCACTTCAGATTCATGGGTGGTATAGCTCAGTTGACCGCAATATGTATGGCCGTCATGGAGAGGTACCAGGAATCGGCCTATTTCTGTCTGCAGGCGGCCAGCATCCAACCCGTCAGTACGGCTCAATGTACGGCGGAGCTTCTTCACACTATTGTGGAAACGTTTTTCTCCGCCGAAAGCGGAGTAAGGATCAGGGTGAGTCTCTTCGAAGGCCTTGAAAAAATAATCGAAGTCCTCAAGAATACACTCTGCAGGCTGGCCTGGCGCGGCCCAGAACTGAGTGGTATCATTTGTCACAATGTCATCTTTACCTGTACCGAATGGTTTGAAGCCCTTCGGGACAAGGTCGATGTACCTGCCGGCATCTTTTCCGGCAGCAGGTTCCTGGTCAAAATGAATAGTCTCCCAGCAGGAGAACCAGTAGGTATTCTTGGCCATATAGTCGTAGTACCAGCAATCTTCCCCTGCTGCTTCTCCGAATTCCGGATGGTAGCAAATATGCTTGTCGCTGATGTAGAATTCTCTCATCTCCTTTAATGAAAGCAGGTTTCCTTCATCATCCGTCGCATAGACCCCCCCGGAATCGGAGTCTATCATCACCCATTTCCCAAGTTCAGGAAGCCATACCTGGTTCACCACGTGGCAGTCATTATCGGTTCTGTCTTCAGGCATACAGGTAATATAGGTCGCCTCTATTCCCACGGAAGACAAGAGTTCAAACATCATAATACTGTGCAGCCTGCAGTTAAATGCCGGCTCCGTGTTTTTTGTATATTCCCACAAGTAGATGGCATTCCTCTTCTCAGGCTGGATTGTCTGATTGGCATGAGGGATATTGGTCGCTACGAATCTGGCAATCGCCAGTGTTTTCTCCCATGTTGAGGCTGTTTCGTCGTACAGAGTGTCAAGCAGGAAGTATTCCCTGATCTCCGCCGCCCTTTCTGTGTCGATGACAGGATGTATGTTAAACTGGATTCTGTCCTTGCCGTAAGGTCCGGACAGTTTCAGCGTTTCTATATGACTGGCTGACTTATGATTGGTCCTGACGCGGAGTGTGGAATACTCGTCACTGCACAGAACAACAATCAGGGCAGCACTCAGAAGCAGACCAATAACAGCAAAAATGTTCCTCGCTATATTGAAAACCTTCTTCATCGTTATTTTGATTATTAAAAGTTGTCAGACAATGCTGCTCAGTCGGCAAGAGGCAGCATCATGCCGCATTGGTAGTCCGGAGAACTGATATCGGTACCGCAATACCACTCCATACTGCAGGAATTGTCCGCCCATCTGAATTCCGGATGGGCAGGCAGCCATTCATCGTGGAACTTGGCAAACTGCTGCTGGAACGCCGCCATTCCTCCTTCGAAATGAACTTTGAGCCAACGTCCGCTCTTAAGTGGATACAGAGCCATCCCTTCTGGTACATCGCCACCTTTATATAATCCACCAATTACATAAGTGAATGTTTTCGTGTTGCAAGCAGTAAAATTCTGGACACCGCATGTCCCGCAGTTGTGGTTCGGAAGATTGCAGGTGCACAGACCGAACTCTCCGACGTTGTTCTCAACCGCTGCCTTTTGAAATACATCTGGTGTCTTGCCTTCCAGATAGACCGGTTTCACAATGCGCTCGACGTACTCACCCCAGAACTTTGGGCACTCGGATGGATTGTTGAACGCGATTTCCTTTGACATCCCTATCACCCGCGCATCCTGCAGGGTTAAAATCTCGTATTTCATGGTAATATTGTGATAAATATATTCTTTGATTGTGCAAATATAAGGATAATGTCTATATTTGCAACAGATGTTCTAAAACAAATGTTCTTAAATGCCAAGATCAGCATTCTTCTCAAAGGAAACGATTGCCGCAGCCGGGCTTGAAGTCATCCGCAGGCAAGGCGTTGAAGCACTTACGGCAAGGGCGCTGAGCAAACAGCTCGGATGCTCGCTCAGTCCCATCTTCACAGTATTCAAGGATATGGACGAAATCCATATTGCCGTCAGGCAGGCAGCAGCAGCATTGTTCGACGACTATGTGAAAGACGTTATTGATTATCAGCCTGCGTTCAAGGAATACGGGATGAGTCTCATCCGCTTCGCCAAGCAGGAACAGAATGTTTTCCAATTGTTTCTCGAACGGGGGAACAGACTCCTGGACAATGCTCCGGGCATAGCATTGAAGTGCCTGGATGAAATCAAAGAATCATATCAGCTGACAGATAACCAAGTTCGGATACTGTACCGTCAGCTTTGGGCTTTCACATGTGGGATTGCAGTTCTCGCGACCCAGTCACCGGAAGACTACCCGGAGGAATTGATAAGCGAAATGATTTCGACCCAGTTCCTCAGCACCCTGTCATTCCTGAAATCCGGCAGACCAGTGGTGAATGTAACTCCACATCTCAAAGTTGAAGGGGAAAACACGCTTATCGACTTATGATTCGGAACTGACTATGCTGATTGAGACAGAAAGATTGATAATAACGGAATTTACGCTGGATATGGCTAAAACTGTCCAGACGAATTCAGTTGATGAAGATAATAGAAGATTTGTCCCGGACGAAGTGTGGGAGAACGTAGAGGAAGCAGAAGAAACATTGGAGTATCTGATATCACGATACGGGTCTTCCGAAGGTCCTTTCGTATATCCTGTCATTGTGAAGGAAACACAGGAAAACGTTGGGTACGTTCAGCTATGCCCCATTGAAAATGGAAACTGGGAAATCGGCTATCACATTGCAAAGGGACACACGGGAAAGGGGTACGCGACTGAAGCTGTCAAAGCTTTTCTTCCTGTAATCTCCGAACAGGTGGGAGCATCTGAAGTATATGGTATTTGCCTGGAAGAAAACAAAGCGTCACAAGCAGTTATGCACAAATGCGGATTTGAGACGATCTTCCGTGGAGTCGACAAATATCAGGATGAAAACAGGGAGATTGTAAAAAGTATCTGGAGACCATAGCTGATGCAGTATTTTTAGCAGAGAGCAGTTTATATAGAAAAAACGATAAAGTATGAAAAAATTGTCTATATTGCTGCTGATCATTCCGATGCTGGTCGGATGCGGAAAATTCGCAGGGAACAAAGAGAAGATCCTCGGAACCTGGTATGAGAATTTCCTTGACAGGACGGACTGTAATTCCATGTACACCTTCAATTCAGATGGAACGGTGGAGATCACGAATTTCACCGTTTTGGGACCAGACGAATGGAAAGCTGAATACCGGGTCAAAGGCAAAGTCATCACGCTCAGCAGTTTCACCAATCTGCGAAGCGGATATACCAGGCAGGATTCACCACAGTATACAGTCACAAAACTCACAGAGAAAGAGATGGACTGGACGCTGATGGATGCCCCCGCTGAGATGACCGGAGATAGGGAAAGACATTTTGAACGCTAGTTCTGGATCATTGGTGACACCGGGGCAGAAGTCAAGGTCTTCTAAAGGATTGGTTTCGCCAAGTCTACAGCACCATTAGCAGAGTACCGGCAGCTATCAGAAGACATCCTATTGCGTTCTTTACGGTGATGCTTTCATGAAGGAAGATCACTGCAAGGATTATCGTTATGACAATGCTCATCTTGTCGACCGGAACGACCTTCGAGGCATCCCCGATCTGCAGTGCCTTGAAATAGCAAAGCCATGATGCACCGGTGGCGAGTCCGGACAGAATCAGGAACACCCAGCTCTTGGTGCTGATGGCATCTATTCCTCCCTGCGACTTGGTGATGAATACCATCCCCCACGCCATGACGAGCACCACAATAGTGCGAAGTGCAGTTGCCAGATTGGAATTGACTCCCTCTATTCCCACCTTGGCAAAGATTGACGTCAGAGCTGCAAATAGCGCTGAGAGCAGCGCGAAAACTAGCCACATGTTGCTTGTCATAGTATTCTTCATGTCTGTTGCTAAACAAAAACTTACTTGCTGCTGTCATTATGAGCCTCATAATAAGTTTCATTACTTTTGATAACTTCAAAACGATGCAGCAAAAATAATAGATTTCTGAACTGTGTGCTACTATCCTGACAGATTTCTCCGGAAATAAAGCAGATAACGATCATTTAATGCCCGATGTATTTCATGATCGTCTATCTCTGTCATTCAATTATTAAGATATTGTTGTATTTTGAGCAACATCTGGGCGATTTTTCGCTCTGGGGCAGGAATAGCTAACTCTGCAAGATGAGCGGAGCGCCTATCAGAATCTGTTCTTGACGGAGTCTCCTGCTCCTGTGCCTTTGTACTGGTTGTTTGCCGTATTGAGGTGATATGACACTCGCAGAATAATGGCCGGGTTCTTATGATCACTTGTTTGGGTGATAATGAATTGTCCGTAATCCACGAATACGTCGTCAATGGTGCAGTTCAGATTGCTGTATTTGAGCATTGTCACGCCATCATCGTTGTAGGGATAGCCCACCTGCTCAATGGCATCCTTGATGTTCTCATAAGTGGTGCTAGATGAAATAGTCCCCAGAAAAAGTGACCAAAAGGTGACCGACTATTCTGAGAGGATTAAAACTGATTCTGCATAACGCCGTACTTTATTGAAAAACCCCCGTAGAACTATTCGACTTCTTGAAGATAGCCCATGAAACGTTGTTCCGACATGTTGTACCAGATGTGGCGAAGACATCCGTCAATCAGCGCAAATTCGCAATCAGACGTTCCGCCGGAAGATATGATTCTGTCAACTTCCAGTACTGCTTCCGGCTCTGACGCTGTCCCGTCCGGATACATGGTCATCCCATAAAGGAGATCATATTTTCCTATCGGCTGGTACAGGAATGAAATATAAACGGATTTATCCTTGAGGGCCATGGCTTTGAATATGGAGGTCGACAGCATGGCGCCATCAGGACAATCCAGCAATGTCACGCCCTGATCTCCCCAAAGGACCTTTCCCTCCAGGTCCACGGAATTGGCGGAAAGTGAGCATTTGTTGTTGATCTTTTCAATGGTCAGGACAAACAGCTGGTCATTGCCTGGACATACAACAGTCTTTGAAGCGATCACGCCTCTGTATCCATCCGGTCTGATATCGGCCTCAGGGGTATCGGGAACACCGTCGGAGTTGAAATGATAGACATACTGGTGGGCAGTGCTGATGCCTGATCTGAGCATTACATATGCCCCGCCTTTACTGTCCTGATTTATCTCGGCCCTGAGGCCGGGATAAAATTTCCTTTCGCTCATAAGCACGTACTGCGAAAGTACACGGCCGTCCTCTGATATCTTTATCACATCCACGTGCCCCTCGAGAATGGTTTGTGTTCCGCCTCCACCTTTCTGGTTCGCAAGCTGGACAATCATAAACAGTTCATTCTTGTCGTTCACAAGAAGCTGCGGCCTGCGGATGAAACGTTTATCACCATTCGTGAAGATGATGGGCTCTGACATTTCTCCATTGGAGCTGACCCTTCTTACCACAAGCT
>JAGHVK010000033.1 GCA_018064345.1 Candidatus Cacconaster merdequi
AAAATGCGTCTGGATATCAAAAACTCATTGGAAAAAGTGTGACGAAATGGCTAAAACTCGTTGAAAAAAGTGTATATTTGTTGCTGGATAACATTGAAAATCATGTTGAAAAGAAAGATTGAAGATACTCTCATCGAGTGGAAAAACAGGCCTGAGCACAAACCCCTTGTTATAATGGGCATCCGCCAATGTGGAAAGACATTTATCGCAAAGCATTTTGCGACGGAGAACTATAAGAATGTAGTGTATATGAACTTCATCAAAGAGCCGGAGCGAATCAATGCATTTACGGGTTCAAAGGACGTGGATAACATATTGCTTAATCTTTCTGCACAGATTAAAGGAGTCAAATTCCTCCCGGGAAAGACTTGCCTCATCTTTGATGAGATCCGGGAATGCCCTGAAGCAAGAACCTCGCTCAAATTTTTCAAAGAGGATGGCCGTTTCGATGTGATTGCTGCCGGCTCTCTGCTGGGCGTTCTAGGCTATGGCGATGAGTTAAGGAAAAGACGTCGCAAGTTGATTCATAAAGAAGATCCTGGGATAAATTCAGTTCCCGTCGGAAGCGAGGATATTATTGAAATGTATCCGCTGGATTTCGAAGAGTTTCTTTGGGCAAACGGTCTTAACCCAGAAGTCATTGATGCTCTCAGGAAGTGTTGCAAGGAAGAGACACCGGTACCAGACGGGATCCATGTCGCACTAAAGAGCTATCTGAATCTTTATGTTGCAATTGGTGGCCTGCCTGCTCCTATCAATGCTTTCCTGTCTACCAATAACATGAATGCCGTAAGCAAAGAGTACCAGGACATCATCAAGGAATATCGCGATGATATGGTCAAGTATGCTCCGGACAAGGATAAACCACACATCAGGGAGTGTTTCAAATCAATTCCAAAACAGCTTGCCAAGGATAACAAGAAATTTCAATACAGCATAGTCAAACCCGGAGGACGTAGCGAAACATATATTGGATCTATTCAGTGGTTGGAGGATGCCGGCATCATCTGCCGTTGCTATAATACAGACATCACCGGTCTTCCGATGGAAGGGAACGCAAAGGACAATGTTTTCAAGGTGTACACGGCAGATATCGGACTTCTCATTGAAATGCTTGGTCCCGGGACACGGGCAGACATTCTGCAGGGCAATCTTGGCGGTTTCAAGGGGGCGATCTATGAGAACCTGATGGCAGACACGCTCCACAAGAAACGCCAGAATTTATACTATTTTCAAAAGGATTCGGGCCTTGAACTGGACTTTCTTGTACGAATGAAAGGAGAATGTGTACCGCTTGAAGTCAAAGCAAAATCAGCCCAAGCAAAAAGCGCACAGACAGTCTTGAAGCATCCTGACAAATATGGAGTAAAACAGATCATTAAATTCGGAGACTATAATGTTGGCCGGGACGGTCAATTGCTGACTCTCCCCTCCTATATGCAGTTCCTGCTGGATCTTGAGCCTGAAGATATAATACTTGAGCCTATCGATGTCGACGCAGTGAATGCAATGGCGAGAGAAATATTATACCAATAAGAACGATCCTCCCCAGAAATTGATATTGGGATCCCTTTATTATCACGACTATTGGCCACATAATTAATATCTTCAGGAAATTAGGGATTACCTAACAAAACAAGTTTTCTATTCATATCTCCAATTAAAGATTCCTATATTTGCTGCTTCAGCTCGTTCTCAATCTCCTCAATTGAAGGTAGGCTATGTTTGTAGTCGTCCGGTAGGATATTGACACCTTCGAAGCCGGAAATCCCCAATGGCTGATTATAGCCTTCAAGGGAATACTGAGCATAGACATCATCCTTGCTCTTGCAGATTAGCAGACCAATAGTCGGGTTGTCACCCTCGCGTTTGAGTAGATGATTAGCGCAGGAAACATAGGCGCTCAGTTGTCCGAGGAAAGAACCTTCAAACTTGGTTGTCTTGACTTCTACGACAACGTAACAATGCGCGAATGTATTGTAAAACAGCAAATCCACGAAATTTCTATTTGCTCCACGCATCTTCAATGAGTTTCATTGCATCAGCCGTCAGCCTTTTTGATCTTGATACAGCCTTTCAAAATTCTTTAAGCTGTGGCTTGACGTCCTCGACCTCTTTGCTCGACTTGATTATGGACATTATGCCGGAAAAGTGGTAACTGAGCGTTTTGCTTACTTCTTCTTCCGGGAAGTCCTCCGGATGCCTTACACAGAGTGCAGCTATGCCGCAGGCGACAGGCCACATCTGGCGGACAAGCAGATTGGCCTGTTCCGGGCTTAGGCCATAACCCTGCTCGACCGAGCCCAGACATTCCCTTGCAACGCTTTTCGCAATCTCGGGACGTGCATCTTTCCCGAGAAACAGCATCTGGAAGACATTCGGGTCTTCCTTCGCGAAGGCAACAAGTCTCAGACCGAATTCCTTGAACGCGGGGAAATAGTCCGTGACACCTTCCATTCTGGCGGTGAAGGTCTTCTCCCCCGCTGTGCGTATGGCATCCATCACCTCGTTCATATCCTTGAACATCGTGAACATAGGGCTGGACGAGGTTCCGAGCTCCTTTCCCAGAGCCCTGGCACTGACCGCATCGAATCCGCTGGTCCTCACTATCCTCAGACCGGCGGCAACAATATCATCCTTGGAAAATCTCGGTTGTCTTGGCATATATCAAACAATCGTTATATAACACGATGTAAAGATACAATTATATCCCGGAATTATAAAATAACAAATGTAAGATAACGAGTGTTAGATTATAGAAAATATTGTATCTTTGCAGCCGCTAGAAACAGATATATCGAACAAGAACCTGTTTTGAAATGGTTCTAAAGAGAAAAGGAATGAAAAAGAAGGTTTCAATGTCCTTAATAGCAGTCTTGCTGCCAATAGCCGCGTTCGCGGCCGGTGACTGGAAAGGGAAAGTGGTGGATGAGAAAGGTGAGCCCGTCCCGTTCGCAAACGTAGTAGCCGTTTCAAAGACAGATTCTACTATGACATCCGGAGCAACAACAGCCGAGGACGGCTCGTTCCGCATAGTGACAGATGCAAAGAATCAACTGCTTATGGTGTCGATGATAGGGTACAAGACTCGTTATGTGACACCTTCCGACAACATTACCATTACGCTTGACGATGACACTCAAGTCCTCGAAGGCGCAGTCGTATCTGCCGTTATCCCGAAGACCACGCTCTCCGGAGAGGGGCTGCAGACCTCGGTGCGCGGGACAGTACTTGAGAACGTCGGCACCGCCAACGATGTCCTGTCGCGCACTCCCGGGATAATCAGGAGCAAGGACGGACTGCAGGTCGTGGGAAAAGGAGCTCCACTTGTATATATCAACGGCAGAAAGGTCTCGGACATAACGGAACTGGACCGTCTGCAAAGCAACGAAATCCAGAGCGTGGAAGTGATAACCGACCCTGGGGCACAGTACAGCGCGAGCGTGCACTGCGTAGTGCGTATCCGTACCATAAAGCACCAGGGCGACGGATTCGGGTTCAATGCCGGTATGACAGACGAGCAGTCTCTGCACAGCGGCTACAACGATCCTTCCGGATATCTTAATGCAAACTACCGCCATGACGGACTGGACATTTTTGCCGGCGTGAATGCGTTGAAAAACACGTCACGTCAGGAAAGCGATATGTACCAGCAGACATTCGGGACTCCTGCGTTCAAACAGGAGGGTACCTTGGATTTCGTCCAGAAGATGACACAGACAGGCGTGAACGGCGGGCTGAACTGGCAGATTTCCGACCACCATACCCTCGGAATCCGGGCAGAGGCCGGGATGAAGCCCAAAGTGGACGTACATCAGCTGATTGACGAAGACATATTTGAGGGAGGCATCCTGACGGACCATCTTACCGCTGAAGGCGACCATCACAATGACAATATGCCTTTCGGCTTATCGGTCAATGCATACTATAACGGACAAGCCGGAAAGTTGGGGATAGACTTCAATGCCGATTACTACGGTATGAGGACTTCGCAGAATGCGCACACAATGGAAAAGAGCGCTATGGGACAGGACGACGACATAAGATACATATCCCACAGCGACAGCAGAATGTATGCAGCTAAGCTCGTGATATCCTATCCGTTATGGAAAGGTAAGCTCCAGGCCGGTACCGAGGACGTCTTTTCGCGCATGGATGATGACTACACTATCAGCAACGTCTCTGTACCTTCGTCTGCATTAAATGTTAACGAGGACAACGTCGCTTTCTTCGCCACTTACGGTTTCTATCTGCAGAAAGTCGGGCAGTTCAGCGCGGGAGTGCGTTATGAGCACGTGAACTACGTCTATGAAGACCTGAAAGGATTTGATGACCTGCACAGAAGGTATGACAATGTTTTCCCGACGTTTTCCTATTCCAATGCCTTCGGTCCCGTCCAGTTGCAGCTGAGCTATTCCACCAAGACCTACAGACCAGACTTCGAGTTACTGAGCAGTGCGGTGGAATACCACAGCCGATACATTTACCAGAGCGGAAACGCAAAGCTCCAGCCGCAGACCAACCACGCCCTTGGACTGAACGTAAACTGGAAATGGCTCACTATGGTGACGAACTATTCAAGGGCGGAAGACGCCTTCGCCACTTGGTCGGAACTCTACAACGACAAAGGCGTGGTGCTGGTCCACCCCGCAAACATCGACCGACCGGTAAGGAGACTGGCCTGTTTCGTGAACGCTGCTCCGACCATCGGCATCTGGACAATGAATTATACCGCCGGAGTGCAGCAGCAATGGCTTACGCTGGATATGACAGATCCGCGAGAGCCCTCCGGGAGCCGGGAAGTGTCATTCAGCGACAAGCCGATGTTCGCCGCCCGGCTGTTTAACACACTGCAGCTGAAGAATGACTGGCAGATAGAGCTCGGGGCGGAATTCTACAGCAGGTCCTATTCGCAGAACGCCGAACAGACAAACAACTATCTGGATGTCTCCGCCGCAATCCAGAAATCTTTCCTGGAGAAAGCCCTGGTCCTCAGACTGGAAGGGACCGACCTCGCAGACCTTGCCAGATACAATGTAATGACCGACTGCGGAAGCCATATCATCAGACAGACCAACCGTATGGACCGCCAGAGGATAAAGCTGTCCATCAGGTACAGCTTCAACACAGCCCAAAGCAAATACAAAGGCACTGGTGCCGGAACTGATGTAAGAAGCAGAATGAAATAGCTGCTTATGTTATAACAGAAAGACTGAATCTCAAGCCCTGGCGTGAAACGGACGCTGAGGTGCTGTTCACCCACATGCGCTCGACGTTGCCGATAGGTTATGAGCCTGGCTTCTAATGGACAAACATTCTTCCTTCATCAAAATCAAAAGCTACGGCTGAATTGAAAAATGGCAATCCGAGAAATCCCATCTCTTTTATTGCATTCATTTTTCCGGTCAGCCCGATGGAGACATCATCATACTCTTGCCCACAGACAGTGACGGCATCTGCATAGATACCCTGAGCCACAACATTGCCATTTGCATCGCGTGCATCCCGAGGTATGATTTTCCCCTTTCTGATTGCGTTGCTGACGCTTCTATGCTGGCTCATAAGGAAAGCCAACATCGGATTTCCGAAATCCACAATAAGATTTCCCTTGAGCACAGCCTTATTGCCTTGGGAAGATATCGCCATCTTCGCCTTCACAACGGGGAACCCTGTTTTCTTGTCAAGATGCAACTTATAGCACTTACCTGTGTTCTCGGCCGCCTCACCGATTGACAGCCGGCCATTCAGAATGTCCACAGAGACCGTCCTGCGGCCTGACTCACCATAGAGATTCTGAACAGGAAGGCTGATTCCGTCAAAACCCTTCAGTATGAAGATGGGGCCGCAATATTTGTCCAGACCTATCTGAAGCGCTCCATTGGCCTTGTATGTAATCTCGTACATGTTGTTGAGCAGCCTGATCCTGGCCTGGGATGGTTCAAACACCAAGTCGCCCCCGGCTAAGGCTCTTTCGTAGAAATCCTGGCCTATCAACAGAGCCGGTATTCCAGATTCAACCATTATTCCGCAACTCTCTCCACATATTGCAGCCGTCATGAACAAATGTCCGTTACGGCGGTCAAGCTCGTATGAATGGACATTCTGACCATACGAAACAGCAAAGAAGAATAAAGAGAATACCAATGATACGATTTTTGCTCCCATCACGTAATTTAGAACCTGTTTATATCGTCCAAAGTTACAAAAAACATATAAGAAGCTGTTTTACAATGAAGATTTTTTTGAATATCCGAATAAAAGGCGTAATATTGTATTGGCAAAACAGTCGTAATTGTTATCAAAATGACAACAAAAGCTGGCTTCTGAATCAACAATAATATGATTATCGAACGTAATGACTATGTGGCACGCCTGATGGCGGCGCGGCTGAACGGGAAAATCAAAGTAATTTCCGGAATCCACCAGTCCGGGAAGTCGTTTCTCCTGACAAACCTGTACAAAGGCAGACTGATTGAAGAAGGCATTCCCGATGATTCCTTCATCGAAATCTCACTTGAGCGGAAAGCCGACATCAAGTACCGGAACCCACATAAGCTTTACGACTATGTCATAGAGCGTACTTCTGATACAGAAAGAAAGTTTTACGTTTTCATCGACGGAATAGAACTCGCACGCAAAGTCAAGAACGGAAGCGGGAGCATAAGTGAAGACCAGGTGGATGAGGAGTACATGGACCTGATGTACACCACTGTCTATGACATCCTCAATGACCTGCTTGACAGGCCGAACCTCGACATATACATTACGGCCTCCAACTCACGGTTGATCTCTGAAAATATAGCCGTAAACTTGAGCGGCGGAATCACTGAGATAAAGGTGATGCCTCTTTCTTTTGCCGAATACCTCTCCACCAGTCCGAACGACAGGAAAGATGCTCTGGAGGAGTATATCCGGTACGGAGGTATGCCCGCAGCAGTCCTTGAACCTGACGAAGAGAAGAAGAGGAAGTACCTTCAGACATTGTTCGACGATGTTTTCCTGAAGGACGTTACCCGACGGTACAATCTGAAGAACAATGCAATCCTCAACCCTCTGCTTGACACACTGGCATCTTCCGTAGGCTCATTGACCAATCCTACAAAACTTGCCGGCCGGTCGGGAGTGCTGATGGAGCAGGCACCATCTCATTCGACAATAACAAGATACCTTGATTACCTTGAAGAGACTTTCCTGTTCCAGGGGGCAAGGCGTTGGGACATAAGGGGGCATCAATATTTCGACAGCATTCTGAAATATTACGCAACGGACACAGGTCTGAACAATGCCAGACTGCAGTTCTCTCAGGAAGAGAGGGCCGGCCTGCTTGAAAACGTCATCTACAACGAACTCATACGCAGAGGATACAGCGTCGATGTAGGGATAGTTGAACTGACAAGAGTCGTAAGCGGCAGACGGAAGCAGTCGCAGCACGAAGTAAACTTCGTCGTAAATACCGGGAAAACAAAACTATACATACAGTCCGCCCTAAGTGTGGACACGCCTCAGGAAAAGGAGACGGTGACCTTCGCTCTCAAGAACACTTTCGACTTCTTCCAGCGGATAGTTGTTCTGGACGGGAACGACGAACCTTGGTACGATGACGAAGGGATAATGTATATAGGAATCATCCCATTCCTGCTGCTGCCTATGGCAGACGAGGCTCTGAAACTCTGACACTCTGCCCGGCCCGGGCCCGGGTCAGGGTCAGAATGGTTTTGACAGAGGTACCGGCTCGTCGCTTACAAGGCGGAAAAGAGATGGGTCACGCATGACTGCATCCAGTTCGTATGGCTCTCCGTCAATGGTTATCTCGTGCCATATCAGCCTCGTGCCGTGACTGTAATCGGAATAGAAGTCAGCGTGACGCAGGAAAAGAGGCTGTTGCGCATGTCCGTCAGGATGGTGCCAGCCATAGATTGCAATGTTGTGCTCGTACTGTGGGTTGCTGTCGATGAAATCGGTCTGGACCAGATCTTTCTTCAAACCTGATATGAACTGTCCGAAGTGGTATCCCTTGGCCTTGTAGAGAGCCTTGATGGCGTTATTATGGTCCTGGAACACAATCGGAAGTGAATTTCTTCCCCTCAACGGGCGGAACGGGAAAATGTCGAGCGCACCCTCTGCAACATCATTGATTCGATCGACCAGGAAAGTCGTAGGAAGAGTGCAGTTCATAGCTGAAGCCACCTTCTTTGACGAGATGATGCCCATAGGCATTCTTACGAAATCGTCACTGGTACCCACGGCAAGGTAGTCAGGAAGAGTCCAAAAAGCGACGGTATGTCCCAGACGGTCGTATTCTATCTTCTTGAAGAATCGCAGCGAATCAGGGACATCGCCCGCAAGGAGAGCCGCGGCAGTCTTCTCTTCAAAATCCCAGAAATCCATATCGTCTATGGACTCCACGTAATCCCAGCCCGTAAGTCCTGTACCTTTATGTTCGGCAAGATATGGCAGCGGCATAAGGCCTGCCTCCTTCACTTCGCGGCTGTTGCAACCGGCATCACAGATGTACTGCAGGTATGCTCTTTCTCCCCAGAAGGTATATCCGACACCCTCCTTGTCCGTGCCGGACCAGTTGGCATCAATGAAGCCGTTGCTTGCCACGAGCACAGTGTGGTAAATCTTTCCTTCAGGGTTCTTGATCAGCTTGAAGGAAATCCGTCCTTTCAACGCACGATACTCCTCACGCTGCTGATCCTCGTACTTCTTGAAGCGGAAAGTTCTGGAGAGGTCTTTCACCATAGCGTGACTGCGGCCCCAGGTGCCTCCCTCCTTCGATACAAGAGGCTTTCCTTCATATATCACAGTAATATCCTCATAAGATATCACACTGAGAAAGTGGTTCCTGTCCTTGAGCCATTTCGCAAGTTTCTCCCTGTGCACCTCCTCAAGATAGCCGTATGTACTGTCAAGGAAAATGAAACGGTCTATCCTTTCATTGATGGGCGATGCAGTGCGGATATATTCGAAGAGGAAATATCCTCCTCCTGAATGGCTGCTGAGTGTCACGGACGGGTTGTACTGACCGTACATACCTGATATGTCGCTTATTATGGCCTCCAAAGTCTCAGGCAGGATATCAGCGTGACGGTGACGCCACGAAGTCCACGAGCGCTTCTTGTCCATCAGATAGACAGTTATGTAATTCTTTGACGGATCGTTGGCACGCAGGAACTTTGTCTGTGCAGAGATATGCTGGATGTCGAAGTGCCAGTCATCTTCCGGATAGCGCCACTTGCCGGCAGTCCATTCAATGCTGTTGCCGTTAGGAAGTGCATAGAAAATTATTTCCGTAGGTTTTGCAGGATCAAGCATCTGCGGAGTCTCAACGGTGACGTTCACCTCCGGATATTTGTCATTCAAGGTATAAGTGCCGAGCAGACTGGAAATTGCAACGGCAAGGGAGAACAGTAGCTGTGTCATATTCAGTAAAGACTATATCAGTTTACAAAAAGTTCTATTTCTTTTTGGCAGGCTTCTCATATTCCAGCCTTACCTGATTGCTTATGGCAGCAATCTCTGCGCGACGTGAAGGCATATGGGACTTCACCCAGTCGGGAGTTCGTTTCAGAGGGTTGGGCAGGCAGCAGGCAAGGGCCGATGCGTTGACAAGAGAGACCTTCGAGGCCGGACATTTGAAATAATGCTGCGAGGCGGCCTCCGCACCATAAATGCCTGGGCCAAGCTCCACTATGTTGAAATATACCTCCAGAATACGCCTCTTCCCCCAAATCGTTTCTATCAGCACAGTATAGTAAGCTTCAAGCCCTTTGCGAACCCAGGTCCTCGAGCACCAGGTGAAACAGTTTTTTGCCGTCTGCTGGGATATGGTGCTGCAACCGCGCAGTGGACTGCCCTTCTTCTTGTGTTTCTCCTGCATCTTCTCCAGTTCCACAAGGTCGAAGCCTTTATGCTCGAAGAACCTTGCATCCTCAGAGGTTATCACTGAACTTATCAGATCCTTCGAGACATCTTCCAACGGAATCCACTTCCTTGTTGCAGCCTCGAAGAGACTGCCGGTGCCCTGCACGCTCCGCTTTATCATAAGCGGGGTGACCTTGACGGGCAGCCACTTGCCGCAGATGACAAGAAGCAGGCTGAGAGCCACGAAGCAGAGCGGCACATACAGGAAGATCAGCTTCAGAATCTTTTTCATCAATGCAAATTTAGCAAATATGCTATCTATTTCAACCGTTTTGGCTAACTTTGTATCCAGAAGAACGTACAAATATATCAACGATATGACAATCAGAAAGATTACAAGAATCCTAGCCATTGCTGCCGTCCTTCTGACGGCTGTCTCTACCGCAGAGGCACAGACTTACAGATTCGGTCCGAAGGGCGGGCTCGCCATCGGATGGCTTCCCGGGACAGTGATAAACGGTGACGAATTGATAAAGCCTCATAACACATTCTACGCCGGAGTTGCTGGGAATGCAGTGTTCGGCAACGGATTCTTCATGCAGGCTGAACTGCTTTACGCAGGAAGAGGTCATTCTGACCGCGGAGAGATCGGCGGAAAATACAGCCGCACTCTCGGCTATCTCCAGCTTCCTCTGCTCTTCGGCGTAGAGGTGCTTGAGGACAAGATATTTCTTTCTGCCGGGCCTGAACTCGGTTATCTTGTGACTGACAAGATAAAGGCCGACCTTCCTTCTCTCAGCAGCGAAGCCGCAAAGTTCAACTTGTCGATTGGACTTCAGGCCACATACCTGATCTCTGATGAGTTCGGTATTGAGCTCAAGTTCGACGGAGGTCTGAACCGCACTTTCAAGGGCACATACGGCGGTGCTGAGGACAAGGCTCACAATATCGGCCTCCAGATTGGCATCTGCTATCTTTTTGAACTATAAGGAGATATTCTTACAATAGGATATATTCCCAACCGATTTGTATATTTTTGTAAACGGAAACGAAACTTGTAAACAACTTTTTATATTCTGGATTATGGCAAACAAATACGCTGGTACACAGACCGAGAAGAATCTCGAAGCTGCTTTCGCAGGTGAGTCACAGGCTCGTAACAAGTACACTTATTTCGCATCAAAGGCAAAGAAAGAAGGATTCGAACAGATTGCAGAACTCTTCCTCAAGACTGCCGACAACGAGAAGGAACACGCAAAACTCTGGTTCAAGGAACTCGAAGGAATCGGGGACACCGCCCAGAACCTTGCTGCCGCAGCCGACGGAGAAAATTTCGAATGGACTGATATGTACGAAGGCTTCGCAAAGACTGCCGAGGCCGAGGGCTTCACGGAACTGGCAGCCAAGTTCCGTGGCGTTGCAGCAATCGAGAAACGTCACGAAGAGCGTTACCGCGCACTTCTGAAGAACGTTGAGACTGCCGCCGTCTTCGAGAAGTCAGAGGTTAAGGTATGGGAATGCCGCAACTGCGGTCACATCGTGGTCGGAACAAAGGCACCGGAAATTTGCCCTGTATGTGCACACCCGAAAGCATATTTCGAGGTTCACAAGGACAACTTCTGATCTGCTGAAGCACAATAACTGACGCAAATCGGGGGCCGGTGGAATGACCAAGCCCCCGATTTGTTTTGTGCAGCAGGCAGAGTATGAAAGAAAGCCTCAGGGAGGCCAGGCCTCCATCAAGCGCCTACCGCAGATAATCGTCGAAGTAAGCGGTTACCTTATCCATAAGATGGACGCGGTCCTTGCCACGGACATTGTGCGGATGGCCCGGGTAAGGGAAATAATCGACCTGAACGCCATTCTTTATACAACTCTCAACGAAGTTGAGACTGTGCTGCCATACAACAGTGTCGTCAATCACTCCCTGACAGATAAGCAATTTACCCTCAATCTTCTCCGCCATCGGAACCAGACTCGTTGCAGCGAAGCCTTCCGGATTGGTTGCCTCGGTCTCCATATAACGCTCACCGTACATCACCTCATACCATTTCCAGTCGATGACAGGTCCGCCAGCAACCCCAACCTTGAACACTTCAGGGTAATTCGTCATAAGGGAGATGGTCATGAATCCACCGTAACTCCATCCGTGAACGCCTATCCTTGAAGAATCAATCCACGGCTGTGACATCATCCACCTCACGCCAACCATCTGGTCGGCCATCTCAGCCTTGCCGCAGAATTTGTGGATTGCCTTCTCATACTCCGCTCCACGGTTCGGCGTGCCACGGTTGTCCATCTTGAACACCACGTAACCTTTCTGCGCCATAAGGATATCCCACCGGTTCATACCGCCCTGGAACCGGTCAGTAATCTGCTGAAGATGAGGACCGCCATACACATACAGAACCATAGGGTACTTTTTCGAAGGGTCGAAATCAGCAGGTTTCACGAGGCTGTAGTGGTTGTCGTAAAGGCCGTCGGCACTCTTGATGGTTCCCGTCTCGATGATACAGTTCACTGCTCTGTCGGGAGGCATCGGAGCACGGAACACTTCCCGTACCTTGCGTCCGTCGGCAGATATCAGTTTGGCGACTGAAGGCACATCGATGGAAGAATACTCGTCCATAAAGTACTTCCTGTCGGCACTGAAAGTGCAATTGTGCCATCCTTTGTCCACAGTAAGGCGCTGAACAGCACCTTTCTTCAAGTTCACCCTGAAAAGATGCCTTTCGACAGGAGAGACTTCGAAAGAGTAGTAATAGACGTACTTTCCGTCCTGTGCCACATATTCAACGTCGGCATCAACCTTTGTCAGGCGGATAGGCTCACCGCCCTCAACGGAGCCGATATAGAGGTTCTTGTATCCGTCGCGGTTGTCCGTGAAGTATATGAACCTGGATGAATCGTTCTTGAGGAACACGAGAGGACTCTGAGGCTCTATGAAACGGCTGTTCTCCTCCGTGAAGAGGGTTCCGAGGAATCCGCCTGTCACAGCATCATAGCAGTTCAGATGCATATGCTTCTGCTCCCTGTCGAGCACCTGGATGTAAATCTTGTCCCCGGAAGGGTTCCACGTCACGTTGGTGAGGTATCTCTCTTCATCGAAATCGGTCACTTCCAGATAGCAGGTGTTCCCCGAAGCAATGTCATAGACACCAACAGAGACAATCTCGGAAGCCATACCGTTCATAGGATACTTGATATATTTCGCGCCACCTGTGCGTGAAAAGATATCTACCAGCGGATAATCTGTCACCCGGCTCTCATCCTTCCGGTAGAAGGCTATCCTGCTTCCGTCCGGCGAACGGAAGATACCATCCTCAATTCCGAACTCGTGGCGGCTGACAGCCTGGCCGCATACGATATCTTCCTCTGCGCCATACTGAGTAACCGCAATTTCATTACCTTCCGGATCCTTGTAATAGAGATTATTGCCACGGGTGAATGCAAAATCGGCGGCAGGTTCCTCAACTTTATTCTCCCCGGGAGCGAAAATATCACCGTCCCCCGTCCAATGCCATACAAACTTCTCAACGGCAACATCTTTTCCAAGCACAGCCTCCTCCATCGTCATCTTATCCTGAGCGGAAGCCATAACCACCATAATCAATGCAACAAAGATTGATGAAAACAAATTTTTCATAATTCTGAAATTGTTCCGGCACGATGGCGGAACGTTCCTATTTCCAGTTATCCTCCTTGGCGAAGAAACGCCACTTGAAGAGTATAAGATATATGGCCCCACAGGTTATGCAGCTGTCCGCGAAATTGAAGATCGGTCGGAAAAACACTATGTGGCGGCCTCCCCAGACAGGGAATCCGGCAGGAAGGTCGGTGTCTATTATCGGGAAATAGAGCATATCCACGACTTTGCCGAACATGAACGGAGCATAGTCGAAGATTATCCCGTAGAACATACAGTCTATCATATTGCCCGCGGCTCCGCAAAGAATTGCGGCAAGCCCGTACAGAACCCCGGCAGGGGTGTCATCCCTCTTCAGCAGCCTGTGAAGATATATGGCAATAAGCACTATGAGCACAACTCTGAGCAGGCTGAGCGCCAGCTTGCCAATCTGACCTCCGAACTGCATTCCGAAAGCCATTCCGTTATTCTCGATGAAGAGAAGATAGAACCAGTTCCCGAAAACGCTGATGCTCTCGCCCAAGGACATGTTAGTCTTGACCAGAAGCTTCATAGTCTGGTCAATCACAAGCATCAACACGATGAAAATCGTGATTCGAGTGCCTTTCGAAATCTTCATTCCTACTTGTTTTCCAGCATCTTTCCCTCTACGCTGAGAGTAGCGTGAGGAACGAGTTTCAACCTCTCCTTAGGAATAAGCTTGCCGGTCACGCGGCAGATACCGTAAGTTTTGTTCTCGATGCGGACGAGTGCAGCCTCAAGATTCTGGATGAACTTGTACTGACGCTGGGCCAACTGGCTCGCCTCCTCCTTGGCCTGAGAGAACACACCCTCTTCCAACACCTTGAAAGATGGGGAAGTATCCTCAGTATCGTTGCTTCCGCTGTGGTCAATGGCACCCTTCAGCATTTTATAATCTTCCCTTGCTTTCTCCAGTTTCTCGAGAATGAGTTCCTTGAATTCTTGAAGTTCGGCATCGCTGTAACGGACTTTCTCAGGAACGGGCTCTTCATTTATTGTTGCCATAGCTTTGACTTTTATTTTGGTAAATATAATGAAAAAAGCAAGTAATATACCAACTATTTCACCTTAGTTACAGACAACTTAATAACACCGTCGTTCCACTCCACTTCAACAGGGTTTTCGAGGTTTGAAGAGAAGCTGACAGAGTATGCGAGAGTCTGGTCGCAGACATATTGGGAGAACTGGGACATAGCGTCCGCTATCTCCTTTTCACTTTCTTCAATCACGACATTGACCCTGTCGGTAACCTCGAAGCCGCTCTCTTTCCTGACATTCTGGATGCGGTTGATGAGTTCGCGGGCAATGCCTTCGCGACGGAGCTCATCTGTAACTGTAACGTCAAGAGCCACGGTGAGAGTACCTTCGCTTGTCACGAGCCACCCCGGCATATCTTCGGAGGTTATCTGGTAATCCTCCTTGGTCA
Organism: Candidatus Cacconaster merdequi; assembly: GCA_018064345.1. Lineage (GTDB taxonomy): Bacteria > Bacteroidota > Bacteroidia > Bacteroidales > UBA932 > Cacconaster > Cacconaster merdequi. Next base: position 14,961 of record JAGHVK010000033.1, read on the forward strand.
GAGCCACATCACCTCCTGCAAGGTTCAGGGTGTAATCCCCCGCCCTCTCAATGGCTGAGATCGTCTGCTGGTCCATCTGTGTGAAGAACGAGGCTATCTCCTTCATTCTGGCCCCATACCGTTTGCCAAGAGTCTTGAAATTAGGCTTTATCTTCTTGGTGATCAAACCAGTAGTATCGTGAATAAATTCTGCTTCCTTTACGTTTACCTCGCTCAGTACAATCTTCTTCACCTTTTCCAGCTGATGTTCCACCGCATCGTCAAGAACAGGTATCACAATCTTCGCCAGCGGCTGACGCACCTTGATGTTCACCTTGCGACGCAGGGCAAGCACCATCGAACAGCATTGCTGTGCAAGAGACATCCTTTCCTCAAGAGAGGCATCGACCTTCTCTTCGCAACATTCAGGCATACGCTCGAAATGGACAGACTTCGCAGCAGGGACAAGATCGCAGTACAGCTGGTCCATATAGAATGGAGCTATCGGAGCAGCAAGTACGGCCACCGTCTTCAATGCGTTGTAAAGAGTCTGATATGCAGCGAGTTTGGAATCAGTCATCCCACCACCCCAGAAACGCTTGCGGTTAAGACGGACATACCAGTTGCTCAGGTCGTCACATACGAAATCCTGCAGGAGACGGCCGGCGTTCGTAAGGTCATAATCCTCATAGGCTGCACGTACCTTCCTGACGAGTGTATTGAGAAGGGAAACCAGCCAGAGGTCTATCTCCTGAAGATTCTCCTTTGCCACCTCAGGGACTTCAGGATTGAAACCGTCCACGTTGGCATAGAGTGCGAAGAACGAATATGTGTTGTACAGAGTACCGAAGAACTTGCGGCGCACCTCTTCCACACCGGCCTCATCGAACTTGAGATTGTCCCAAGGCTGGGCATTGGTCAGCATATACCATCTCAGAGAGTCGGCTCCGAACTTGTCCAAAGCCTCGAACGGGTTCACGGCATTGCCGAGGCGCTTGCTCATCTTGTTTCCATCCTTGTCGAGGACAAGGCCGTTGGAGATGACGCTCTTGAAGGCGCACTTGTCGCTTACCATAGTGTTGATGGCGTGCAGCGTGAAGAACCAGCCTCTTGTCTGGTCCACACCTTCTGCAATGAAGTCAGCGGTCTGGCCGAACTGCGGGGTACCGAGTTTTGCAAGGCCCTCCTGCGCATAAGGCATCGATCCGGAATCGAACCAGACGTCAATCAGGTCGAGCTCGCGCACCATCTTGCGGCCGTCGTCGCTGACAAGGAATATATTGTCCACATACGGACGGTGCAGATCTATCTTCCCGTAATTCTCCTTTGAGAAGTCACCTGGCACGAAGCCTTTCTCTGCAAACGGATTGGATGGCATCACACCAGCCTTGACCGCCTTCTCTATCTCTTCATACAGTTCAGCCACGCTTCCGATGCATTTTTCAACGGAGCCGTCTTCTGTACGCCATATAGGCAGAGGCGTTCCCCAGTAGCGGCTGCGGCTCAGGTTCCAGTCCTGAAGGTTCTCAAGCCACTTGCCGAAACGGCCGGAACCTGTTGATTCAGGCTTCCAGTTGATGGTCTTGTTGAGCTCAATCATACGTTCCTGGACCGCCGTGCTGCGGATGAACCACGAATCGAGCGGATAATAGAGCACCGGTTTGTCGGTCCGCCAGCAATGAGGATAGCTGTGAGTATGTTTCGCAATATTGAAGGCCTTGCCTTGTGCTTTGAGGTCCAAGCATATATCTATGTCGAGAGTAGGTGCGTCCGGAGCAAGGGAACTGTCGTACGCATTCTTCACGTAGCGCCCTGCGTATTTGCCGTACTCGGCAATATCGACTCTCTCTTTCACGAAAGAGGCATCCATATCCTCAATCCTGTATAACTTTCCGGTACGGTCCACCATCGGCTGCTCGCTTCCGTCAGCATCGAGAACGAACATAGGAGGCACGCCACTCTGCTTTGCCACTTTGTTGTCGTCCGCACCGAAAGTAGGTGCGATATGAACGATACCGGTACCATCTTCAGTAGTGACGAAATCACCGGTTATCACCCTCAAGCCTCCTGCCGCGCACTTCACCCACGGAATCAGCTGCTCATATTCCACACCTGAGAGAGCCGTTCCGAGGAAAGGCTTCCCGACGACGGTGAAAGGATTCCTGTCGTTGAAATGAGCGCCGAGAAGAGGCAGTGCCACTACATATCTTGCCGGAGCCTTGCTGTACGGGTTCACACTGTCCACACAGACATATTCAATCTTCGGGCCCACGCAAAGCGCTGTGTTTGAAGGAAGAGTCCAAGGCGTGGTAGTCCACGCGATTATATACACCGGAAGATCCGTACCCTCGAAAAGAAATTCGCTCGTCTCATTGCGGACAACCTTGAACTGTACCACGGCGGTAGTATCCTTCACATCGCGGTAGCAACCCGGCTGATTGAGCTCGTGGCTGCTCAAACCCGTTCCGGCAGCCGGTGAGTAAGGCTGGATGGTGTATCCCTTATAAAGATAACCTTTCTTGTAAATCTCCTTGAGAAGATACCACAGGGTTTCAATGTAACGGTTGTCGTAGGTGATGTACGGATTGTCCATATCCACCCAGTAACCTATCTGCTCGGTGAGCTTGCGCCACTCAGCGGTATATTTCATAACCTCACGGCGGCACGCGTTGTTGTAATCATCCACGGACACCTTCTTTCCGATATCTTCCTTCGTGATTCCGAGCATCTTCTCCACTCCGAGCTCCACCGGCAGGCCGTGTGTGTCCCAGCCGGCACGACGCTCGACGCGATACCCGGTCTGTGTCTTGTAACGGCATATCGCATCTTTTATAGAACGGGCCATAACATGGTGGATTCCAGGCATTCCGTTGGCAGAAGGCGGACCTTCGTGAAAAATGAAACGGGGAGCACCCTCGCTCATCGAAAGGGTTTCCTTGAATGTGTCATCCTTTTTCCATTTTTCCAGGATTTCGCGGTTTGTCTCCACGAGGTCGAATTTCTTATGCTCGGTGAACTTCATATTAGTTTGGGATATGTATATTTTGCGTTTTGAATTTGCAAATATACTACAATTCGCTAATTTTGGATAGAATTTTATGCGATGGCCACTATCGATGTAATCATACTTGTCTGCTTCCTTCCTGCGATTTATGTAGGAATAAAGAACGGCCTTGTCAGGGAACTGATAAGCCTTTGTGTCGTGTTCGGCGGCATCAAGCTTTCGATAAAGTTCTCTCCCCAGGTTATCGAATGGCTCTCCTGCCACCTCGGAATGTCTGAATTCTGGGCAAAAGTGACCTCTTTCATCGTGATTTTTCTCGTAGTTGCCATCATTCTCTCCCTCATAGGCAATCTTATTGACAGAATAATCAAGATTTCGCTCCTCGGATGGCTCAACCGTCTGCTCGGCATCCTGCTGGCAATCGCGCTCTTCGCCATCGTGATTTCAACCGTGATTTACTTCTTCGATATGGTCAATACACGGTTGGGCATCATTTCCGCCGAGAAAATTGCCGAATCCAAATTTGTTCCGCTGCTTCTGGACCTTGCCCGTGACATTTTTTCCAATTTTGAGCTGAAACCGTAAAATATTGATTTCAGCATTTTTCCTGCCTCCTGCAGGAAATTGTTTTTTCGTACCGTTCATTTCGGAGTGAATGGCTGACCTTTGCATTCGGAAATCAAACCGGAGCAAACGATGGAATCTTTCGAAAAAACGATAAAACCTCTGACCGACCTCGACCTGACTGCGGAATATCTTTTACCCGACACACCCGTGGTCTCTCTAATTCTCAATTATCTGATATGTCTTGCTACTGTTCTGCTGTCAATCAGGTCGGTCTTTTTATTTCTCTGACGAAGGAAGGGGCCGGGTGAAGTTGGTTGTCTCAAGGGCAAGGAGACGTGTGAGGTAGATGGTCCCTTCCGTTTTCATATATCAACAACGAGCCGGGGCGCCCTCTCCGGCAAATTCCAGATAGAAACGATATGAAGAAAACTGTACGGCAACACGACATAACCGACTGTGCCTCCGCCTGCATAGCATCCATTACAAGGCACTTCGGCAAATACATCCCTCTTACACTGATACGGGAGGCGTCAGGCACATCTTCCGCCGGAACATCAATCAAGGGAATCATTGATGCCTGCACGGCCCTCGGCCTTGTGGCAAAGGCCTACAAGTCGGACACAGGCGACATTGCAGTTCTCCGCAGCACTCCGCTGCCGGTCATTCTGCACGTACTTACAAAAGAGGGAGACCTCCATTTCGTGGTGCTGTATGGAATCGGCAGACGGAGAGTCAGGGTTATGGACCCTGCCTCAGGAACAATGAAAAGAATGTCATTCAAGGAGCTGAAGGATATATGGAGCGGATTTGTGGTAACCGTCCACCCGTCGGACAAGTTCAAGGAATTGTCCGCAGGAAGGAAGGGCGGCTCCGTCCTCCGGTATGCCGGACTGCTCTCCCGCAGGGAATATGCCGCTATGGTTTCAGGCACTCTGGCCTACACAATGGCAGGAATCTGCATTTCGCTCTTCCTGCAGCACATAATTGACAACGTGATTCCGGCTCATGACCCGCATGAACTTGTCCGTGCCTGTACCCTGATGGCCGCACTTATGGTATCAGCCATACTGATGGGCTATGAAAGGATACGTTACTCCCTCAAAGTGAATATCAAGATGGATTGCAGGCTGATGCTCGGCTACCTCGACCACCTGTTCCATCTTCCCGTAGGCTTCTTCTCCCACAGAGGTGCGGGAGAACTCCATTCCAGACTGGACGATGCATCGAAGATCAGGGCGTTCCTCGCCGACGGCATAATAACCGCCGTCACGGGAATAACGATGATATGCCTTTCCTTCGTGCTGATGTTCGTCTTCCATCGCAAGCTGGCGCTGCTCATCCTGCTGTTCATTCCTGTTTACCTTTTTCTCTACTCAATCGCTGACAGAGTGAACAGAAAAGTGAACCGCGAGGTAATCGAGAGTTCTTCCGCTTTTGAGGAGAAAGTAGTGGAAGGTATCAGCGCCGCAAGGCTCATCCGGCACTTCGGAAGCGAAGGAACCATTTTCAGCGGAATAGAGAAAAAATATGTGGCTCTGTCCGACAAACTCTTCAAGGGAGGCAGATGTGTCGGAATCTTTGCCTCTGCCGCAGACGCCCTTTCAAAACTGATGACGGTAGCCCTGCTGACCGCAGGCTCCATATTCATATTCGAAGGCAGCCTGAGTATCGGAGAACTCGTATCTTTCTATGCACTCACGGCATTGTTCGCCTCTCCCATCAGCCAGATCATCGACCTGAACGGCCGGTACACCGAGGCGAAGATTTCCGCGGAAAGGCTTGAGGACATCACCCTGCTCTCAAGGGAGGATGCCACAGCCTGCGCCACACTCCCGTTCCGTGAAGGCGAGGATATCATATTCGAAAACGTATCATTCTCATACCCCGGATGTCCCGCCCTGCTGGAAAGATTCAACGCAGTGATACCTCACGGAAAGATAACTGCAATACAAGGTGAATCCGGCTGCGGCAAAAGCACGCTTGCCTCACTCCTGATGCGTGACTACACCCTTCACGAAGGCAAGATATTCCTTGGTGGGACTGACATCAGCCTGATAGCTCTTGATGAATGGAGACGTGCTGCATCCATCATACATCAGGAGCCGGAGATGCTCAACCGCAGTATTCTCGACAACATCTGCTGCCTGGAAAAATCGCCTGATATCAAAAGGGTTGCATCCATTCTTGAAGACCTCGGCCTGCACGACTTCATAACCGCACTCCCAATGGGACTGCTGACCCCGATAGGAGAAAGAGGCTGCACCCTCTCAGGAGGCCAGAAGCAAAGGATAGCTCTTGCCAGGGCTCTTTACCGTGACCCTGAAATACTCATACTTGACGAAGCCACATCCTCTCTTGACAACGTATCCCAGAAATATGTGCTTGACAAGATTGTCAGGTTGCGCGATGCTGGAAAAACAATAGTGATGATAACCCACAAAACCGACAACATTGCAATTGCCGATAACATAATCAGACTATAAGGGCGCACTTATACAGGTAACTGCCGCCACCTGAAAGAGCGGTATAACTTAAAATCAACACCAAAAATGGAAGAAACAATGATTTTGAAGGGCTTGCGAGAGGTGACTTCTTCCGAGCTTCAGATGCGTGGAGGTGCCAAGAAAAGCACCTTTTCACAGATTGTCGACAAAATCCGCAATTTCATCGACTTTCTGTCGGATTACATTCCTCAGATAATCAAGGGGTTCACTGACGGACTCACAGGCGTTCCACTTCTCAGATAAGGAGGTTGTCATGGATGGAAGATTTAACAGCGGGCTCACTCCCGTCGGAATGTCGGAATGTGCCTTCATATTAGGTGGCGTGGACAAGAGAGCGCAGGATGCGCTTTACACAATCGGTTACATCATCGGAATGGTTGTCAAATTTGTCGTAGCTCTTTTCTCTTTCAACAAAACTAAGGAAGTACTCTAAACGTCTGGCCTTCTCCGCAGGGGGAAGGCCATTCTAACAACCATAACCAGTTTGAAATGAAACTGTTTCATATTTCCTTGACACTGCTGCTCACGACGATATCAACATTTTGCTGGGCACAGGTCTGGACTCTTGACGAGTGTCTCAGACATTCGCTTGCCAACAACCGGCAGATAAAGCTGCAACGTCTGGAATCCGACCGGTTGCACACACAGGTCCGTGCCGGGTACCTTGACATGCTCCCTGCACTCTCTTTCACCTTCAGCGACAGTTTCGGGTGGAAGAAGGCCTTCTCCGGTGACAACAACCCCACATTCGACTTTACAGGCAGCCTCACACTCTTCCACGGTCTTTCCGCCCATTGGAAATGCAGGACAGCTGAAGATGCGTACGAAATATCCAGGCTCGAAGAGAGCGGAATGGAGGAGGACCTGACTATTGAGACCATCGAGGCATACCTGCAACTGGGTCAGAGTTACCAGCAGCTCGAATACGCACGGAGCGGATATGAGTCGTCCCTGCGTGAATCAGAAAGGACGAATCTTCTGGTTGAGAGCGGGTTGCAGCCATTGAGCGCACGCTATCAGATTGAATCTCAATTATCTGCTGACAGGGCCGCCGTCGTCGAAGCCGAGAGTGCCATCAAGAGCCGCACGCTCGAACTCTGCCAGTTGATGGACGTACCATATTCTGAAAATTTCGTCATCGACCTGTACGGTCCTGAAAGTGACACCCTGGCAGCTCCCTCAACCTGTCCGTCAGGTTTCGTGGAAAAGGTTGCACTTCGGAACCCCAAATATATCGGATGCCTCACAGCCATCCGGCAGAACCGGAATCTCCACAAGCAAAGCATCGCTATGCTGTCACCTGAGATCTCTTTTGTCGCCGGTTACTCGGCATCTCTCGGTCCATCTTCCCACAGACTCGGGGACTCTTTCGGAATAAGCATATCACTTCCGATATGTGGAGCCTGGCAGCATCTTGCAAAGGTACAGGAAGCGAAAATCGGGATAAGGAAGGCCGAAACGGAAGCCGGGAGAGTACGAAGGGAGATAGAATCACTTTTGGAAAAGATTACGATTGAAACGGAAAACTGCTATGGGAAAGCCTTGGCTGCACGTGATGCCCTCAAGGCGAGCGAGGAACTTATGCGGACAAGTGAGCTCAAATACAGCCGCGGGCTGATGACAGCGACCGACTATCTTCTTTCCAGAAATGAATTGGACAAGGCTCGCAGCACATTTCTCAAGGAGAAATGGCAGTACCTGTTCCGTTCAAGAATCATCGAGTACTATATGACACGTTATTGTGATGAACAAGGATAAAAAAAAGAAAAGGACGGTATTTGCCGCAGCCATTGTCATAGCTGCTGCACTTTTATTCTTCCGCAAGGGGGACTCCGCAATCGAAGTCACTGTCTCTCAAGCGAAGAGTGGCATAATCGAGGACGCTGTCCCGGCAAGTGGGAAAGTGCGGCCCATTGTGGAGGTCAAGATATCTCCGGACGTATCCGGGGAGATTGTTGAATTGAACTGCCAGGAAGGTGACACCGTCTCGAAGGGAGATGTCATAATCCGTATCCGCGAGGATCTCTATGTCTCTCAAGTAGAGCAGGCAGAGGCTGCACTGCGGTCTATGGAAGCTGAACTCCGGCGACAGGAGGCAGAGTGTGAGCAGGCCCGGGTGAACCTCACCCGTACAGAATACTTATACAATAACAACGCTGTCTCACTTTCTGAATATGAAGCAGCTTCTGCCGAAGCGGAAGTAATGGCGGAAAGAGTGAATGCCGCAAAGTTCGGAGTCCTCAACAGTGAAGCGCAACTGCGCGAGACTCAGGAGAATCTCAAGAAAACCACCATTCTGGCCCCTATGTCAGGAATAATATCCCGGCTGTTTGTTGAAAAAGGGGAACGGGTGGTGGGAACAAGCCAGATGGCAGGGACCGAGATGCTCAGGATAGCGGACTTCAGCCGGATGGAAGCGATAGTGGACGTCGGAGAAAGCGACATTGTCCGTCTGAGGTGCGGAGACAGCGCAGAAGTCGCAGTTGATGCCTATCCGGACAGTAAATTCCGCGGCATAGTGACACAAATTGCAAATTCGGCAAAAAATATTGGTACAACCTTCGAGCAAGTTACTAACTTTGAGGTCCGGATTGAGATAGTCGGCCGGATGTGGGGCGAAGCGCCCTCGCCGGTGCTGCTTCCCGGTATGTCAGCTACGGTATCCATCAACACGCAACCTTCTGATGAGTGCATCACAGTACCGTTGGAAAGTGTGTTCACCGACAGAGGAAAGACTTTCGTATGGGTGGTTGGCGAAGACAGCAAAGTATCTGCGAGGCAGATACATACCGGAATGCAGGACCTCAACGGAATTGAGGTGAAAAGCGGAATAGAAGAGGGAGAGACCCTCGTCACCGGACCGCCTCAGGCCGTGGACAACACTCTTTCCGAAAGTTGTAAGGTTAAATTGGCAAACTCCAGCAAGAGATGAGTTCAAGGATATTGGCAATAGAGACAAGCACCGAATGTTGCTCGGTCGCGTTGTTTGAAGATGAACGCCTTTTGGCAAAACGCAGCAGCAATGCTCCCAAGGTACACGCGTCAATGCTTGTGCCTTTCATTGACCAGGTACTGAAAGAGGGTGGATGCTCTGCAACAGACCTCGATGCGGTTGCCGTAAGCGAGGGACCGGGGTCATACACCGGCCTGCGCGTAGGTGTATCCACCGCGAAGGGTATATGTTTCGGCACAGGGAAACCTTTGCTTGCCATCGACACTCTTCAGATTCTTGCCCTGCGTGGAATCTCCCACGAATGTGCTCCTCAAAGAATCATCCCTTTCATAGATGCCAGGAGGATGGAGGTCTATACCGCCATCTTTGACGGCAATGGTTCAAAACTCAGTGAAACGGCCCCTGTGATTCTGGACGAAAACAGCTTCAGCGAAGAATTGTCAAAAGGGCCTGTCCTTTTCATAGGAACCGGAGTCGAAAAGTTCCGGGGCATCTGCAAGAGTCCGAACGCCTTTTTTGTAGAATGTTACCCTATGGCCGATTATATGGCCTCCGGTGCCTTCGCTGCCTTGAAAAAGAAAGAGTTCAAAGACATTGCGTACTTTGAACCCTTCTACCTCAAGGACTTTATGATCGGTGTGAGCAAAAAGTCCCTTCTACAGCCTTAGAACCTGTTTTTAAATGGTTCTAAAAATCAATAGACACTGAAAGTGCCCCAATCGAGTTCGTCAGAGACGCTCTCGATTTCGATTTCCTGACCTGCGCTTGATACGTACATTCCGCTGAGAAGCGAAACCCCTAAAAAAGGCTCTTCTGTTTCAAGAAGAGAAATCACGAGAACTGCCGTCCTTTGATACGGACGCTTGGTAACGAGTGTGTGTCCACTCACCTCATCCAACCCTACAAACATACTCTATTACAAGTTTTTATAACAGCGCAAAGTTACAAAAACACTACGGAACATACAACTGTTTTTTCATTCAAAACCTTAATATTCATGAAACGATTGTCATATATTCTCATACTGTTCGCACCACTGTTCACTCTTGCAAGTTGCAGCAAGAATCCAACCCCCTCCTCCATAGTACGTTTCAGAATTGCGAGTACAGAAAGCACTGTTTCCAAAACATCGTACTCGGGAGATATCAACCAGGACGGGCTGGAAAGAATCGACTGGACTTCCGGCGACCTGATACGGATTTTCTGCGCTGCTGCCCGGGAGCCGTCCGGCAAATATTCAGACTACCTTGTTACAAATGTAACTGCCGAAGGAGCCAGATCATTGGCATCAATTGAGGCAAAAGACGGCGAAGGGCTCAGATGGGGCATCGGCGAGCACATCTTCTATGCCGTCTCACCCAGCCCCTCCGGTGATGGAAAATCTTCAATCAATAACGGAATCATCTCGGGAACTATCGCATCCGAACAATATCCCATAACATTGAAAACTTCCATAGACGGGACTCTGGAAGCCATTCCGGATATGATGTCACAATATATGGCAGCGAAGGTTTCCGCTCTCCCGCGAAGCATCAGAAACGACGAAGTAGCCCTCTCTTTCATTCCTCTGACGACATCAGCACGGTTCACAATTGTAAACGGACTTGGCAACGGGGAAGATATGACAATAAAGGCCATATCGCTTCTCTCCCCTACCACTGACATCAGCGGCAGATTCACAACGGACCTCACGCTGTGGGATGGCGTTCAAAGATACCCTTCCTGCACGGCGGGAGGAGATAACGGCAGGAAGGTCACAATTGACTTTTCTTCTCTTCCCGATGACTGCGGAGAACTTCCCCAAGGGAGAGGCATAATCCTTTCCAATGGCAGAAGTCTGTGTTTCACCCTGTTTTTGCTTCCTCTCGCGCAAGTGACGGATGATATTGTGTTTCAGATAGAGCTCTCTGACGGAAGCCTGCTTTCAGCACCTCTGGTAGACAGCAGTGGAAAAGGAATATCCTTTCCGCGCTGCAAGAAAAAGGTTATTGAAGGCATCCTCGTCCGCGAAGGTATCAAGTGGAAGGTCTCATTCAATGACGCCACCAATGTGTTGCCTTGGGAAAATGAAGAATCCTTTGCCACCGCCGAATAGCAGACAGGCCCGGATCAGAAATGTGATTCGGGCCTGTTTACAATTGTAAAGAATACAGATCTGTCCGGAAATGATTGACAGAACAGCTTCTGATTGTTACAGTTTGCTCTTTATCAGGGCTTCGAGTTTGGCTGGTTCGAACTGGTCGCGGGCAACAACCTCTCCTTTGCGGTCGATTACGAGCATAGCTGGAATGTGGTCAATGTAATATGTCAATACAGCCGGCGACATAGTTCCCAGACCATCGTTCACATTGATGAAAGGAAGCTTCTGCTGTTTTACGATGGATGCCCAGGATGGTTTGTCGATGTCAAGGCCAATCTGGTAGATTTCCAGACCTGCTGAATGATACTTGTTGTAGAGTGAAACAAGCTCCTGGTTGAACATTTTGTAATCGTCCTGACCAGCGCTCCAGTAAGAGAGAATGATCACTTTGCCTTCCAGATCGATCAGATTCTTTATCTCACCGTTCACGTCAGGCATTGACAGGTTCGGGAAACTGACCTGCTCGGCGGAGTCCAGACGGCTGTTGATGTTCATACGTGACTCACGTGCAGACATTTCATCACGTAGAGCGAGTATATAGTCGCTCTTCGGATATACTGTGACAAGAGAATCGATCGTGCGGCGGAAAATCACGGCATCAGAGTCCTCATTGAAGACCTTCAGACCATCGTTGTACTTCTGGAAGAGGACAACGGCAGAAGTGATTGAGAAAGGATTCGTAATCACATATTTCACAGCCTCACGCTTGTAGTCGATATACATTCTGCTGACAGCCTTGTTCAAATCCTTGATTTCAGATTCAGTAGGATTCTCAGGCAGAGCCTCGATTGCAGAGGTCATATTTGAAACGACTTTTGAAAATGCATCGTTCACCTGCTGCAACTTTTCAGATTCCTGTGAACCTTCTACCTTGAATGAGCCGTTTTTTGCGATATTGACCTTCACCTTGTCTCCGTCAAGAAGCACCAATGATGCGACAGGTGACTCACCGGAGTAGATATAGTAGAAATAAGGGGCATTGCCCGTAAGCTTCACCTTGTAGTCGAAACTGCCTTCGGCATCAGTCTTTATCGTATCTATTGCCTGAAGCTTGTTGTAATTGAGTTTCTGCAGGATAACCGTGCTGTCCGCAAGACCTTCGATAGTGGCTGATATCCTTGCTGTCGGAGCGTTGCTGCAGGAAGCGGCGATAACGGCCAATGCTGCAATTATGAGTGCTTTTCTCATTATCTTCATAGTTTTTCGTATTCTTTTGCTATTAAATCTGCTATTTCTTTGAACCTGGACTGCGGAAGAGACTTCTTCTCTTTCTTGAAATCAAGGTCTCCCTCTGTCTGAAGAGGCACGAGATGGATATGAGTATGCGGGACTTCCATACCGAGAACAGCCACCCCCACTCTCTTGCAAGGAATCGCAGCCTTGAGGGCAACAGCTACCTTTGCCGCAAATGCCCACAATCGCGAATATGTTTCGCTGTCAAGATCGAAGATGTAATCAACCTCTTTCTTCGGTATCACGAGAGTGTGTCCCTCTGATAGCGGATTTATGTCCAAAAACGCATAAAAATCCGCGTCCTCGGCGACCTTGTATGAAGGAATCTCACCGGAGACGATTCTGGAAAATATTGAAGCCATAGCTGGTAATTAGAACAGGTTCTAGATTGATATTTCCAAAACTTCGAACTTGAGAAGGCCTGAAGGGACGTTTACCTCCACAATATCACCTTTGCGATGTCCCATAAGTGCCCGTCCGATAGGAGTAGTGGCAGCAAGCTTGCCTTCCTTGAAATTTGCCTCGCTCTCACCGACAAGAGTGTACTCGACAACTGCATTTGTCTTGAGGTTCTTCATCTTCACCCTGTTGAGCATCTGAATCTGCTCGGTGTTGATTTTGGACTCATCCACCACCTTTGCGTTCGCGATGATATCCTGCAGTTTGTTTATCTTGAGCTCCAGGAGGCCTTGTGCCTCACGCGCTGCATCATATTCAGCATTTTCCGACAAATCGCCCTTGTCTCTTGCCTCAGCGATTGCCTTTGAAATCACAGGACGCTCCGCTATCATCGCGCTGAGCTCTTCCCGAAGTTTGTCAAGCCCCTCCTGGGTCATGTAATGTGCTTCTGACATATCAAAAAAGTTAAAAAGATAAAAAGAAAGGAGCCCCGCGTCCACGGGACCCTCTCATATTTCCATCATTTGCCTTACAAAGTTATTCTTTTTCGGCAAATAATCAAAAAATAATTGACACTCTATCGTGCGTGATAAGGCACTACAAGACCATCCTTCCTGATTGTCACGATGAACGCGTCAGGATACTTGTGCTTTACACTCTGGAGTTTATTCCTTGCCTCTTCAAGAGTATCGGCGAAAAGCACATAGCGGCGCAGGTCACCGTTCTTGTATATGACAGGATTGTCACCGTGGAAAATCTTGTCGTCCGGTGCATGCTGGTAGATTCTGAAAGCATAGATCTGAACGGCATAATCGGCAAGAGGAACTTCCGTCTCCAGAAAACCGTTATTATATACAGGTTCCTTCTCCTCTTTCACCACATATACCGTATCAACTCTTGACTCGACTCTCACTATCTGAGGAGGCACAACCGGCGCTTCGTAAGTATGTCTGCGGCGATGGCGATATTTTCCGTATCCGAAATTGAAACGCAGGGAGACTCCTGCATTCCAGATGCCTGTCGGAGCATGTTCGTATTTCTGTGGAAAATACTTGTATTCCCCGACAAGGCCGAGCGTAAGACGGCGGGACAGGTCGAACTCCATCGAGAGAATCAAAGGGATGTACCAGGCGTTGAACTGGTTCTTGTCGGTGTAGGAATTGACGTGGGAGTGGTTCCAGATGCTCATATGCCCGTCATCCTTGGAAACGAGGTTCTCATCCACAGCCCAAGTGTATGTATGCGTGTTCCATCCGTGCATATATCCGGCGCCTATGCTTGTCCATATATTGAACCACTGGCTCTCGCGTTCCCTCCATATCTCCACGAAATTGATTCCGAGGGTAAGGTCCGTGGAAGCCATATTCGTGAAGTTGCGGTTCTGGAGTCTTGAACTGTTGATTTCCAAGTCACCTATGAGTCCCTCCTTTTCCGTATTCGGGAAGATTTCTGTCCTTGGCAGCACGTTCTTGTCTGACGACTTGAGATATGTATATCCCAAATCAAGGCCGAAACGCACCCATGGACGAGGAAAGAACATCAATCCCAGGTCTCCTGAAGGAGCAATCTTCGGGGTGTCGTAGGTGTACTGGTCGTTCTGTCCGTTCATACCGTGGAACCCGGCGACACCTCCCTGGATGTAGAATCCCCAGGTACTGGTGCGGAGAGTGTCGTTGAGTTCCGGCTGAGCCTGCATTACGGCAGCTGCGCCAAACAGCATCGCAGCCACCAGGGTTATTTTTGTAAAGAGTTTCATTATCTTATATCAGGATGTGCTGCAAGCCAGTCATTGGTGTATTTTTGAATATCTTCAGGCCAAACGCCATCATCTTCGAGCTGATCTTCATTTCCGCCGGTACCGGTAATCCATTTGTTGCTTGAATTAGTTCCTTTGTAAGGCTTGGAGAAACCTGTCTGAATACAGTAAATATATGCTTCAGGCTGGATGTATACACCTGTCTCCTTATTGTAGATATTGAATATCACAGGAATAGGAGTGGCTCCACCATTGTACCACTTAGGGTAATCCGTATGGGTGTTTGAGTAGTCAGCTTCATTACTTGGCATATCTTTGTATTCGGATATCTTCTTGCCATCCACAAAATAATCAGGGTCAGGCCCGGTTACCTGCTTGTCAGTCTTGAGATACCTTGCAGCATAATAGTGCTGATCAGAGCCATCCACGTCATCAGTCTTGATACCATATATCATACGGAATGAGCAGACTTCGTGAATCTTGATAAGCCATATTTCCTTAGTGGATTGGGCTTTCACCTCAACCAAAGTCTTGTT
Source organism: Candidatus Cacconaster merdequi (assembly GCA_018064345.1). Classification (GTDB taxonomy): domain Bacteria; phylum Bacteroidota; class Bacteroidia; order Bacteroidales; family UBA932; genus Cacconaster; species Cacconaster merdequi. Next base: position 30,032 of record JAGHVK010000033.1, read on the forward strand.
GTCAGAGTCAGTTATAGTTACGCCTGTGCTATATATCCTTCCTTCATAAGCGCGCACCCTCTTCCAAATGGAATGGCCATGCTTGGTTGATTTGCTATAATCATATGTTGCACTGGTAATCAGCTTTCCACTGTTGTCATACGTCTGTGTGACATATTGAGTTTTGGACGGAGCTGTCATCCTGGCCTCCATCTCGAGCAGGCTTGCAATTGCGATTTCGGTTTCAGAACTCTTGTCAGCAGCCTCACGAGCTTCAGGAGTAAGATATATCGCAGAGTATTTACCCGCGAACTCTCCGGTTTTTATGAGCTTGGTACTATCGAGATATACACCATCCGATATTGCAAGCAATTCTTTAAGCAGATGGTTGTTGATACCGAGGAGTTCAATGATTTCCGACAAATCTACTTTGTGGTCGATCAATTGTTCAAGAATCTTGGCAATGTCCTCACCTGCGGTACCAAGACCCTCAAGAATATCTGCGGCTGTATCGTTCCCTGTCTGCAGAAGTGCCGACAGAGAAGTAGTCTGTGCACCGATTGCACTTGCAATCGTTGTTGCTCCTGCATTGATTGCACCGACAATCGAGCCGTCAGGGCCAAGAGCAAGTACGATTGCATCGCCCTGCTTGTTGATTGCAACTTCAAGCTTTCCGCCAATCGTCTTGACCGCCTGTACAAGACTGTCAAGGCTTGCCTTCAGGTCGGTGTCGAGCTTGAGGATTGCTTCTGTGTTGGCATCGATACTTATCTTGAGAGTATCTCTCATACCGTTGATTGCCTTTTCAATATTCTCAAGGTTGGTCTTCGTCGCAGCAAAGCCGTTCAGGATGTTTGTCCCTATCGTTCCAAGCTTTCCGGAAAGATCTGTAAACTCAGTGGTAAGTTCTGCAGTCTGGTCATCGATGGCAACCACTATCTCACCAAGTCCGCTTTCAACCGTTGTATTGATTGCATCGATCTTGTCTGACAAGTCACCGCTGACACTTTCAAGAGCAGCCTTCAAGTCCGCGGTATTGGCCTTGATTGCAGCCTCGATAAGTTCTCCGGATGCCTTTATCTGGAGCTGTATCAATTCACCGTTTTCGTTGATTGCGGTAACTATCTTGTCGCCGTTGGCATCAACTTTCTGTGAGAGGGCTGTGAGTCCGCCAAGAATGTCGTCGAGGCCGTCCTTGAGTTTCTTCGCGCCATCATTGATAGCTTTCTCGAGAGCGCCCAGGTCGATTGTCAGGGTGTCGCCAAGATGGTTCACTGCTACGACTACGTCAGCAAGGCCATCCTTCAATGCCTTGCTGAGGGCATCGAACTTGGCCTCACCGGATACATTGGTGTCACCGAGGGCTTCAACTATCGCTGTTGCCGCATCATCGATAGAAGCATCTATAAGCTCGCCGTTGGCCTTGAGCTGCAACTTGATTACTTCTCCGTTGTCGTTGATTGCCTTGACTATCTTGTCACCGTTGGCATCAACTTTCTGTGAAAGTGAATTAAGCCCGCCGAGGAGGTCGTCGAGACCGTCCTTGAGCTTCTTCGCGCCATCGTTGATTGCTTTCTCGAGAGCACCCAGGTCGATTGTCAGGGTGTCGCCAAGATGGTTCACTGCTACGACTACGTCAGCAAGGCCGTCCTTCAACGCATCGTTGAGGGCATCGAACTTGGCTTCAAGAGAGGCGTTGTTGTCACCGAGGGCATTCACTATCGCTGTTGCCGCATCATCGATAGAAGCATCTATGAGTTCGCCGTTGGCCTTGAGCTGCAACTCGATTACTTCTCCGTTGTCGTTGATTGCCTTGACAATCTTGTCACCGTTTCCGCCTATGGTTATATTGATTGTCTCAAGTTCTCCGAGAAGGTCATCGAGACCGTCCTTCAAATCCTTGAGGCTTCCCTGCAATGCTCCTGCAAGAGAGCCGAAGTTGAAGGTAATATGATTGTCAAGCTCGTCAAGGCTTACATTGATATCAGCAAGTCCCTTGGCAAGAGCTTCCTTCAATGCATCGAACCTTGCTTCGAGAGATGCGTTCTGGTCCTTCATCGCCTTTACGATGTCAGCTGCGCCATTGACAACGGATGCCGAAACAAGTTTGCCGCTTGCGTCAATCTGAAGCCTGAGCGCCTCACCGTTGCGGTTCATCGCTGTCACGATGTTGTCCCCGTTGAGAGCCACTTTGTTGCTCAGGGCGGTCATTCCATCGACAAGTTTGTCGAGTCCGGCCTTCAATGCAGCGGTATTGTCACCGAGAGCATCTTTCAATGCATCGAGATTGATTGAAACCACATTGGTAAGACCGTCAATCTTGACAGCAATCTTGTCAAGTCCGTCACCGATTGCCCTGTTCAATGCATCAATCTTGTTCGCAAGGCTGATGTTCTGGTCATCAAGGGCATCAATGAGCTTTTCGAGGGTGTCGGCAATGATTCCCAGTTCGATTGAAATCACATTGCCAAGCTCATCAATATGGAGAGCCACCTTGTTTCCGCTCTGGTCTATCGCATATACAATCCTGTCGCCGGTCTTGTAAACCTCAAGTTCGAGGGAGGCAAGAGCGCGTTCCATAGTCCTTGCTAGAGTCGTTCCAAGGTCGAAGAGTCCGGTATTCAGGTTCCTGAGCTGGAATTCGAGCTGATCGCCCACGTTGCCGAGCTTTATCTTGATGTCGGCAAGTCCTGTCGTTATCGCTGTGTTGAGGGCGTTCATCCTGTCGGAGAGAGCAAGAGTCTGGTTGCCGATTGCACGGGCGATTTCGTCTGCGGTGTCCTTCAGCTCAGCGCTGATAAGGTTGCCGGCCTCGTTGATTCTCAAAGCAATCAGCTGACCTTCAACATCTATCGCATAGACAATCTTGTTTCCAGTAGCCTCGATCTGTGAGCGCAGAGCCCTGAAACCGTCGAGCAGGGTGACGTTCATTCCATAAAGGTTGTCATTTATCTCGCCAAGTTCTGAAACTATAGCTTTGAAAGGTTCAGGGTCAATAGTAATCTTGAGATTTGCGAAACCATCGGCAATGAGTTTGTTCAGAGCGGCCAATCTCTTGTCGAGAGTATCGTTCAGATTGTTGATTGCCTGGACGAGAGCCTCTGCGGCACTGGCTATCCGGAAGGATATCAGCTGACCGTTTTCATCTATCTTCATTGCAATGGTCTCACCATTCTTGTTCAAGGCATATATGATGTCTTCACCGGACTCGGTGATGACCTTGCCAAGATACTCATATCCGCTGATAACGGCATTGCTCAGAGTTCCGAGCTTTTCGCAGATATTGGTATATCCCATATAGATAGTACCGCCAAGTTCTCCAAGTTTCACATTGACTCCGAAGAGTCCGGACTGGATGGCAGTATTGACAGCTGCTATCTGGCGTTCAAGTGAAACAGTGTTGCCGTTGATTGCTGCAACTATGTCAGATGCAGAAGCAAGCATCTGAGCGGCGAGAAGGTCACCGGTCTCATCGAGCTGGAGTGATATCACCTCACCCTGCTTGTTGATTGCGTAGATGATACCGCCACCTGTTTCAATCATCTGCTGCTTGAGTACTGAGAAGCCCTCAAGGATGGATGTATTGATATTTCCGAGAGCCTCGTCAAGAGCTTCGAATCCGGCAGCCAGGACGTTGTCGCTTGCCTTCATTGAAATCCTTACCTTGAGGAGTTCGCAGGTGATCGCCTTGGTCAATGCATCGAGCCTGTCGGCAAGAGGAGCAGACAAATCGTTGATGGCATCAGCAATCACTGATGCAGATTCTGCAATGGATGCTGAGATAAGTTCTCCATTCTCGTTGATTGCAAGGGTTATCACCTCTCCTGTCTCGGAAATGGCACTGACAATCTTGTTGCCGTTTTCGCTGATGCGGCAGTTGAGAACCTTGAACCCGTTGAATACATTGGTGCTCAGTTCACCGAGAATCTTGTTCACCTTGCAGAACTGGAACTTCAATATTTCGCCGACTTCACCGACACTGACCTTCACGTCAGCCAAACCGGTTCTGACAGCGCAGGAGAGAGCCTGTATCTTGTTGGCAAGAGAGCAGGTCTGGCTGTTTATGGCATCGGCTATCTCCTTGGCATTCGCCTCGAAGCCGGCAGCTATGAGTTCTCCGGCATTGCCGATGCGGAGGGCTATGACCTCACCGTTGGTGTTGAGAGCATATACAATGTCGTTCTTGTCTTCGGCCATCTGAGCCTTCAATGCCTCGAAACCGTTGAACAAAGTTGCATCGAGAGACTTGATTGCTGCGTTCAGATTTGAATAACTTGCGCTTATCTTGTCACCGGCAGTGTAAGCGACAACTATCTTGGCAAGACCGGCCTCAAGGATCACGTTCAAGGAGTCGAGCCTTTCGCCCATATCACGGTTCTTGTCGTTCACAGCTGCCACGAGCTGGTCTGTCTGCGCCTTGATAGCGGCGGAAATGAGTTTTCCGTTACCGTCAATGCTCAAGGATATGAGATCGCCCTGGGCGTTGATTGCATAGACAAGTTTGTCACCGGTGTTTCCAACTACGGTCTTCAAAGCGCAGAATCCGTCCAGAAGGGCGGAAATCACACCTTGCAGGTCCGACGAGACCTGAGTGGTCTGAGCCTTGATGGCATTGGTATTGGCATCGATGGCCACGATTATGCCGTCGTAATTGTCCGACACAATCTGATTCAAAGCAGCCAGTTTGTCGGCAAGATTCTTTGCCTGCTGGACAAGAGCGGAGTAATCATTGACATAAGTCTTGTCTCCGAAATCCACTTCCGGAGAGAAAACCTCCACGCAGGACGAAACCACTCCTCCACATAGGGAAAGTGAAAAAGCGACCAACAAAAGGCCTAACAATTTGTGTTTCATAGGTATAAGATATTTGTTTTCTCAATAATAAAAAAGCGGCAGAAGGGCAATACCCGCGCCAGCTACAAAATTACAAAAAAATGAGAAAAACCAAAAAAAGTGATATTTGATTCAAATCATTTCATACCAAAACATTAGAGCCTGCCTTGAAATGGATTCAGAGCCCGGCAAACATGAATTGACCGGGCTCTGAAAACAAGAAAAAAAACAGGAGTTGCAGCTATTCGTCGAAACAATTGACAAGAGCCTTTTCCCTGTCCTTGACCAGCTGCGATTTCAACTGGTCAAGACAAGAGAACTTCATCTCGTCGCGAAGCCGCGAAACGAACTCCACCTTGATGTCGAGTCCGTAGATATCCTGGTTGAAATCGAGAAGATGTGTCTCGACCGTGCGGGAATTGCCGCTTCCTACCGTAGGCCGTACACCGATATTGCAAATTCCCTTGTACCTGTGGCCGAGGGTATGGGCATACACGGCATACACTCCGTTGCCCGGAATCAGTTTCAAAGGCTCGTACAGCTGCATGTTGGCAGTAGGGAATCCAATCGTGCGGCCAAGGCGGTTGCCAGCCACTACGACTCCGGTCAGGCTGTAACGATAGCCCAGCATCATCTCTGCAAGTTGCACATTACCTTCTGATACAGCGTTTCTTATGATTGTGGAGCTGACTGCCGTTCCACCCTGCCGGTACTCATCAGCCATAACCGCGCGCACGCCGCACCCTTCCACGACACGGGCCATCTCTTCCGGCGATGAGAACGAGTCGTGACCAAGCCTGTGGTCATAACCTATCACGAGAGTGGATACACCGTATCGTCCGACAAGGTATTCCTTGACGAACTGTGCGGCGGAAAGCCTGCTGAAGTCCCTGCTGAAAGGGACCACTTCGAAGCGGTCCGCACCGCAGGCAAGACACCGGGCTTTTTTTTCATCAAGGGTGGTTAGCAGACGCAATTTGTCCGCATCCATCTGCAACACGCTTCTCGGGTGCGGCCAGAAAGTGATTATCACACTCTCTTCGGCCACACTCCGCGCGATTGAAGTCATCCTGTCTATCACCTGCCGGTGTCCCAGATGGACCCCATCGAAGAAGCCTGTAGCTGCTACAGCCATTTCACGAGTTCACAGTCCTGACGGTGAGGCAGTTTGGTATTCCTGGCATACAGTCTCCCGGCAATTTCGTAGGTTCCGGCCATTTCAGGAACCACGGCAGCCCTGAAGGTGGCGACGCCGTCCTTGAAGTCAGCAAGGGAGAAGTCGAATCTTTCGGTGATGTGATAGTCTCCCTTTGCATTGCGCTCTGCAAGCAGAAGCTCGACTCCGACATCCTCCGGATTCATGTCACCTATGTATGCCTTGAGTTCCGAATTGTACGCCTTGCCCAATGTAAGGGATTCCTTGACGTTGTCAGGCTTTGTGAAAGATATTATCTCAAGATGTCTCCATTCACGGCGCATACGCTTCTTCCAGAAGGCAATTTCCCTCGCAACTGCATAGTCGTCAGCAAGAAGGGACTGGCTGCGCTTTGCAAGAGGGTCATAATACTTGGCGCAGTAGTCGCTCAGCATACGGTTGGTCGTGAAGTTGCAGGCCACCTGGGCCACAGTGTTCTTGATCTGCTTGATCCACGCAGGTGAAACGCCCGAAGAGGCTTCCACATTATAGTATGCTGGTGCTATCTCATTCTCTATGATGTTGTATATGGTGGCAGAATCCAGTTCGTTCTGGAAAGACTGGTCATCATAAGTACGTTCCATCTTCAAGGCCCAGCCTGCGCCCGGTTTGTAACCTTCAACCCACCATCCGTCAAGTACGGAGAAGTGCATCACTCCGTTCATCACAGCCTTTTCACCGCTTGTTCCTGAAGCTTCCTGCGGGCGGGTAGGATTGTTCATCCATACATCAACTCCCTGGACGAGCAGCTTCGCTATTGATATGTCATAATTCGGAACGAACACAATCTTTCCGATGAACTGCGGCATCTTGGATATTTCCACGATGTGTTTGATAAGATCCTGTCCGGCGCCGTCGGCAGGGTGTGCCTTTCCAGCGAAGAGGAACTGTACCGGACGCTTCGGATTGTTCACTATCTCATTGAGCCTGTCAAGGTTGCTGAAAAGAAGCGTTGCTCTCTTGTAAGTTGCGAAGCGGCGGGCGAAACCGATTGTAAGAACGTCATCGCGGAGTGTCTTGCGAATCGTGACAATCTCTCTCGGAGAATAGTGCGCCGTCGCAGAAGTATCCGCCATACAATCCTTCACCGCATTTATCAGGCGGGTCTTGAGAGTTCTCCTGGTATTCCATACAACATAGTCAGGCACATTGTATATTCCATTGAAACAGTTCTTGTCGTAGTGGTGTGTCTGGAACTCCGCACCGAATACCTCCGAATGGATCTTCTTCCACTCAGGAGCGGTCCAAGTCGAATAATGAACTCCGTTGGTTACGGAATCCACGTGGAGTTCTTCCGGAATGTAGCCCGGCCACATCGGAGCGAATATCTTCTGGCTCACCTTGCCGTGAAGCCAGCTCACGCCATTGACTTCCTGTGAGAGATTTGCTGCGAGGAAGCTCATCGAGAACTTCTCTCCCGGGTTGTTGGCATCTATCTTGCCAAGAGCCATGAAACTCTTCCAGTCTGTCTTCATTCTCTCCGGGTAGTGAGAGATGTAGACACGGAGCAGGTCCTCGCTGAAAGCGTCGTGTCCGGCAGGGACAGGCGTATGGGTCGTGAAGAGAGAAGAGGCCCTTACGAGTTCCAACGCTTCGTCGAACGACAGGTTCTTCTCCTGTATGTATTCCATCATCCTCTCAAGCCCGCAGAAGGCGGCGTGGCCTTCGTTGCAGTGATATACGTCCACCTCGATGCCAAGAGCCCTCAGAGCGCGGATACCACCGACACCAAGCAGGAGCTCCTGTTTCAGGCGGTTTTCCCAGTCGCCACCGTAGAGCTGGTGGGTAACCTGACGGTCTTCAGGAAGATTGTCCTCATAGTCTGTATCGAGAAGATAGAGGTCGGTACGTCCGACAGCCACCTTCCAGATGCGTGCCGAAATGTTTCGTCCCGGGAAGGCGAGGCTTATCGTAAGCCAGTTGCCCTCAGCGTCCCTGACCGGTTCGGCAGGAATCCTTGTGAAATCCTGAGGTTCATACTCCGATATCTGATTTCCTCCCGAAGAGAGTTTCTGGGTAAAATACCCGTACCGGTAGAGCAGTCCTACGGCCGTCATATTGACCTTCATGTCGGAAGCTTCCTTCAGGTAGTCTCCTGCAAGGATTCCGAGGCCGCCGGAATATATCTTCAAAGAGGTGTCGATACCGTATTCCATACAGAAATAGGCTATCTTCGTACCTTTGCGTTCTCCCTTGCCTGACATATAGTCGGAATACTCCTCATACACTGAATCAAGGCGTGCGAGGAAAGAGCTGTCCTTCTCAAGCTTGCGATAGAGTTTCAAAGGAATCTTGTCGAGCAGCAGAAGCGGGTTGCCGTTCACTTTCTTCCAGAGTTCAGCATCGATTCCGGAAAAGAGGTCGATGGCTGACTGGTTCCAACACCACCACAGGTTGTTTGCAATCTCTTCCAGATGTTTCAGGCGTTCAGGAAGTTCACGGCCGATGAAAACACTTGCCCAAGAAGGATGGCTCCTGTCTGCGGAATAATAGTTGGAAGGCTTGTCATCACCGAATCCCGAGAGTCTTGTCGAAGATGCGGAAACCTTGGATATCGCCTTGTCGTATGCATCTTTGTAATATACTATATTCTTGTCCCACAATGCAATACCAGAAACCTCAAGAGCATTCCTGCGGTATTCCGCCATAGTGGAGGCATCAAGCGAAGCGAGATCTTCAATCCGTCTTTCCACACCATCAACCACCGACTGGTAGTTGGAGTCGTTCCTCTCCACTACCGTGATTCCCGGGTGGGCCTTTCCGTAATGGTCTTCCACCCAAAGCCCGAAGCCTGCGAGCGAAGTGGTGACTGTCGGCACCCTGAATGCAAGCGATTCGAGCGGAGTGTAACCCCAAGGCTCATAATATGATGGGAATATGGTAAGGTCCATACCTATCAGCAAATCGTAGTACTTCCTGTTGAAGATGCCATCGTCACCGTTGAGATATGTCGGGAAGAAAAGCACCTTCACGCGGGAATCTGCCGAGTTGTTCAGCCCGAGATGTCTCAGATGCTTCATCACAGCATCGTAGTCGTCCATCAGATAATGGCTTGTCTGAGTGGTGTAGCCGGAATCCGCTCCGGCAAGTTTGGCTGCAAGTTCCTTGTCAGGACCGTTGTTCCCGGAAGGAACCATTATGAGAGCCACTACCTCCTTTCCGGCATACCCCTTGGACTGCAACCTGCCGAGAGCGTCAATGAAGACATTCACGCCTTTGTTACAGTATTCATAGCGGCCGCTGATGCCCACGAGAAGAGCGTCGTCGGAGATTTTTGAGCCGGTCATTGCGGAGGCCACCTCCAGCAGCAGCTTCCTTGCTGCGGCAGCGCACTCGTCATATTTTTCAGGTGCAGGGGTTATGCTGTTCTCGAATCCGTTCGGAGTGACTACGTCCACATCCCTTCCGAGGAAGCGGCGGCATTCCTTTGCGGTAATGTCGCTTACAGTCGTGAATACGTCCGCTACATTCGCGGCCGCCTTTTCAAGAGAATGACGGGCCTTTACTCCATACTCGGAAGCAAGGCTGTCGGCATCGTATCTTTCCAGTTTGTCGTAAAGAGGCAGGTTCTTCCCCGCAATACAGCGGCCCACGACAGTGGCGTGCGTAGTGAAGATGGTTCCGACAGGAAGTTTCCTTGACTTCAGGTAGAGAAGTCCCGCTCCGGTCATCCATTCGTGGAATTGTGCCACGGCCTTGTCGGACGGAGTCATATTGTACCTTGCGAAACTCTCTATCACCTTTCCTGAGGCATATCCGAAAAGCGCGGACTCGATATAGTCCCAGCTTCCGGTGATGGAATCCACTCCGAACTCTTTCCAGAAATCGGTCAGAATCTCATCTTTCTTGCCCATATATTGGGTGTAGTCCACAAGAATCGCAACCGGGTTGCCGGCAACGTTCCATCTTCCCACCCTGATTCTCAAACCCTCTTCGAAGGCGGAGAGCCTCCACGACTTGAACAGGGACGGATCCTCCACAAATTCAGGATTCTGCGCGGTATCGCGCCATACGTCAGGTCCGATATGTATATGGTTCTTCTTCAGTTCTGTTGCAAGGCAGAGGGATTTCGTTGCTATCACGGTGTGTATTCCACCTACTTTGTTGCAGACTTCCCAGCTTACCTCGAACAAATAATCCGGCATCTTCATTTCTTGTCTTTCTCCTTTAACTTTTCTTTTATTCTCAATTCAAAATCACTCAAAACGTTCATATAGTTGATGAATGCCTCGTAAGGCGTATCGTACGGATTGAAATAGCTGTGCACACTGCCGTCAGAGAAGAACTTGGTGCACATATAATAGAAGTGGTCGCTCTCCTGAAGCTGCCGGTACAGATGGCTCAGCTTAGGATCTGAAGCCTCTGCAACTGCCGCGCCGAGGGAATATGCCTTATGGAAAGCCTCTTCCTGCAGTTCATTTCCGAGCCAGGCACTGGTATCGCGCTCTTCGTCCGCCCATGATATCGGGTAAGGGACGTGAAGAGGAGCCACCGGCTGATATTTTTCAGCCGCCTCGGAAGGGGTGCAGAATCCGATACCCTTTGAGAGGACGGCATCAGGCAAGGCCTTCATGAAATCGAATATTCCACTAGCCGCGTTCTGGTGCTCTCCGAAAGTCTCATAGTCCATGAAGAGATTTGCCACGTCGCTTTCCTGAAGGGACTCAGAGAGCCACTCAGCGAACTTGCACGCATCGAGAGGCCATCCGTTCCAGCCTCTGTCGGAGAAGCGGAAAGCAATGTCGTCACTCAGGGTGAAATTACGCAACAAAAGTTTCAGTCGCGGATTCACCGCATTGGTATATACGAAATCAGGGCTCTTCCAGCCGAGTATGTGCTTGGCTCCTTCCGTAAGCATCACCTTGTATCCCATTGATGCCACTGACTCTCCAATGGAGTCGGAGTATATGAGCTCCGTATTGCGGAACACGACTGGCTTTACTCCGAACATCTTGGTTATGAGTTCGGAATGGCTCTTCACCTGCCTTCTGAACTCTTCATCGTCAGCAAGAGAGGCCAAAGAATGGGAATAAGTCTCGGCGAGGAACTCCACGCACCCGGTTTCAGCGAGGGCCTTGAAACTGTCTATCACCTCCGGGGCATATTTTTCAAACTGCTCAATCGCTACTCCTGATATGGAAAAAGCGACCTTGAAGGCTCCCTTATAGCGTTTCACAAGTTCCAGCAACATTGCATTTGCAGGAAGATAGCACCTTGATGCGACACGCCTCAGTATGGTACGGTTGGCGAAATCGTCGAAATAATGGAAATCGTTCCCGATGTCGAAGAAACGGAACTGGCGCAGTCGGTCAGGCTGATGCACCTGAAAATAGAAACATACTGATTTTTCCATATCTTTTATTCTTTATTTTCGTTTATTGCTGATTCATACACTGCCTTAACCTTGACGGCGGCAGCGTCCCACTTGAGTGCATCCACCTCTTCACGGCCCTTCTCCTTGGCCACCTCAGAGATAGCCGGATAGTTGAGCAGTGCGTACATAGCGTCTGCGAGAGCATCAATATCCCAGAAATCCACCTTGATTGCATATTTGAGCACCTCAGCGACACCGGACTGCTTGGATATTATAGTAGGCACGTCGGATTTCATCGCCTCAAGTGGTGAAATACCAAAAGGCTCTGATACCGAAGGCATTACATAGACATCTGAAAGAGCGAACATCTTCTGGACGTCGTCACCGCGCAAAAAGCCGGTGAAATGGAACCGGTCGGATATGCCGAGCCGGGCCACCTGCCGGATGCAACGGTTCATCATATCACCGCTGCCCGCCATCACGAACCTGACGTTGCTGCACACCTTCAGAACCTTGGCCGCAGCCTCGATGAAGTACTCCGGACCTTTCTGGAATGTGATTCGTCCCAGGAAAGTGATGACCTTCTCAGGAACCCCTCTCTGTACGGACATACGGTTGCGTCCGGAGAAATCAACGGCATTGTGGACGGTGACTACCTTCGAAGAAGATATACCGTACTTGTTCACCACGATGTTGCGGGTAAGATTGCTTACGGTGATGACCTTGTCGGCAGCTTCCATTCCCATCTTCTCAAGACGGAACACCTCAGGATTCACATTGGATCCACGGTCAAATTCCGTAGCGTGGACGTGTATTACCAGAGGCTTCCCCGAAACCCTCTTTGCAGCAATTCCGGCAAGATAGGTGAGCCAGTCGTGAGCGTGTATCACATCGAACTGATTCTCAGCAGCAATCGCTCCTGCCACCATCGCGTAGCGTGCAACCTCCTCCATAAGGTTCGCCCCGTACTTTCCCGAGAATTTGTATTTCTGGCGGAAATAGAACTTGAACTCCTCACTCTGATATCGTTGTTCCTTCTCCACCAACGAAGTGAACTCCTGAGGGTCGATATACGGGTGAAGGTTGGAGCCCACACGCAGGAACTGCACCTTGCTGAGGAACTCGTCCACATTATGGCAGGTGTCGTAGACAGCCACGTCACTGGCATTGATTATCCTGACTGCGCTCTGGTCTTCGTCCCCCGAAGCGGAAGGCATCACGAAAAGCACCTCCACGTCGTTCTTGGCAAGACCCTTTGTCATTCCGTAGCAGGCCGTTCCGAGGCCGCCGGCAATATGGGGAGGGAACTCCCACCCGAACATAAGTACTCGCATAGTCAGTCCTCCTTATATTTTTCAATCAGATATTCAACCTTGAGAATCGCAGCAACGCTGAGTGCGGAGTTGATTGCTCCGTGCGGCATATATGGAGGGTCGCCATCGTAAATCTCAGCGACAGCCCCGATGCCGTGTACGTTCATATCTTCCTGGAAATAATCAATCAGTGTCCTGGCCTTCCTTGAGAACGCCCCGCCGTAAAGTTTGAACTGAGCCTCTACGTACGGACCGAGGAGCCACGGGCGGGTACAGCCGTTGTGGGTTGCCATATCACGGTCGTACTGGTTGCCTTCGTAGCGCGAACGGTAGAGAGGGTTCTTCGGAGAAAGCGTACGGATGCCTCTCGTCGTAAGAAGTTCCCTGCTCACCGCGTGGAGAATCTCGGCCTTGACTTCTTCAGGGACAGGGCTGTATTCAAGAGAGCAGGCATATATCTGGTTCGGACGGGTGAATACGTTCTGGCCTTCCGTTCCTACATAATCGGCAAGATGACGTCGTGCATCGACCCAGAACAGAGGCAGGAAACATTCATCAATCTTCTTGCGGATAGCAGAGCATCTTTCCACAAGGGAAGCATTCTTCCCGAACTTGCCCTCCATCTTTTCCACCAGGCATACGGCATTATACCACAAGCAGTTGGTCTCCACCTGAAAACCTTTTCTCTCATTTACTGGACGAGAGTCCACATAACTGTTCATCCAGCTTGTTGCAACTCCTTCCTTCTCAGACCAGACAAGTCCGTTGTCCCTGAGTGTGACACCGGGACGCCCGGACAGATAACTCTCCACAATCGAGCACATCGTGCTTCCGTATTTCTTCCAGACATTCTCCTCATCCGAGGTGAATGATGCAAGATTCTGAATCGCTTCAGCCAGACGCAAAGGTGCTTCCGTCTGGTCGCATCCTTCGAAAAGGAAGGCCCGGTTCTCGGTAATGAGGTCATCCAGTATCTTTGTAAAGAGCTTTACGTCACCTGTATTGAAGATGGTGAGCCCGGCGATGGCTATGAGGGTTTCCCTCAGACCGCCAATCTCGTGCCAGGAGAATCCGGTGCATATTCTGGTGTACGGATCCTCATAAGCTATCAGCTGGCTTGCAGCAGCCCTCAGGCATCCGTCGAAGTCCTCGCGGTTGCCTATCGCCTTGAGCCCTCTGGTGAACTGTGCCTTGAGCGTTGCAGGGTTCTCAACCTTCGTGGATACACTCATGACAACACTCTCACCCTTGCGGAGCGGCATTTCGAAGAATCCCGGAACAAGCAGGTCTTCAGTGCAGTCGAACCCTCTGCGGTACTCTTCGGTATAGACAACATCCCTGTACCAGTCCGGGGAATGGACGTAGTCGTTCTGCTTGGAGAACTGTATGTACAGCATAGGGAAATCGCGGTACATACAGTAGCCGGCGCCCTGGCTGACAGGGGTGAAATGAGTGTCAGCCCCACCATTGGCTTTGGTCAGTGAATGGATGCTCCTGAATGCGAGGAAAGGCTTTATCTGAAAGAGTGTCTTCGTCTCTGCATTCTCAAGCAGAGTGTAGCGTATGAGCAGCTGTTCGCTCTTGGCCACGAAAAGCATCTCTTTCTTGAAGAGCATCCCGCCTACACGGTATGTCACGGTCGGGACAGGAGCCATTTCGAAATCCACGATATATTTATGCCCACGAGGCTCGTAGATATCTCCATAGCAATGGATTCCCAAGTTGAAAGCCTTGCCGTGCTGAAGCAGCGTTTCATCAGCGGCGGACAAAAGGATATACCTGTGACCTCCGAACTTGCCTATCGGAACAGAAAAAAGACAGTGATACTTGCGGGTATTGCAGCAGACTATGGTGGTATTGAGGTAGCCGCCTGCCCTGTTTGTCGCGAGCAGTTCCCTCTTGAGGGAATACTCCAGATTTACAAGTTCCGCCTTGTTGAACTTCAGATATGCCATATCATATTCTTTTTAGTACCTGCACCGTCCTGCACGGAAGGTACAGATACAGTTGATTCCTGTCATTCTCAACCACAGTACTGTGAAGGATGAGGTCATTGTTGCGCTCGAATCCCCCAAAAGAAGCGCTGTCGCTGTCGAGGACTACACGATAGTCTCCCGAAGCGGCATCGAATCCGTACTGCTCAAATGAATCTTGAGGGTTGAAATTGAACGCAAAAATATACTCTCCACGTCCAATAACCAAAACTTTTTTCAATTCATCGGCGCGCAAGCACTCAACCTGCGACTTAAATATCTCATTATCAGCGAAAAGAGAAATCATCCCCTTATCAAAGGCAAGCAGCTGGCCGTAGCGCAGGGATGGATTGTCGGCAAGCGACCACTGCCTTCTTGCGTACTTGTAGGACCATCCGTTGCCCTCCCTCGGAAAATCAATCCATTCCGGATGCCCGAATTCATTTCCCATAAACGTCAGATAACCGTCACCGGCCGTAGCGATTGTCGCCATCCGTATCATCTTGTGCAGCGCGATGCCTCTTTCAACCGTCAGGTTCCGGGAATCTTTGCTCATGGAATAATACATTTCCTTATCCATAAGGCGGAATATCAAGGTCTTGTCACCTACCAGAGCCTGATCGTGGCACTCCGCGTAACTGACTGTCCTCTCATCCTTCCTCTTGCCGGAAAGTTCGTAGAAGACCTCACCCATACTCCAATCC
The DNA here is from genome assembly GCA_018064345.1 of Candidatus Cacconaster merdequi. Classification (GTDB taxonomy): domain Bacteria; phylum Bacteroidota; class Bacteroidia; order Bacteroidales; family UBA932; genus Cacconaster; species Cacconaster merdequi. The sequence goes on from JAGHVK010000033.1 coordinate 45,343, forward strand.
CAGTCGGAGCGTTCCTTTATCCACTTTATCCAATGGTCCGCCACCCCCATACTCATCCTGAAGTCGAAACCGATGCCACCTTTCTTCAGTGGTGCAGCCAGGCCGGCCATCCCCGACATATCTTCAGCAATCGTCAGTGAGCGGGGATTCAACTCCTTGACGAGGATGTTCGCCAGTCCGAGATAAGTGATTGCGTCTTCGTCCTGGCCTCCGTTGAAATAGTCGTCATAACCGTTAAAATCGCGTTCCAGCCCGTGGTCGAGATAAAGCATGCTCGTCACACCGTCGAAACGGAAACCGTCAAGACGGTACTCCTCCATCCAGTACTTCAGATTAGACAGCAGGAAGTGGACCGTGGAGTCTTTTCCATAATCGAAGCAGCGGGACTTCCAGGCCGGATGCCATCCACGGTCACCTTCGTGGAAATAAGTCGTGTATGAGCCGTCCAGACGGCTGAGGCCTTCAGCCTCATTTGCCACGGCGTGTGAATGAACTATGTCCATAATTACGGCGATTCCAGCCCTGTGGGCGTCATCCACCAGTTCCTTGAATTCCTCAGGAGTACCGAAGCGGCTGCTGAGAGCAAACAAGTTGGAAACCTGATAGCCGAAACTGCCGTAGTATGGGTGCTCCTGCAGGGCCATTATCTGCAAGGTATTGTATCCCAAGTCCTTGACACGTGGCAACACATTCCTGCGAAATTCAGTGAAACTTGCAACCTTCCCCTCTTCGGAACTCATTCCTATGTGCACTTCATAGATAAGAGGGTTTCTGACCTTGATCTTCCTGCGCGAGCGCCAGAGGTAAGGCTTCTCCGGTTCCCAGACCTGCGCCGCGAATATTTTGGTTTCAGGGTCCTGCACGCATCTTGTGGCATAGGCAGGCAGCCTTTCACCGCCGCCACCGGGCCACTCGACGTACCACTTGAAGAGGTCACAGTGGCTTATCCTCGATCCATCAGCCACAAGTTCCCAGTCACCGCCGCCCAGAGGCTTCATCTCCCAGTCAGCACTCCGCTGCCATCCGTTGAAATCGCCAATGACATATATCCGTGAAGCATTGGGAGCCCACTCACGGAAAACGTATCCGGAGCCTTCGCGATGAGGGCTGTAATACAGATGCCCGTTCACAGCACCGGCAAGGCTTCCGGAATCCCCTGCCATCTCACCCGCACGTTCAATTATGGTGCGGTTGCGACGTTCTATCACATCCTTGTAGGGTGTGAGCCAGGGGTCAAGGTCATATATCTTCTTAATCCTCCCCATCTTCTTCAATCAGTTTGCCAATCTCCGACTCCCCTTTGCGGATGTACTCCTTGCACCATCTGACAAGTTCCATAGCCTTCCTCACATCGGCGGAAATGCCTGTAAGGTCGCGTTTCGGGTCCTCGATTGCCGTCACAAGCGCTTCCAGCTGCGCTACAGCATCCTCGTATTTCAATTCAATATCCATATCCTTCGGATTCATAATACCTCGACTTCCACAGTATCATCTTCAAACATAATCATCAGCCTGTCCCCGCGGCTGACCTTCGCGGCACACTCCACTCTCCGTCCATCCTTCAGCGCAATCGCATATCCCTTCGAGAGAACAGCGCGAGGGTCCGATGAAACAACCTTTGACTCAAGGAGTTCTATCCTGCGCATCTGGTCGGAGAAACGGCGTTCGAGGGAAGATGAGAGACGGTAGACCATCCTGTCGAGCACGGACAGCTCCTTCTCGAACTTCCCACGCAGGGCAAGCTGCAATCCCCGGGCCATGAAGTCTATCCGCGACTCCTCTTCACAGAAAATGCCTATTATCAGATCTGCAAGGGCTGTCGGGGTCTTCACACTTGTGTGGGCCACCATATCCACAACGTGGAAATCGTGGTCGTGGCCTATGGCCGAAAGTACAGGAAGAGGGAACTGAGCCACGTTCACTGCCATTTCGTAATCATCGAAGCACACCAGGTCCATCGCTCCTCCACCGCCGCGAAGAATCAGCACCGCGTCGAAATCCTCGGCCCGCTGCGCAATCACGTCAAGAGCAGCTATCACGCTTGAGGGTGATTCAGTGCCCTGCATAACGGCAGGGAAGAGTTCAGTTCGGAACTCATACCCGTATTCGTTTCCGGAAAGATGCTTCAGGAAATCGCGGTATCCGGCGGCAGTGGCACTCGTAACAACGGCGAACCGCCTTGGGAGAAGAGGCAGTTCAAGGGAAGAGTTCATTTCGAACATACCCTCGGCACGCAGCCTTTCAACGGTACGACGACGCTCGAGCTCCAGTTCACCGATGGTAAAGGACGGGTCAATGTCGGTTACGACGAGCGAAAGCCCGTAAAGTTCGGAATATTGGACTCTTACCTTAAGCAGGACTGCCATTCCCGATGCAAGCCTGCTTCCGGTGGCGGATTCAAAGAAAGGAGCTATCAGGCGGAACTGCTGCGCCCAGATTATTGACTGCATCTTTGCAAGAAGCCTCCCGCTGTCCTGCTCCTTCTCCACAAGAGTCATATAGCAATGGCCTGAGGCGTTCTGCTTCAGTTCGCTTATCTCCGCACGCACCCAGATGGAGTCGGGAAAGCCAGTCTCCAATGTCTCACCTATCGCCTCCTGCAATTCCAGGAGCGAGATATGTTCCACACTGTCCATTTCTACAAATTTACAAAATTGTTCGGTATTGTCCACACATTTTTGTACTTTTGCAATGTCAAAAACCCACGATGCGATGATTATCAAGCAAGCCGTCTTCGCAGGCAGCAGTCAAGACATTGAAGGTAAGCCTCAACGGGCTTTGCCGGAATTTGCCTTCATAGGAAGGAGCAACGTGGGCAAGAGTTCCCTCATCAATACTCTTTGTGCAAAGAAAGGTCTCGCGCACACTTCGGCCACACCGGGCAAGACTCAGCTGGTCAATCATTTCCTTATCAACGACCAATGGTATCTGGTGGATCTGCCGGGGTACGGCTACGCAAAAGTCGGCAAAAAAGGGCGTGAAAAGCTCGAGAAGATAATCGATGACTACATCAGCCGCTCGAAAGAGATGGTCCTTCTATTCGTGCTCCTCGACTCACGCCACGACCTCCAGAAAATCGACCTCGAGTTCATGATAGAGCTCGGGGAGAACGGAGTCCCATTCTCGATAATCTACACCAAGTGCGACAAGTCCGGAGTGAATGTCGTCAATGCGCAGATAGAGAAGAACAACGCCGCGATGATGGAGTATTGGGAGCAGCTGCCGCCGGTATTCAAGAGTTCGTCCGAAACAGGTGCCGGCCGCGAGGAGATTCTGGACTACATCGACAGCATACTGAAAACAATATAAAACAAAAATACTATGGAACAGCAATTCTTTGAGCACAGATTCAAAATATTCGCCTGCAGAGGTTCGAAAGCACTTGCACAGAAAATAGCGGACGCACTCGGCACCCAGCTGGGCAAATCTGCGGTACTGGATTTCAGCGACGGTGAATTTCAGCCGGCATTTGATGAAAGCATCCGCGGAGCATCCGTATTCATCGTCCAGAGCACCTTCGCACCTGCAGACAACCTCATGGAGCTGCTGCTTATGATTGATGCGGCACGCCGCGCCTCAGCATACAAGGTCATCGCAGTGATGCCTTATTTCGGCTGGGCAAGGCAGGACCGCAAGGACCGTCCGCGCGTCTCAATCGGAGCCAAGCTCGTGGCAAACCTGCTCCACGCCGCAGGATGCGACAGGGTGATGACCTGCGACCTCCACGCCGACCAGATCCAGGGCTTCTTCGACTTCCCTGTGGACCACATCTACGCCAGCGCAGTATTCCTGCCATACCTCAAGAACCTCAACATCGAGAATCTTTCAATAGCATCTCCTGACATGGGAGGTGCAAAGAGGGCGAACGCATACTCGCACATCCTCGGCGTACCGATGATTATCTGTCACAAATCAAGGGAAAGGGCAAACGTGGTCGGCTCAATGACAGCCATCGGTGACGTAGAAGGAAGGAATGTGGTCATAGTGGACGATATGGTGGACACCGCCGGTACAATCACCAAATGCGCCAATATGCTGATGGACAAGGGAGCAGTCAGCGTAAAGGCAATGTGTACACACCCTGTCCTCTCCGGTGACGCATACCGGAGGATTGCCGACTCCGCCATAGAGCAGTTCCTCGTAACTGACACCATCCCTCTCCGCACTGACGTGGACACCTCTAAATTCACCGTTCTTTCAATCGCCGACCTCTTCGCCGACGTAATCGAGAAGGTATATCATTTCAAGTCAGTGAGCGACACTTTCGTATTCTAGAAACCTACAGCCAAGATGGTCCTTGAAGAGAACCTGGACATTGCTGATGTCCACGAAAAGATAGTCGGAAAGATTCGCAGCTATTTCGCCTCCTGCGGGAAGACAAAGGCTGTGCTCGGTCTCTCGGGCGGAATCGACTCCGCTCTGGTGGCGGCACTCGCGGTCGATGCCCTCGGGAAAGATAACGTACACGGGATACTGATGCCTTCGCCGTTCTCATCCCTCCATTCCGTATCTGATTCTGTGGACCTGGCTACAAACCTCGGAATCAGCTACGACATAATCCCCATCGAGAAGATTTACAAGAGGGCGATGCTGGAGATGCACGACTTCTTCGAGATCGGGAAATGGAACGTGGCACAGGAGAACCTTCAGGCCCGCATCCGGGGTACCATCCTGATGACCTATTCCAACCGTTATGACGCCTTGCTGCTCAACACCTCAAACAAGAGCGAACTCTTTATGGGCTACGGTACCCTTTATGGAGACCTTTGCGGTGCGATGATGGTGATCGCCGACCTCTACAAACTTCAGGTTTACGAACTCTCTTCATACATAAACCGCTCTGAAACAGTGATTCCTGTTTCGATAATGACGAAGGCTCCTTCAGCTGAGCTCCGTCCCGGGCAGAAAGATACGGACTCTCTTCCAGAGTACAAGGTGCTTGACCCTGTCCTTCACGCCCTTAACGAAGAGGGACTCACACCGGAGCAGGTTATCGCGCGTGGAGTGGACAAAGAGCTTGTTGAAAGGATTGTAAGGCTCAAGAAAGGCGCTGCATTCAAGGTGATGCAGATTCCTCCTGTGATTACCGTAGGCGACAAACCGGTCGTTCCTAGGTTCAAGTGCATTTAGCCCAATGGCTGACAACTATCTGGAAAAGAAATTCGAAGCGTACCGGAACGCATCCGTGCGGCGCAAGAGTGCAATATCCCTTTCCACCCTTCTCAAGAAGAACCGCAGCTACAGGGGTTACGACAAGTCCTGCAAGGTGACCGAAGCCCAACTGAGAAGGATAGCAGAGGTGAACACTCTCATTCCGTCGGCAAGGAACCGTCAGGCGCTACGTTTCAAGATTGTGACAGCCGACAGCGGCGCTGACATCATCCTCGGAAGCATCAGACTCGGAGGCGCACTCCCCGACCTCCATCTGCCACTCCCCGGAACCGAGCCCGAAGCCTTCATAATCATCTGTTCCACAATTCCTGAAGATAAATGGATTGGTGTGGATACGGGCATCTCAGCCCAGAGTATGCTTCTGAAAGCTACTGAAATGGGACTCGGTGGCATCTGTATAGGAGCCTTCGACAAAGAGCATATCAAAGAAGCCTTCGCTCTCCCTTATGAACCGGTTCTCATCCTTGCCATCGGCAAACCTGCCGAAAAGATAGAACTGACTCACATACACGCAGATGAGGACCACGCCTACTACCGTCGCGACGGCATCCACTACGTCCCTAAACTTTTCATAGACGACCTGCTGCTGAAGTAATCCCGCTTGCAGTCTGATACCGGAACGGTATGTCCGGAACATTTTCAGACCGCAGAGGAATCGGAACGGAATGCGCAGCCTTCACAACCTCCTTCGGGACAGGTTGAATCAGGAGTATGGGCAGAATGCTTCCGGCGCATCGTACCTCTCTTCCCCCACAACCTGAGTTCCTCCTCCTTTGCACAGATGATGCCTTTCTTGCGCAGTTCCTTGTTGTGGGATATCTCTCCATCGGGAAACTTGCCGTCTTTCTTCAGAAGGATGGTTACAGCCATCCCTGCCACGCCCACAGCAAGCAACAAAACAGCGAGTAGGAATGTGGTCATATCCTTGCAGTACCTGATTTACAGACCGAAAGGCAACTGAATGAACTCAAGATGCCCTGTGAAATATAGAGCAGAGAAAGCTGCAACAAGCAGGAAGAGGATGGCAATCAGCCATTTCTTCCAGGCAGGAGTCTTCTTCTTTGCGAACGGGTCAGGAGTTATGGAAAACTTCGGGAACGATGCGGAATGTGTCAAGAACTTGCCGAACCTGGTATTTACCGGAATCGTTGTATTCACAGCCCAGCCGTTGGCATTCAGCACAGGAGCGAGGTTACGACGGCGCAGCTTGCCCCAGGCAAGGAATACCGAAGGAAGCGAGATGACCAGCATCACAGCGACTATCGAAAGAGGCATCTGCCACCAAGCCAGACTCGTAAAGCCTGTCCACAGTTTGAGGAGGAATCCACCGATATAACCGAGAGCCAGACCTATGGCAGCGAATATACCTGAGAACTTGGCTATGTCGAACGCAGGCTTCTTCACAGCTGCTTGTCCGTTCTCCTGCACATTCGCAAGGGAATCCGAGGCGGAAGCCTGAAGGTTGGCCAGTGACTTGCTCTCCTTGTCCGATGCCATCTTGTTGATCTGTTCTCCGCACCAGTTGAAGAACTTGCGGTACGGCGACCAGAAAGCCTGACGCAGATTGATAGGATTGTCCACGACCTTGACTACCGTAGCATCCCAGTCGTTCCCTTCCCTGTCATAGAAGACAGCATTCTTACCCACTCTGATGTGCCTTGTCTCGCCCTGTGTCAGAGTGGCAAGGATTGTCATCTTCTCTCCTGTATGGCGCTGCACGCAATCGCAGTAGATGAGATACATCCCGCTCAGTCCTGCCATATCGCCATGCTGCGCAATATCGTTCACCTTGATGCACAGTTCGCAGCATCTCTGGTCTATGAAGAGCTTTCCGATGTTCACCATACACTTGTCCAAGGCGAAGTAGAGGTCCTTCACCGAAACGAAATTGCGGATGAACGAATAGATATCCCTGTAAAGGTATATGAACTTTCTGAGCGGTCCGACAAGTGCCGATTCGGCAGCGAGAGAAGAATCCATCATTTCAGCACTGCCCTTCTCCACTGATGCCAGGGCAGCTGAATAGGCATCCATCTTTGCAATGACAGACTCCCACTGTTGCTTTGTAATACCCTTTGCGTCAGGAAAATCAACATCGAACACAAGGGCCTTCAACTTCGAGAGTCCGGCCTGCCAGGCCGGGTTGATTCCCGAGTCAAGGCGAAGGACACCATCCTTTGAAGGGCGTGAGAGCGGGCAGGCTGCAATATGTTCGTCGGCAGAGGAGAGCACACCGTCCGCAAGGGCGGCCATCTTCTCCTTTGATACGTACAGGGCCTCACTGCACTCCTCATCGAAATCCACAAGGCTGCAACGCAGGAAGTAGTCGTCAATCTTCGCTTTAAGGATTGAATAAGAGGCGAATGCATCAGCCGAGCCTTCCCCGTAAGGAGTTGCCACGTCCGTTTTTTTCATTTCCTCTTCCATCGATGCCTTGCAGCGGTCTGCCACTCCCTCGGCATACTTGTCAATATCTTCGACACTTATTTCTGATTTGTCCAGTCCCAATGAAGCGAGTATCTTTTCGGCTCCCTCACGGAGAATCTTCCCGTCACCTTCTTCAGAGAATGCATCAAGGGCTATGGAAGAAGAGCCTTCAAGAAGAAGGTTCTTGTCCTTGAGTGCGGAAGCCACCCATCTTGCGGCTTCGGCCACCTCATTCACACGGATACGGCCGTCAGAATCAGCATCGAGCATTGACAATGAAGTCTTGTCAAAAATGAGATTTTCCACAGGACAGCTGTGAACCGTCCACAGCTTTCTGTCAAGTTCACCAAGTCTGGCGATGTCCTCACCGTCTTTGATATCAATTCTGACCGCTCCGCCAAGCGAGCAGTATTTCGGTTCGTAAGTGTTCTTCTTTTGTTTCATGGTCTGGTATGGTGTCCTTATTGTTCTTTTCTTTCGTGAAGCACAGCCTTGCGGAGCTCGAAATTCTGGCCGAGATATTTCTTGCGCACTTCAGGGTTGTTCGCCAGCTGCTCCGCCGTTCCGCTCTCAAGGATAGACCCCTCATACAGCAGGTAAGCCCTGTCCGTAATGGCAAGAGTCTCGTGTACGTTGTGGTCAGTGATGATTACACCTATGTTCTTGGTTTTCAGCTTGGCTATGATATGCTGAATATCCTCCACCGCAATAGGGTCCACCCCGGCGAAAGGCTCATCGAGAAGGATGAACTTAGGGTTGATGGCAAGGGCTCTGGCAATCTCGCAACGGCGACGTTCACCTCCGGAAAGTTGTATGCCGAGGCTCTTGCGTACCTTCTGGAGGCCGAATTCGTCAATGAGTGACTCCACCCTCTCGCGACGGTATTCGGGAGAGAAGCCTGCCATCTCCATCACCGAAAGGATATTGTTCTCCACGCTCATCGTCCTGAATACGGAAGCCTCCTGCGCAAGGTAACCGACGCCTTTCTGCGCCCTCTCATACATCGGAAGGCCCGTTATCTCCTCTTCATCGAGGAAAATCCTGCCGGAATTAGGCTTGATGAGGCCCGTTATCATATAGAAGCTCGTGGTCTTGCCGGCCCCGTTAGGACCAAGCAGCCCGACTATCTCACCTTGTTCCACCTCAATCGAGACATCCTTCACGACAGTCCTCTTTCCGTATTTCTTTACTAAGTTGGTGCAGAATAGTTTCATATCTTCAAGTCCGGAATCCGTCCGGAAACGGTATAATATGCGGTTTTGAACCTGTTTTATGCGTTTTCGAGTCCCAGATCCTTGCGCATGCGCCGGAAGTCAGGAGAAGTCTTCATAAGGTAATCCACCTTGTCGGAAGGCATATAAAGCTGGTCTCTTTCCACCTTGATTTCAGCCACATCCACAAAGAGGCGAAGGTCGTCGCAGGAGAGACGTTTCTGCAGGAAAGCCTCCAGCCTTGCGCGGCAGTTGCGGTCTATCCACTCCTTCTGGGCGGCATTGCTCACTTCAAAGTGGACACGCGTTCCATCTTCAACCGTTGGGGTGGCCTGGGATATTGCAGACGAAAGCCTCGGCATCTTCGCTTCGCTTTCAGCAAGGGCGGTCCACGCCTCCTGCAAAGCTGCGGCATCTATCGTCACGACCTTTACGGCCTCTTTCACCACAGGGCCTTGAGATGGCTTCTCGTCCCCTTCAGCCATCAGTTCCTTGATGGAAAGAGAAGACCTTTTCGCGGCCATCTGAGGAGCTGCGGGTGCGGAAGGTGCAGCAGGTGCTGCGGGTGCGGAAGCCGCCGGCTCTGCCTTTTCCGGTACAGGTTCAGGGGCCGCAGGTTGCTTTTCAACCGGTTTCGGAACAACTGGAACAGGCTGTGCGGCGGCCACCGCTACGGAAGCGCCGGCAGCAGCGAAAGCCCCGCCGAGATTGCTCATCTTCATAAGAGCGAACTCTATGAGCAGACGCGGATTACCGCTTTGCTTGTAGGAAGCCTCACATTCCGAACTTATTTCGAGAGCCTCGAAGAGGAAGCGCGGAGAACATTTCTGTGAATACTCCTGATACCGCTGTGCTATGGACGGCGCGAGCTCAAGAAGAGTGGACCCGGCGCCTTTGCTGCATACAATCAAATCGCGGAAGTGCGAACTGAGCCCACCGATGAAACTCAGTGAGTTGAATCCGTTTGAGATAATCTCGTCGAAAATGAGGAGGGCAGCGGCGCAGTCTCCTGAAAGGAAGCAGTCCGTAAGGCGGAAATAGTATTCGTAATCAAGGACGTTCAGGTTCTTGACCACCTGCTCGTACGTCACCTCTTTCCCGCAGAAGGCAACTGTCTGGTCGAACAGTGTGAGTGCATCGCGCATCGCCCCATCGGCCTTCTGCGCTATGATGTGCATTGCATCGTCAGTGATGCTCACGCCCTCTGCCTGAGCTATCTGCCGGATGTTACGCACAATGTCGTCTATCGTTATCCGGTTGAAATCGTATGTCTGACACCTTGAGAGGATTGTTGGCAGAATCTTGTGTTTCTCGGTGGTTGCGAGTATGAATATTGCGTGCGCCGGCGGCTCTTCCAGTGTCTTGAGGAAGGCATTGAAGGCCGACTGCGTGAGCATATGCACCTCATCGATGATATAGACGCTGTATCTGCCTACCTGCGGCGGTATCCTGACAGTATCGGTAAGCTGGCGGATGTCGTCCACCGAGTTGTTGGAAGCCGCATCAAGCTCGTGAATGTTGTACGAACGTCCCTCAGCGAATGAGCGGCAGGATTCACACTGCCCGCAAGGTTCCATATCAGGCCCCGGGTTGGAACAGTTGATTGTCTTGGCAAAGATTCTTGCCGCGCTTGTCTTCCCCACTCCACGTGGCCCGCAGAAAAGGTAAGCGTGTGCCAGCTGGTTCCTTATGATGGAATTCTTGAGAGTTCTTGCTATGTTCTCCTGCCCGAGCAGTGTTTCGAAGCTGCCCGGCCTGTACTTACGTGCAGATACTATGAATTGTCCCATAATCTACAAAAGTACAAAAATCATTTCGTTTTGAAATACACAAGACTGAATTATTCCAATCAGCAGTTATCTTGCTTCCCGCTGCACCATTTTGCTTGTCGGGCAAATGAATAAGAGGATTGCTAAAAAGTCCTGGAGTCCTGGAGATTTGAGGTCATCCCCTTTCACTTCAGTCCTGTCAAATCCAGAGTGTAGATTTGTTCCTTAGGCAGAGGATGCCTATGGATGAACATCAACATATAGACTGGCAGGTAAATCCTCTTGTCCTTGACGGAAAGATTGTCGTTGCAGAGGACATACGCCTGAGGAATATCGTAGTTGGAGACATTCAGCACATTGTTCAGTGCATTATGACGCTCAGTTTTCTGCTTATCATACACTAATCCAAGGCTGATTTGAACACTTTCTTACATTTATCCAAGGCAAAAATAGGCAAAAGCTGACATTTTTCCAACATTTTCAAAAAAGTACTATGCTTTGAGGGCGTATCGGTAGATTTTGTGTAAGTTTGCGTGCAGAACTGTTTTTGAAATGAAGGAAACTACATATACATACACATTCCCTTGCGGGATGAGTTTCGTTTTCAGGCGTTCCAAGTCACCGGTGTCATATTCGGCACTCAGCATCAAGTCCGGTACCAGAAACGAGCAGAAGGAGTGTTGCGGTATTGCTCACCTGACGGAGCATATGCTTTTCAAAGGTACTGAGAAGCGGACACCAAAGGAGATCAGCGACCGGTTGGAGAAATTGGGAGGTGATCTCAACGCATATACCACAAAAGAGGAAACGGTACTCTATTCCACTGTCCTTAAAGAAGATACAGCAAAAGCGGTGGATCTGATGCTGGAACTTGCCTTCCATTCCACTTTTCCGGAAAAGGAGCTTGAGAAGGAGAGGCACGTGGTGGTGGATGAGATTAATATGTACAAGGATTCCCCTTCCGAATACATATTCGACCAGTTCGAAGAGATGCTCTTCGCTGGGAACACGCTTTCGCGCTCCATCCTCGGAGATGCCCGCACATTGAAGAAGATTACCTCCGCGGACCTGAAAGAGTATGTACGTGACAACTTCCGTCCGGAAAGGATGTGCGTTTCCATCGTTGCGGACATTCCGCAGCAGAAGGCGCTCAAGATAGCATCTGATGCGATTGCCCGCCACATACCCGCCGGTTACGCGGCGGAACGCTCCTCAACGGCGTCACCTCTTTCCGACTCTCTTTCCAAAGGCACTCTCTTCACCCGCGAAATCAGCAGGAAAAACCATCAGGTGAACTGTATAGTCGGCACCACGGCGTACTCTTTCTACGACAGGGAGAGGATACCTATGATACTGCTCAACAACATATTGGGCGGGCCGAGTTCAAACTCGCGCCTCAATCAGGCCCTCCGGGAGAAGAGCGCTCTCGTTTACAGCGTGGACTCCACCTACAGCCAGTTCTCCGACACCGGCTCCTTTATGGTATATTTCGGATGCGACAAGGGCAATCTGGAAAGATGTCTCGACCTCGTACGCCGGGAACTGAGCCGGATGCGCGAAAAAGAGATCAGCGATGCGGCTCTGAAAGCAGCAAGGAAACAACTGCTCGGGCAGCTGGCCATCTCTTCCGACAACGGTGAAAGCCAAGCACTTTCGATGGGAAAGAGTATGCTTATCTTTGGGAACGTAATGTCCGACGAACAGATACGCAACCGCATAAATGCAATAACTGCCGGAGAGTTGAACGAAACAGCCCGGAGGGTTCTCGCCGAAGACAGGCTGTCCACTCTGATTTACAAATGACCGTATGCTATGACCGCTCTGGAAAAATACCTGTCCGATTTCTCCACTCCCCTTCCCGATGCGCTGCACTGGCTCGAAAGGGAGACGCACCTGCGCACCAACCACGCAAGGATGCTCTGCGGTCCTGAAGTCGGAGCGCTGCTTCACCACTTCGTGCTTATGAACTCTCCCCGCAGGGTTCTGGAACTCGGAGTCTTCACCGGTTACTCTTCAATATGCATCGCCACGGCTCTTGACGATGGTGCCGTGCTCGATGCCGTGGAAATCAACGACGAACTCGAAGACCTTATCAGAGAAGGGTATGCACGTGCCGGCGTCACCGACAAGGTGAACCTCATCTTTTCAGATGCGAAGGAATTCTTCGATGGATGCAGGGAATCCTACGACCTGATCTACATCGACGCAAACAAGCGGGAATACATTGCATACTACCAGTCGGCTATCGAGCTGCTCCGCCCCGGAGGATACATCATTGCAGACAATGTCCTTTGGGACGGGAAAGTATATGAGGCTGAGCCGCCACGTGACGCACAGACACGCGGGATAATGGCTTTCAACGACCTCGTTGCCGGTGATCCGAGAGTCGAGAACTTCATACTTCCGCTGCGCGACGGACTCAATATCATACGAAAGAAATGACCACGAAGAGTTTTTTGACCAAGGCGTTCGGTTTCGACCCTGCAATTCACAACGTAAGGACAGAGATAGTGGCCGGTGTCACCACTTTCCTTACGATGGCCTACATCCTGGCTGTCAATCCGAGCATATTCAGCGTTCTTCCCGGAATGCCGGCGGAGTCTGTATTCACTGCCACCGCCCTTGCAGCCATCATTGCCACGACGATAATGGCTTTCTACTCGAAGAGGCCTTTCGGGCTGGCTCCCGGAATGGGAACAAACGCCTGCTTCGTCTATACAGTGTGTATGACAATGGGTTACAGCTGGCAGTTTGCCCTGACCGCCGTGCTGATTGAAGGGACGGTAATGGCTGTCCTCACACTCACCAAGGTACGGACCAGGATCGCGGATGCATTCCCTGTATCAATCAAGAATGCAATCGGCTCGGGCATAGGCCTGTTCATAGCTTTCGTCGGTCTGCAGAACGCCGGGATTGTCGTTGACAGCGAGAACACACTCGTCGCTCTCGGCGACATCACCCACGGCACCGGACTGCTGGCGATGATAGGACTGGTCATTTCCTGCTCGCTCGTAATGCTCCACGTCAGGGGCGGTCTGCTCATCGGAATCCTTGCAACGACCATAATCGGGCTCTTCATAAAGGACCCGGCAACCGGTATGGCACTGACAAGATTCAACGGAATAGTATCTGCTCCCCCGAGTGTAGCTCCGATTGCCTTCAAGTTCGATTTTTCGCATATTTTCTCGGCAGATATGCTTACAGTCGTGCTGACTTTCCTTTTTATCGACATTTTTGCAGCCATGGGCTCTGTCATCGGAGTTTCACAGAAGGCTGGTTTTATCAAAAATGACGGCAGCATCGACCGAATTGACAGAATATTTCTCGCCGATTCAATAGGCACTATCTCAAGTTCCCTGCTCGGAACCTCTTCCACCACCACATACGTCGAGAGTTCCGCCGGAGTGGGTGCCGGAGGGCGCACCGGGCTGACAGCATTCAGCACAGCCGTATGTTTCGCCCTTGCACTGCTGTTCGGTCCGCTCTTCCTTGCAATTCCGGGTGCAGCCACCGCACCGGCGCTCATCATTGTGGGTATGATGATGCTGGAGCCTGTCGCCAAAATCAAATGGCTGAACTACCGCGAATCCATACCGGCGTTCCTCACCCTGATACTTATGCCTATGGCTTACAGCATCTCGGACGGCATCCTGATAGGAATGATAGCCTACGTGCTGCTTTTTGCCCTTTCAGGGAAGCACAAGGAGATTTCGCCTGCAATGTGGATACTTGCGGCTGTATTCATTCTGAAATACATCTTTATGTAAGAACCGGCTCTGAGAGTCAGCGGATTGAGCCCCGGTAGAGGCATCCGCCGATGTTGTCACGCGAAGCTCCGGTCACCGAAGCCAGACAGTTGGCCTGCCCCGCCATATAGAGTGCTCCGAGGAATGCAAAGATGAGGGCCTCCTTGAAATTGACCGTCAGCCTGTCGGGCACGACATACTCCGCATCAGGTTTGTTCGCCTGCATCCTTTCGAGAAGATATTTGTTGAGCGCTCCTCCTCCTGTGACGAGGACCTTGCCTCCTTCAACATTCGCAGCAATCTGCCTGGCTATATGTTCCACGAAAGTCGCAAGAGAGTCTTCAGTGCTCAGGCTGAAAGATTCCATCAGAGGGAACACTTCTTTCTCCACCCATTCCCTTCCCAACGACTTCGGACCGCCTTTATGGTAGAAGTCAAGAGCATCCAGACGTTGCAGCAGTTCTTCGCAGATACGTCCGCTGCGGGCCATCTTTCCATCCTCGTCATACTCCTTTCCGGCACGACGTGCATATTCGTTAAGTACGTAATTCACAGGTGAAATGTCGTATGCAATGCGCTTTTCTCCTTTTGTGAAGGAGATGTTTGAGAACCCTCCGAGATTGAGGCAGTAACCATACTCTCCGAAGAGTTCACGGTCTCCAACCGGTACAAGCGGTGCGCCCTGCCCGCCGAGAGCCACGTCAGTCGTCCGGAAATCACAGATTGTATCCACGCCTGTCTCTGCCGCAATACCGGCACCTGAGCCTATCTGTCCGGTAAACCTGATTGAAGGCTGATGGAAGATGGTCTGCCCGTGGGACGCCACGAAATCGGGCTTTATACCGCGTTTCTCTATGAATCCCCGCACTTGACGGCCTATGAACAGGCCATAGTCCGAATGAAGCCTTGCATACTCCAATGCGCTCATATCCTGAGCCGTGGCAAGAGCCTCGTGAAGAGACTCCGGATACTCCACACTGTCGGCATCAAGCATCCTGTAGCTCCACCTGCCATCTTCATATATGAAGTTTACATAACAGATGTCAAGGCCGTCGAGGGAAGTCCCCGACATAAGACCTATTGCATTGTATTCCAATTTTGCCATACTATTCAAGTGCGCCCGGAAGCCGGACGCTTATACAGTTTTTACGGTTGATAAGTAATTATGACAGGATAATCAACTCTCACTCCATCGAGGAACCACTTCTGCCTGGCAGACACCGTCAAGCAGTTCACTCTTCTGTCGTAATGGAGTGTCCTCGATGTTCCATCCGGAAACCTGATTATGAAGTCATCATCATAATTGTCAGCCCCGTCAAGTTCGCCGAAGCGGGCACAGTATTTTCCCACCAGGTTGTCCTTTTCTATTATCAATCCATAGAACACCGGCAGGTATGTCTTTGTGGGGATTGAGTACACGTATTCATTTCCTTTGTACGACAAGCTGATATCATCCCCGATGAACGATTCCGAAGCCGGGTCCAAAAGATCGTTCCCCTCAGAATCCACTATGTAGAATGAGACTGTGACAGGGTACCAGTCCACTTCCTTCGCACAGCCGGCACACAACAGTACAGCCAGTATAATGAGAATCAGACTTCTTTTCATAACGATACAAAAATAGGGATTATTATTGAAAACAGAATGTAATTATCGTATCTTCGCTTTCAGAACCAGTTTTGAAATGGTTCTAATAACGTGGAGGAAATAACTATGAGTTTTCTTGGATTAGCGACAGACCGGTATTCCGTCAGAGAGTTCTCTTCAAGACCTGTGGAGGATGAAAAGATTGAAAAGATCCTCAAGGCAGCAAAGGTGGCCCCCACGGCCGTCAATTATCAACCTCAAAAGCTCTATGTCGTCAAGAGTCCGGAGGCAGTGGAGAAGCTTGCCGGAATCCGGAACCTTTTCGGAGCTCCCCTGGCTGTCATAATCTGCTATGATGATGCCCTTTCCTGGAAGAACGGCAAGGACAACGGCCACGACAGCGGAGAGGTCGATGCCTCCATTGTAACAACCCACATGATGCTACAGGCTTGGGAACTGGGGATAGGCAGCTGCTGGATAGGGTCTTTCAATCCAAAGGAGGTCTCTGAAGCTTTCGAGATCCCGGCGAATGAGCATCCAGTTGCAATTCTCCCACTCGGATACGCTGCTGAAGGATGCAAGCCATCAGAAAGGCATACTGCATTCAGGCCGGATGATGAAATGGTACGGTACAAATAAGAAGGCCTCAGCCGTAAAATAACCTTCCAAACGAAAGTGCGTTTGAAGGGCTTCTGCGTGAGGTGAGTTTGGAAGGTCTCCAGTTGCAGAAGGAGACCTTCCAAACATACCCTAGCTGCAGGTGCTTCAAGAGGGATATGCCTTGGAAGTCCCTTTTCACATCTTACTGTCGTATTGCAAAAGCATGCGGGCAAAGAGCCTGTCTTGAAATGGTTCTAGGTTTTTGACAAAGATTTATGCTTGCAGGAGTACTTTGTAAGGATATTTTTGCTTACTTAGCGCTGATATTGGAGTGGTTTGAGCTGGTGATGTCGTTCATCAAGGTGGCTGATGTTGAATCCGGACGGCTTTGAAGGGGAGCTGGCCAATTCATACGCAAATGATGCTGCATTGGCTGACGCCGGTAATCTCGTCTTCCTTCCCGCTGCGGGTTACCGCAAGGGTTCCGATGTCTTCAGTGACGGCGACGAAGGCTACTATTGGTCATCTACCGCGCTCGATGAGTACGACGCGTACGACGTGTACTTCAATGGCAGCAGCGTCGGCCCTGGCGACGACGACACCCGCAGCTACGGCTTCAGTGTCCGTCTCATTACAGAATGTCAGTGAGAGTCGAGCGCAGAGCCAAGCTTGCTTGAGCTATAAAAACCACAAACCACGCAGTTCCCGATACAGGGAGCTGCGTGGTTTTGTAATAGGAGCAAATGGAGAGAAGGATTATTTTGCAGGCTCCCACTTGCAGCGGACAGGGGATACTATCCCACCGTCTTTCTTGAGCTCGGCAAAAGCCTTGTCCACTTCTTTTCTGTCAATTCCGGAAATAGTGGCAACTTCACCGGCAGAAAGAGGTTTTCCAGCTTCTGTCATTGTCTTCAGGACGATTTCTTTTGCACTCATAATCGGGTAGTTATTTCTTGAAATATCGGTTGAAGAGACCCTGGAACCCAGCTCCGTGACGAGCCTCGTCCTTGGCCATCTCGTGAACACTGTCGTGGATGGCATCAAGGTTGAGCTGCTTTGCAACCCTGGCGATATCCATCTTGCCTGCGCAAGCACCTTCCTCAGCCATCATCCTCTTCTCGACATTGGTCTTTGTATCCCAAACCACTTCCCCGAGCATCTCGGCAAAACGTGCTGCATGATCAGCCTCTTCGTATGCATAGCGCTTGAAGGCCTCTGCAATCTCAGGATATCCTTCGCGGTCTGCCTGACGGCTCATTGCGATGTACATACCTACCTCTGTGCACTCTCCAAGGAAGTGGTCCTTAAGGCCTTGACGCACAAAATCCCCATCAGCGCCTGCAGGGATAGCGCCTGCTATTCCAAGCTCATGCTCTGTTACAAACTTAAGACCCTGTCCTTCCTCTACCAAGTTGAACTTACTTCCCGGTACCTCGCACATCGGGCATTTCTCTGGTGCTGCGTCACCTTCGTGAACATATCCGCAGACTGGGCAAATCCATTTAGCCATAATCTTAATCTTTTAAAATGCAGTTATTGTAATCACTTTTAATTGGTACGAATCCAAAAACCATTTTTGGAATGGTTCGAAGGACAAATATACGGGTATTTATCTTTACTGAATAATAATAACCGGTGATTTTAAGGAAAATTCAGGCATAATAAATGGTTTCCATACTTCAAATGCCGGAATTTGCCATTATTCATTTATCTTTGCCCTTAAGTCCGACCAGTTTCCAGACTATGGAGACATAAGGCTGGTTCTGAAGCACATAAGTATGGTTGATCTGCACATTTTTGAATTTCCGCTGTCATTGATACTGGCGCTGGCGCTTGTGGTTTGCATATTCATCTTTTGCAAATATCTTACAGGCAGATTTCCTGCTTTCAGACAGATATCTTTGATTCTTATGCTGACATTGTCAGTACTTCTCGCGATCGAAGGCAGTTGGAGCATCGGTATCTTCCACCATTGGACATTCATAACGGTCATTGTCCTTGTGATTATTGCCCTCGGTCTCACCTCAATCAATGATTTTTCCCATAAATCACTTTCTGCATTTCTGAGCCACTCTGGGCTGTTCCTTGTCCTGGCAGGGGGTCTGTTCGGAGCACCCGACTCAACAGACGCTATGATGAAAGTCTATCTAGAGGGAAGGAAGGAACATATTGCCATTGACGCCAATGGAAATGCAGTACCGCTTCCATTCAGTGTATTGCTGGAAGATTTCAAAATCGACTGTTATCAAGACGGAATAAGTCCCAAACAATACACCAGCACATTGTCGATTGACGGCAGGACCACGCAGACATCGGTAAACCATCCTTGCCGGTATAAAGGATACAGGATATATCAGTCCAGCTATGGAATAGACTCCGGACGCTATTCGGTTCTGAAGATTGTACGTGATCCGTGGCTTCCTGTTGTGGATCTGGGAGCGCTGATACTGTTGTTTGGTGCGCTTCTGAGTTTGAAAACTGTCTGGCGTAACTGGAAGATACTTGTCGCCGTCCTCCTGCTGGCTGTTGTTTTCGCCTTGATTTCGCTTGAGCGCATCAGTTTCAGCACTTTGCCTCCGGCCTTGAGAAGTCTGTGGTTCATCCCTCATCTTATAGTTTATATGCTGGCATACTCCATACTGGCCTTGGCTGTTGTCTCCGGGTTCGCCTCACTGTTTTCGACAAAGGTTCCGTATGGCCTTCCTGAGAAACTCCTGTCCACTGCATCATCACTGCTCCTGATAGGAATGATGTGCGGCGCGGTATGGGCGAAACAGGCCTGGGGTGATTACTGGACTTGGGACGCAAAGGAATGCTGGGCCGCAGCCACCTGGCTTCTGACATTGGCGGGTACTCACGTCCAGGGAAAAGGTCTGAGATTCTCATTTGCAGTAATAGCATTCCTTGCGATGCAGATGACATGGTACGGTGTCAATTACCTTCCTTCATCAATGCAGAGCCTCCACACGTATAATCAAGAAAAAACTATATGAGAGCACTTAAAATCGCATTATTTATCCTACTTGGCACCGCAACAATAATTGCCGTGTACCGTTTCGGTTTCAGAAAGTCTATTCCGGACGCGCCTGTTTACGAACAAGTGGTTTCAATCCTGAAGCAGAACGATTGTTTCGTCTGTCATTCCGGGAACCCGAAACTTCCATTCTATTCTTCTTTTCCGGTAATTGGTCCAAAGATGGCGGAACATACATATCACGCTTTCAGATTCACTGACCTTGAGAGTAAAGTAACTGAAGATATCGATGATGTCACGCTCTCTATGCTGGACCACGCCATTTCCTACGAGACGATGCCTATTGCCGGATACAGGCTGATAAACTGGGGAACGAGGTTCAACAAAAAGGAGAAAAGCATTATTGCCGGATGGATCAGGGAGAAGAGAGGCTATGACGGACCTGTGTGCACCATTCCGGAAAGTGTTGAGTTCGACAAGGAAATAGCTGAACTGGGAGAAAGCCTTTTCAACGATGCCCGTATTTCCCTTGACGGAACAATTTCCTGCGCAACATGCCATGTATTGGAAGACGGCGGAGCCGATCACGCCGATGAGAGAGTATCCGAGGGAATCAATGGACTGGAGGGAGGAGTCAATGCTCCTACAGTATACAATTCCGACTTCAATGTTCGTCAGTTTTGGAACGGGAGGGCAGCCGATCTTCGCGAGCAGGCTGAGGGGCCTGCTACAAATCCCGTTGAAATGGGAGACCAGACTTGGGATCAGATTTGCGAGAGGTTGCGTATGGACAAGTTCCTTGTGGAAGAGTTCGAGAGACTGTATCCCGGAGAAGGTTTGACCAGGATGACGGTAACCGGAGCTATCGCGGAGCTTGAACGGACATTGATCACACCAGACAGCCGTTTTGACAAATATCTGAAAGGAAACTCTGAAGCGATAAGTCCTGAAGAAACGCGCGGTTATGAAAAATTCAAGGAGAATGCCTGCGCCACCTGTCATACAGGGGTTATTCTTGGTGGCCGCTCATTCGAGTTTCTGGATATCTACGGTGATTATTTTGAGGACCGGACAGATGAAATTGCATATAATTCCGATGACGACGGGCTCAAAGGATTCACAGGGAAAAATGAGGACCTTCACAAATTCAAAGTGCCGGGACTCAGGAATGTAGCACTGACAGCCCCATATTTCCACGATGGTTCATTACAGACCCTTGAAGCTGCTGTCAAGGCTATGGCACGATATGAACTCGGCAAAGAATTGTCAGAGCAGGACATTTGCTCAATAGTCGCATTCCTGAACACACTTACCGGGAATAATCCTTATATGGAGTAACACCGTCGGACTGCGACATATGTTTCCGTGGCGCGCTGCCTCATACAGGCAGCTTCTGACGTCTTTAAAAAGTATCTATTGCATCCCAGTTCATATACCGGGCCTGAACATATCCCGATTCCCCTTCCCACATTTCTATCTCATACCATCCGTCCTTCAGGCCACGG
>JAGHVK010000107.1 GCA_018064345.1 Candidatus Cacconaster merdequi
AGATAAGTCAGGAAGCGGTGACCGGTCCTGTGCCGAACTCCGCCATAATAGAGCATTTCTTCGCCCTGGATATGCCCGTGCCCGCCCATTTCAATCAGGACTTTATGCTGCGGTCAGACAAATGCATAGATGCCGTAGCCTTGAAACAGGCATTGTCAGCACTTGTCAGCCATCATGATATGCTTCGTGCAAAAGTTCAGGGGAACGCTCTATACCTGCGGGATACCGACGAAGAGACTTTGTACGGATGGAGGGAGTCCGATTTGCGTGGAGACAGTTCCTGCAAGGAAAAGGTTGCGATGACCGGCTCGGAAATCCACCGCTCGATTTCTCTGGAGAAAGGGCCTCTGTTCAATGCCGCACTGTTCCGTATGGATGATGGTGATGCACTGCTGCTCGTTTGTCATCACCTTGTAGTGGATGGTGTGTCCTGGAGGATAATTGTTGAAGACCTGAATACGGCGTATGCTCTCGCCCTTGAGGGCAAGTCCGTTGTTCTTCCCGCAAAGACGCATTCTTACAAGACATACGCGGAGGCTCTTCACGAATACGCCTCAAGTTATCAGCTTTCGCAGGAAATCGGATATTGGGAGAATGTATCCCGGCGTATGGCGGCATCTCCTCGCCTGAAGAGAAAAGACGAGGCCGTGAACCGCAAATTCCATGCGGTAAAACTGGATGCAGAAACCACCGGATTGCTCATCGGCAAGTGTTCCGAGGCATATGATACAGAAATCAACGACCTTCTTCTTACTGGTCTTGTGCGCAGCTACAAGCGTCTTACCGGTTTCGGAAGTCTGGCCGTGAGCATGGAAGGTCACGGAAGGGAGCCTTTTGGAAAGGAACCTTTGACAATTGACCGCACTGTTGGATGGTTCACTTCCATCTATCCTGTCGTACTTGACATTACGGGAGAAGACCTGCGTTCCGATATCCGCAACGTCAAGGAAGAACTGCACCGCATTCCGAACAAAGGTTTCGGCTACAATGTCCTCAAATACATTACGGGAGTAATGCCCGAGGCGGAAATGCCTATGGTCACTTTCAACTATCTTGGAGAATTCTCCGATGGAGGAAAGACGGGTGAGGATAATGCCGAGGGATTATATATGGCTTCCGACCTCAGTTCCGGAGAAGCTGTGGACAACGGCAATATCAGGGAACCGGTGTCAGTGAACAGTTCGGTAATCAACGGCGAGATGCTGATACCCTTTGCCTATGATGCCAACCTATTGGATGAGGAAAGCATCAGACAATGGGGAGAACTCTATCTTGATGAACTCAAGGGAATCGCTGAACATACCATGTCGGTGGAACATCCCGAACATACTGCCAGCGACCTTGGAGAGATGGAATGGAGCGATGACGAGTTCCAGGTCGTTGAAGCGGATTTCGCAAAACGGGGAGAACGTCTTGAACGCATCTACCCTCTCACCCCTATGCAGGAGAGTATGCTTCTGAAGCATCTCGCAGAGCCACAGGCCTGGGCATACCGCATAGTAAATATCTTCGAATTGTCAGCACTGCCTTCAGAAGAACAGTTGAGCAAGGCTCTCGACCGTCTGGCCGCCAGCAATGAAGTACTCCGTACGTCCATAATCAGCAATGGTGTTTCTATTTACCGTCAGGCAATAGTGGACAGGAAACTCGGATTATATATGCACGATCTGAGCGGAGAGGAAGATCCGGAGAAGGCTGTATTGAAGTTGCGCGAGGAATATCTGACAAATGGCTTTGACCTTCAGGAAAAGCCGCTTGCCTTCGTGGTATGTGCCGCAAAGTCCGACACATCCTGCTATCTTCTTCTCGGAATTCACCATATCATTGTTGACGGATGGTGTATGCAGACCTTTATCGGAGGATTCATTCAAAATCTGATGGAGGAGATTAGCGGTGTGCACTTGAATCATTCCAATGAACGATCAACTGCCGGCAGATATGAAGAAGCCGTCCGTGAAATTATACATAAGGACAAACAGGCATCGTTGAAATATTGGAAGGAGTTCCTGTCCGGCTATGAAACCAGGGCGGAAATACCATCCGGCGGTCCTGTCGCCGAATCCGACAGAAGTGACGAGGATGTTATACTGTCCTATGTGGACAAGGATTCCACCGACCGCCTTTCCGCTTTATGCCAGCAGGAGGATATCACATTCAGCACCATCGTCGAAATGTCCTGGGGTATGGTCCTTCAGGTTTATGCCCGCACCAATGACGTAGTGTTCGCAAAGGTGGTTTCCGGCCGTGACAATACCTCTGTAGAGGTTGGAGACGTATTCGGACTTTTCATCAATTCCATTCCGGTGCGTGTGAGGTCCGACAAGAATACCACGGTTCGACAACTTCTTCACCAACTTTCCGATCAGGCGGCAGAAAGCAAGGAACACGATTTTTGTCCTTTGGCGGAAATCCAGCAGCAATCCTGTCTGGGCTCTCAGCTCTTCCAGACAGTCATAGCTTTCGAGAACTTCGACAGTGGTGCACCAGTTCATAGAGAAACCGATACGGAGCAGAATTCTGTATTTGCCCTGAAATCGATACTTGCCAAGGAGGAGAATTTCTCTGAAATCAATCCGAGTTCATTCATAACAGATAATGGTGAACTTTGCCTGAAAATTGCCTTTGACAGGAAATTATATACCAAGAAGGCTGTCAAAACAATTCATAGTCTGTTCGGAGCCATTGTACGGGGCATAGCATCAAATCCGGATGCACTTGTAGACAATCTGCCGCGAATAGACGGAGA
>JAGHVK010000038.1 GCA_018064345.1 Candidatus Cacconaster merdequi
GTATGCTGGATTCAAGCTTACTACGGTTTGGAGGAGTGCCCTGCGAAAGCTTCCGGCAAGATTGTTTCAATCAACGCCAAACAGGGCGACAGAGTCGTCAAAGGCCAGATAGTCGGTTTCATCGAATAACCGCTGCACCGTAACGAATCAAATGAAGAGGGTGACTAAAAAGTCCAGATGGACTTAGAGGTCATCCTCTTTCTTTTGTATCTATGGGTCAACAAATATATAGTTCCCTAAAATTATGATATATTTGTGATATAATTATCTCGTTATGAAAAGAATCCTCCTGCTCTTGTCTATTTGTTGTTTTGCACTTTGCTGTGAAAATCAAACGCAAAAGATTGCTAAAGCCTATTCAGAAATGGAGCTCCAGATTGACTCCTTGTCATTTCCCTCGGCGATACTTAAATATAAGTCCGGCAGTGAGACACTAGATAGTTTGACATTCACTACACCAGTTCGAATTAGATATGTCTACAATGACGTTTCAAATTCTGGCTTTTCCGTATATAAAATCAACAAGGATGGCATGGAGCAGATACCATTTATTCTTGCAACCGAATCTGAAACGAACGTAATTTATCTGACTGAGCGTTGGGATAATGTCACGCTCAAAATTATTACCAGCGGTGCATGGGCAATGTCTTTTGAGGAATACGGTACTGATTTTAGCCCAAAGTTATCATTTGAGATTGACACTACTACATTCACATTCGTAAAAGACTCCTTGCTTAATACACAATTTAAGTCATTTCAGGCTGCCGATTCATTGGTTACATATGACGATTTAATCCAATTAACACAGTACTGGAGAATAATTGATCATCGCAGGGGGACTGGGGAGTTTGAAACAGACTGGTTTTATCTGCCTGCTTGCAAAGTGAGGATTGAGTCCTTTTTTGACCCTGTTCCTTATAGTGATGGCTGCTGCATCTCTTTGGAGGGTAAAGGAAAGACACAATCATATTATGGAATGAACATTGGTGGTTATTCATGGAAAAGTACTCACTCGTCAGACAAGACGTTTTCGGTTCCGGCGGGGCAATATTTCATATATGCAGACGCTGATGGTGTATGGGAATACAAGGTTTCAGTTTGCTATTAGCACATTACTTATTTTTCTATACCCGGTTCCTAAGTCTATTAAAAAATATCTCATATAAACTTGATATGAGTCTAAATGGGGTGAAATATTTTGCAGAGTGCTTAAATATTTGAAATTCAGCTACTCCCCTATCATTGCATTGCGGTAAATTTGTATTTACCGCAATGTCGTATATTATTGTGTAGTAATATTTTATAGCCGTATCAGCTGAAATTATTACCGTGGCAATTTTTATATTTCAACCCGCTGCCACATGGACAAGGATCGTTTCGGCCAACGCCCTGATAGTTCATCACATTCTTCATATGCCCAAATGTCGCGGCCGTTGCAGCCAACTGGCTTAAGGCGTCCTTAGATACCGGTATATCCTTGGGCGCACGGCCACCAAGCGTCCACCTAGGAAGACTGTTCATATACTCCATCAAAGGCTGAATGATTTCGTTAAGTTCATCCACCGAAGAAAGCACCGGAGTTCCTATCATTTCCTTGATGATTTTGATGCCTGCGGCCCGAGCAGTAGGGCTTTAGCCCGCCGGATCTCATTTTGTAACTGATAAGCAGCGAAAAATATGCGAATAAGAAGCATAAGAATTGAAGTTAATCATTTCAAAACAGGTTCTTAATCTGAATCCGGGTATTTTGTGCCGTCAGTTCTCCGGAATTATGCTATTTTTGTATATAAACTGTAAGAACCTGTTTTGAAATGGTTCTAATTTCGAGTATGCGGAAAACGTTATTCATCCTTATTCTTTCATTGGTATCATTGTTTGACGCTCCGGCCGTTGAGTGGAAGGCCCTCTGGATAGGCGCTCCCTGGGATGGGGAGGCATTCAATAAGACGCAGGCTCCCCCGGCCCCCTCTTTCCGGAAGAGAGTCACAATAGAGAAGAGAATCAAATCCGCCACAGCCTATGTCACCGGAGTCGGTTTTTTCGAATTCTACATCAACGGCAAGAAGATAGGCGATGAGGTTCTCAGCCCTAACGAGACCTCATACTCCCACCGTCCCTCCCTTCCCCAGACTCAGCCTATACCTATGGATGACACCAACTGGAGGGGCTTCCGCGTGCTTTATCTCACCTATGACGTGACCAGGTATCTGAGCCGTGGCACAAACGAACTCTCCGCCCTGCTCGGCAACGGTTTCTTCTCGATTGACAGCAGACGATGGGTAGCCTCATACGGCAGTCCGCGCTTCATCTGCCAGATCAAGATAGACTACGCGGACGGCACATCTGACACAGTCGTCACCGACGAATCCTGGGAAGTCGGCAAATCGCCAATTCTCTTGAACGATATGTATGAGGGAGAGGTCTATGACGCCAGACTCGAAGGCAGGGAGGTATGGGAAAAAGCCGTTCTGAGGAAAGCTCCGGACGGAGCCCTGATGCCGCAGGACGGCCCTGCTGACCGTGTGGTGGAGCGAATAAGGCCGAAGAGCATCACCCTGCTGGAAGATGGCAGATATGAGGTTGATTTCGGCGATTATGTGTCAGGATGGGTGCGCCTCAAGAATTTCAAAGCTCCCTCCGGCACGGAGATAAGCATTGAATTCCCGATTGAGACCGACGGCAACGGGGTGTACAAATATATCTGCAATGGAAAGAAGGTCAAGTCCTATGCACCGAGGTTCACATGGTGGGTGTTCAACAAGGCCATCGTCAGCGGCTGGCCGGGCAAGCTCAAGGCTTCCAATATCGTTGCGGAGGTGGTTCATTCTGATGTCAGGGAGGATTCGGAGTTCGCGTGCTCCAATGAACTTATCAATAGAATCAACAATATCTGGAAGCGCACCCAGACAGACAATATGCATCTCGGGGTTGCGACAGACTGTCCTCATCGGGAGAAGGGCCCGTATACCGGTGACGGAGAGGTGTCCAGCGTGACCGTTCTCCACAATTTCGATGTACGCTCTTTCTACAGGAAATGGCTTCACGATATATCTGATTGTCAAGACCTTGTGACTGGGTATGTGCCGAACGGAGCGCCTTGGCATCCGGGGTGCGGCGGTGGAGTCCCGTGGGGTGCGGCCATGTGCATCATCCCGTGGGAGTACTATGTACATTATGGGGACATCTCTGTTCTTGAGGAGAATTTTATTCCTATGAAGGAGCAACTGCGCCATATGCTCGGATGGCGTCTGGATGACGGTACGATGTTGCAGCAGAAGGGCTTCAAAGATGGAGAGTCCATCTATTGGATGAATCTCGGGGAGTGGTGTCCTCCTTATGCTCTCCCTTCCGAGAATCTGGTCCACACCTGGTATCTCTGGCGCTGCGCGACCTATACCGCCAATGCGGCCAGGGCTTTGGGCCTGGATGACGAATATATGGAGTATAAGAGACTTGCGGATATCACCGCAGAGTCTTTCCATAAGGCATTCTACAATCCTGAGACTGGCAGTTATTCAACCGGTGAGGGAACAGTCAGCGGTGACGGTTCAAACATTTTCGCTCTGGCTATGGGCGTTCCGGATGAGTACAGGGACCGTGTCGTGGCGACTGTCCAATCGGAACTCGAAGCCAACGGGGGACATCTCAACACAGGCATCTATGCATCAAGTCTTTTCTTCGAGACACTTTGCGACAACGGTATGGCGGAGGAAGCATATACTGCTATGACTAAGAAGGACTTCCCGAGTTTCGGCTGGATGTTGGAGAATGGTGCTCAGACCCTCTGGGAGCAGTGGGACGGGGAGGCTTCGCGCAATCATCCTATGTTCGGAGGCGCTCTGGTATGGCTGTACCGCAGGATTTGCGGAGTCTGTACCGACAACGACGAACCGGGATACAGGCACATCATCATCAAGCCGACACCTGTGGGGGACCTGACGTGGGCAAAATATTCGACGGAGAGCTCGTATGGCAGACTTTCCGTCTTCTGGAAGATCTCGCCTGACGGCAGATTCAAATTGAAGGTGGTAGTCCCTCGGGGAACCCACGCGACAATATCAATGCCCGACGGCTCAGCTCCAATCGAGGTCGGGCCCGGCAGGCACCGCTATAGCACAAGGCTCTCTGCACACACATAGAATTTCTTTAGCGTTAAGTTGTGAAATGAGCTTCCAAGGCAAGACCCTCTGGAAGCACCTGCAGCGAAAACTGGCTTGGAAGGTCTCCGGTTGCAGAAGGAGACCTTCCAAACTCACCTCACGCAGAAGCCCCTCAAACGCATTTTCGTCTGGAAAGCCATTTCACGGAAGATCGTCGTATGTTTTCACGGATTCATCAGTCACGATTTCAAAAAAAACGCTAATTTTGAGAAAGAATAAAAATTTATGAAGCGTATTCTCATTTCAATTGTTTTGGCCATCTCGGCATTGATAATTGTTTCCTGCGGGCAGGACAAGACCCGGGAGCCGGGATATATAGTTCAGGTTTCCATAGGAGACTGGCACAGTTGCAACTACAATCCAGAAGATGTCATTGCACGCATCGAGGAAGTGAGTAAAATCATTCCTGTCGAGAAAGTGATGGTCGGATGGTGCCTCGAGCGTGAGCCATACGAGAAAATCGGAGCCTACCTGCATAAGAAAGGAATCCAGTTCATCCTCTATCTCCCGATATTCTCGGAAATTGAAGATATGTTCCAGGCCCGTCCGGCCGTGGACCTCTGGGGCGGACTGCCACCGGAAGAACTGATGGCGAAGGTAAGCGGCTTCCGATTCAATTGTCCCGTTGATCCGGTGACCTACGACAGCATCACGGCAATTTTCGAAAAGAATTTCAAGGACCTTGATTTCGACGGTGTTTTCCTTGACAGAATCAGGACCCAATCGTTCGTGGGAGGAGTCAGCGGAGTATTCGAATGTGGATGTCCGGAGTGTGCTGAAAAATATATGGAGTCAGGAGTGAACCTCGAGACCGTCCGGGATGAATACGAAAAAGAAGGTGACGCATTCTTTTCCGTGGAAGGTTACACTCCTGCTGAGGGGTTCAGATTCGTGAATCCTGTGGCAGATGCTTACTTCAAGGCAAAAGGGGCCATCGTAAGTTCTCAGATATGCCGTCTGGCCGATTATTTCCGCAATCAGGGTATGCTGGTCGGATTCGACCTCTTCGCGCCGATTGTTTCCCAATTCGTCGGTCAGGATTATGCCCTGCTCGCGCAGCACGCGGATTTCATCAAACCTATGCTATACCGGATAACTGACGCTCCGGCCGGAATAGGATATGAATATGAGCTTATCAGGAAAAGCGTTCCACAGGCAGAGGGATATGGCCCGCTGGTGATGGACCTTGACTTCCTGAAAGGGCAGCTTGAGGCGATGAAAGATCTTCCCTGCAAGATATATCCCGGCATAGAAATCAACAGGAGTGGCACAATAGTGAACTCCACTCCGGAATATCTGGTGGAATCGATAAGAGAGCTGATTGATTATGGCTGCGACGGAGCAGTGCTTTCCTGGAATATAATGCAGGCTCCCGACGAGAATATTGCAGCACTCCGCAGTATTGAATAAGAACCTGTTACTCGTTCTCCGGCTTGGCTGACGGGCGGTTGACAGCGGATTGCGGAATCTTTCCGGCATCCTTGACAAGCTTCCGGTCAGGACGTTTCTCTCTGGAAAATCTCATCTGTTCGATTCTTTCCTCCGCCGACAGCTCAGGGGTTATCTCCTGCTGCGGCTCCTGCAGAGGGGATTCCACCTCTTCCTCCACAACCGATTCCATCTGTGTCCCGCAGTCGTCCTCTTCCGCCATACCTTCCGTTTCAGGGAATATCTTCTTCATACAGTTGTCAAAGAAACGGTTTGTCTGATAGAAC
This sequence comes from Candidatus Cacconaster merdequi, assembly GCA_018064345.1. Lineage (GTDB taxonomy): Bacteria > Bacteroidota > Bacteroidia > Bacteroidales > UBA932 > Cacconaster > Cacconaster merdequi. The sequence continues at coordinate 5,876 of JAGHVK010000038.1, forward strand.
AAAGGAGGAATCAAACCTACATACTTGTCACGCTCGCTTTGATGAAGGTCCTTGTCGCATACAGCAGTCCGGCTGGCAGGCCGTTCGGAAGCGCGCCATTCGAAACCTTTTAGGAAATGTTTCTCAGCTTCGAGTTCAAAAAGAGGGAAAGCATCGCTGTTGACAGCCTCGACATACAGGATACGGCGGGCGTTGCCGTCCTTTATCATAGAGGACATCATTTTTGCCTCCTTCACATTCGCCGTTGTAAGTCTTCCTTCCTCCTCAAGATAGAAGATGGTATTCACTCCACCGAGGGCATCGAAACGGTAAAGCTTGTTATCACGGAAATAACTCATCATTTCCGCGCTCTTTATCTGGTTGAAGTGAGTGGAATCCGCTTGGGAGACGACCCAGGAATCCGTTATGAGACTGCCTCTTGACAGATTACCGTCTTTGATAAGGATGTTCATCTGCTGGGCCGTAATCTGGTTCTTCACCTCGTTCCACAAGGCAGGCCGGCCATGAAGTCTTGCAACAGAATCAATCGCGCAGTAGCACAGTGAGTCGCAGACACCTTGGATATCAGAACGGTATGCCTTGACGTTGTGCCAGGCGAAAAGATATCTGGTCGCCGACGTGTCAGGCTCGGGAGGGATGGAGTCAAGAGGAGCAGGGATAGAGACAGAGTCCACAGGTGGCGGTGCATCGGAAGACGAGCCGTCGTCACGTCCACCACCGGAATCATCGGTTTCCTTCGTCCCGGGGGCGCTTTCAGGAGGCAGCATCCCCGCCTCACGCAACTTGTCGTTCTGCTTCTTTTCGTATTCCGCTGCAAGCTCGGCGCGCTTCTTCTCCAATGTATCGAATAGGATATCCTCAAGCCTTTTCCCGGCCTCCTTGACCTCCTCTTCAGGGATATCGCATCTTCTGACAGAATAGGTCAGAAGAGTGTCAGCCCCGACCCAGAGAGTATCCGGCTCATTATCCTCGTTCTCACCGCAATACACGACGGCAGGATTGTCCGTCATCACCACACGTCCGTCAAGGCTGTCGGGTTCATAATGGATATAGTCTGCAATATAGTACGACTTGTCCGTGGTATCGAGAATCTGGGAATTGTGGTACATCCATATTTCACCATTCTCCTGGCTGTAGTGGAGTTCATCTGACCAGAGTTCGTATGAAGGGTTTTCAGCATAGACCTTGTCCATAAAGCAAGCCTTCTTTCCCTCCTTGTCGTACCATCCCGCCTCTGCCTTCAGGAACCCGTCATCCCGCCACATCTTTGTGCCGGGCTTGAAATATGCCACTCCGTTATCAGTCCGGTATTCGAGCTGGGACGTACTGATCCTTATGGAATCCATATACATCTCAACGTTGTTCTCGAAGGTGAAAGTCTTTGCTTTCGAGTCATAGATACCGTCCTTGCTCTCGATGACATTGCTGTCCCTGTCCATCATCGCACCCCCGTTACGGAAGAAGCCGATGCTGTCCTTGGTGTTGTAGTCAAGTTCATATGTGCGCAGGATATTCCCGTCCTTGTCCGTGAGCTGAACCACCCCGCCACGGAAATGTGCGGTGTTGAGGTCAATGTCATAAATAAGACTTTCGCTGGTCAGCATAGTGTTGTCCTGGACAAGACGGACGTTTCCGAATGCCTCGATACGCCTGTAGTTCACGTTCCAGGAAGCGGAGTCGCAATAGAGATGAGTGTCGTTGTGGAGGAAATCGGCACTTCCCGTAACCCTCCTGTACTGACTGCCGAATTCAGTCAGCTGCTGCGCCCGCTCCGCACTTACAAGCCGGAACAGACTGTCTTTCTCGGCATTCCTTGCAGACAAGGCCGACGAGAGGAGGACAAAGGAAAGAGCAAGAATCAGCTTCCTCACAGGCAGAAAAAGAATTGTCGATTACTCCTTTATCCATCCGTCACGCTTGAATGCGCAACCTCTGAACATAGGGTCTATCACTATGTAGGTGGTTTTCTGCTTCTTTGCTATGAACTCATCAATTGCCTTCTCAGCATTTATCTTGTTCACCTCGTCGCAAAGCACGCTGAAATCCTCCTTATAGTTCGCAGTGTGTGAAGGGATTATCTTGTCAAGACAGATTATCTTGTAGATAGTGTTCCCGTTTCTGCCCTCATTGTCAAGAGACTCGAAAGGCTCGGATATGTCCCCTTCCTCCATATTCTTCAGCATCGCGTAGTCAGAAGGTTTCAGTTGGTCCTTCTCGAAATATGAAGAGCCTGTGTAAGGGTCACAGAGCAGACCGCCGCTCGCTGCGGTATGGGTATCTTCGGAATAACGGAACGCCGCATTGAAGAAAGATATGCTGTCAGCGACTATCTGGGTACGGATGCTGTCCAGCTTGCGGAAAGCGTTCTCCCTGTCCTTCGTCGTATAGTGAGGTTTGATCAATATATGACGTGCGTTGAACATATCGCCCTTGCGCTCGATAAGTTGTATGATATGATATCCGTCAGGTGTCTCGATGACTTGTGATACCTGTCCCGGCTTGAGAGACATTGCTGCATCAGAAAAAGCGGGCCAGAATATGTTCCTTGACGCCATTCCAAGTTCACCGCCCTTGGACATACTTCCGGGATCCTCAGAATACAGTCTCGCCAAAGTAGAGAACTTCTCCCCTTTGAGCACACGCTCGCGCAATGATATAAGTTTTTCCTTCACAGCAAGTTCCGCTGCTTTCTTATCAGGATAGACACCTATCTGGCGGATACGGTACTTTGTACTGACAACAGGCAGGTCCTCTTCCGGAGTCTCCTTGCAGTACTTCTCGATGTCACGCGGAGTCAGGCTCGGAATCTCCTTTGCAACCTTGCCTTGCATATCCTGGATGAGGGACTGTTCGCTGAGCTGTTCCTTCCACTCCTGACGGAGCTTGTAAATAGGCTTCTTGAAATACTCCTCCACCTTTTCTTCTCCACCAAGATATGTGATGGTCTCATTGAGCCTGTCTTCGAGAGTGGCCTCAACGTTAGCTTCCTGAACGGGGATGGAATCGAGGCGTGCCTGTACAAGGAAGAGCTTCGCGGTCAGGAGACCTTCAAGAATCTCACAGCGCGCCGTCTTATCGACACTGATACCGCGCGCGCTCATAGTCTGCGCCTCCGATTCAAGCTGTGAGAGCATAATCACGTCATTTCCGATGATGGCCACGGATTTGTCAATGATACCATTTTCATATACCTGAGCTGAGGCAACGGCAGCGAAACAGACCAGGCCAACCGTAAAAGCGAATATGCGTTTATTCATCGTATTCGTAAATTTTTAATTTCTTTTTATTGATAGCTTCCCCAAGCAAGTCCCGTTCCAATTTCGACAGGAGATCCTGTTTTCTTCGACTTATTATGGTTTCCTTGATATTCTCCTTGTTGTATTCAACAGGAGAAAGTTCGTTCGGCTCCACGTAATCAGAAACATATACAAGATATGAGCCAGTTTCGCCCTCCTTCTCGAAGAAGCGCCCCTTTGATATGTTGGATTCGCACCAGAACACATCCTCCCCTATTTCCTTGGCCAGTGCCGCAACAGGAATCCAGGACTTTGAAAAGTCGGTATATCTTTCCGCTGAAGAGTAGCACAGCTCCTCCAGAGCATCAATGTCCATTCCGGCATTTCCCGGAAAGTTGTTGCGCACCATCTCATAATAAGGCGATTTCGGAGAAATCTTCACTACCCGGGCCTTCAATATTGAATAAGGGAAAACGTAGTTTACCGTATGCTCATCATAATAGGATGAAATTTCATCGTCAGATACAACCGTATCAAGACGGCTCTCGACATACAACTTCTCATACCTGTAACCGAGAAGGACTCTTTTATAATCCTCAATCTGGGCATCGATATCCTTGTCCTTCTTGGAAAGCTCTTCCTGAGCCTTCAGAAGCATCAATTTGCTCAAAGCCCAGGTATCGATGTACTTGCGCACCATTGCGGCACTGTCCTGAGGTGTCACGTTCTGAGGGAGAAGCTTGCGGACTTCGCTCTCATAGAGGACTTCCCTCCCTATCGCAGCCACGCGCCGGTCCCCCTGTCCTCCGGACAGAAAACCGCAGGAACTCACGAGGCAGGCAAAAACCAGGAAGGAGAGGACCCTTTTCATACCTATCTCGAATAATTAGGAGCTTCTTTGGTGATAGTCACATCGTGAGGGTGGCTTTCCGCCATTCCGGCAGCAGTAATCTTGACAAACCTGGCCTCCTTGAGGGCGTCAAGGTTCTTTGCACCGCAATATCCCATACCCGCACGCAGACCACCGACAAGCTGATAGATGACCTCAGCCAGCGTTCCTTTGTAAGGAACCTGAGCCACAATCCCTTCAGGTACGAGCTTCTTGATATCTTCTTCCATATCCTGGAAATAACGGTCCTTCGAACCCTTCTGCATAGCTTCAAGAGAGCCCATGCCGCGATATGACTTGAATTTTCTCCCGTTGAGTATGATTGCCTCTCCCGGAGCCTCTTCAACACCGGCGAACAGAGAACCTGCCATTATGGTGCTTGCTCCGGCTGCAAGAGCCTTGACAATATCTCCTGAATAACGGATTCCACCATCGGCGATGACCGGAATGCCGCTTCCCTTGAGAGCTCCGCAAGTGTTCAATACGGCAGTAAGTTGCGGAACACCTATTCCGGCTATGATTCTGGTTGTGCAGATCGAGCCCGGCCCTATACCCACTTTCACGGCATCCACTCCGCAGTCCTTGAGGGCAAGCGCAGCCTCGGCAGTTGCGATGTTACCGGCAACTATCTGCAAATCAGGGAATGCCTTGCGTATTTTCTTTATGGTTTCCAGAACGAACACCGAATGGCCGTGTGCAGTGTCGAGAACGACAGCATCAGTATGGACACTCACGAGTTTCTCCACGTCCTGCATACTGTGGGAATTGATTCCCACGGCGGCGGCTACCAGAAGGCGGCCTATGCTGTCCTTGCTGGCACCCGGATTGGCCTTTATCTTTGAAATGTCACGGTATGTTATCAGACCCACGAGTTTGTTGTCCGCATCGACGACAGGAAGTTTCTCAATACGGTTCTTCCTGAGAATCTCAGTTGCTTCTGCAATATCCGTCTCAGGAGAAGCGGTGATGATGTTCTCGGAAGTCATCACTTCCCTTATCGGAGTGGACGCATTGTCCTGGAAACGGAGGTCACGGTTCGTCACTATGCCGATAAGATGCCTGCAACCGTCAACTACCGGGATTCCACCTATGTGGTTTTCCGCCATAAGCTTCAGGGCATCCCCCACCGTCGCCTCCACCGGAATGGTGACCGGGTCATAAATCATTCCGTTTTCAGCCCTCTTGACCTTCCGTACCTGCTCCATCTGACGGTCAATAGGCATATTCTTGTGAATCACACCAATACCACCGGCACGTGCAATTGCTATTGCCAGATTGGCATCTGTTACGGTATCCATAGCCGCCGAAACAATCGGCACGCTCAATTTGATGTCTCGTGTAAAGTTGGTACGGATATCCACGTCACGTGGAAGAACCTCACTGCGGGCCGGAATAAGGAGGACATCATCGTATGTCAATCCTTCCATTACGATTTTATCGGTGTTCATTTACTCTAAATTAGATATAATCGGCAAATATAATAAAAAAAGGAGAGGCTGACAAAAAGTGCATTATTTGTCAGCCTCCAACTTATTTACAGGCAGATGCTCTACAAAGAGATTATACCTTTCTTCTTTGTAAGCCCGAGACCCGGCTTGTCCTCAAGCGTGATTCTGCCGTCAACGAGCTTCATTCCGTCGAAGCAGTCGTTTCCGAGAAGATAGTTTCCGTCGAGGTCGGCCCACTCAACCTTTGGTGATATCTGAGCTGCTGCAGAAATGGCCACGGACGTTTCAGTCATACATCCGACCATCAGTTTCATATGAAGCTGCTCAGCCATTGTTATCATCTGGCGGGCCTCATAGAGTCCGGTACATTTCATCAGCTTGATATTGATTCCGTGGAAAGCGCCTTTGAGCTTAGGAATGTCGGTGATACGCTGGCAGGATTCATCAGCCATCACAGGGAGCGGACTGCGCTCGGTTATCCAGGCTATCTCGTCAAGACAGTACTTGCTCATAGGCTGCTCAATCATCTCCACGCCCTTCTCTTTCAGCCAGTGGATCATATCCAAAGCATAGTATTTGTCAGTCCATCCCTGGTTTGCATCAATCACTATGGGACGTGTGTCACGGGCACGTATGAGGTTTATCATACGTTTGTCTTCGGCCTCGGTCATTCCAAGCTTCACCTTTATGAGCTTGTTCCAGGATGCTTCGGTAATCTTTGTATTCACCATCTCGTCACTTGCATCATAACCGATTGTATAGCAAGTATATGGAGCATCTTTAGGATTGAATCCCCACATCTTCCACCAAGGCTGGCCGATGATGTTTCCGCAAAGGTCGTGAAGAGCGATGTCTATGGAAGCCTTTGCAGCTGTATTGTTGGTTGTGATTTTGTCGACGGCCTTCATTATGTCCTCAATCTGGAAAGGATTGTCGAACTTAGGAAGGACATTATCAATCACCTTCTTGTAAAACTCGTGGCAGGAGGCCTGTGTTTCGCCGAGATAAGGAGGCATAGCCGCCTCACCGTATCCTACATAGCCGTCCCAGCTCAGGCGGGTGATTACAATCGGCGTGGTGGTACGGCTCGAACCGGAAATTGTAAAAGTGAACTTCATAATACCCTGGAAATCCTCCCAGTCAAGCTGAAGTTTCTTGCTTCCACTCTTCTTTACAGGGCTTGCTGCGAAAAGGTCTGAAGGTTTCCATAGTGCAGCGGCGGCGGTCATCAGACCTGCCGTTTTCAAAAAGGATCTACGGTCGCTCATAATATATCGTTTAATTGTCATTCAAAATATACTCCGCAGCCGGCTACAGAAGAAACGCCCTTGCCGCAGTCCTGTGTGCCGATGATTCTCGCAGCGCGGATAATCTTGCGGCTGTAATAGTCCGGAGCATTCTCATCGGCCACATTGTTGATTCGCACCACCTGGGACGAGTGGATAATCATACCGTCGCCAAGATATATGCCTACGTGAGTAATCTTTTCAGGCTTCTCTGCCGTAGCCTCCCTGCCGAAGAAGACAAGGTCCGCCGGCTGAAGATTGTCATACCCTTCGCTTACATCCACGGGATCACCTGTCTTGTACTGCTGGGAAGCATTGCGGAGCAGGACATAGCCGTTGAGATAATAGACGGTCTTTGAGAAACCGCTGCAGTCCACGCCCTTGATGGAAGTACCTGCCCACAGGTAAGGAACGCCTATGAATTTTCTGGCAGTTGCAATTATCGCTGCACGAGCCTTGTCCACATCGGACTGCGGGGCATCTGCAGGGACCAATGCTTCGCGGCTTTCCGCCCACTCCTTGAAATCCATGACATCATCTGACGGAACGAATGCATGCTTTCCGGTTGGAAGCATCACTTCGGTATATCTGCCATTCTTAGAGACGAACTGTGCGATGCATCCGCAAACGGCATCACTTACACGCTGTGCATCAGACTTCGGCTCTTCAAGGAAGAATGTATAGTCCGCTGTGACTATCACCCTCTCCGACCGCTTCCACGAAGAAAGCTGCTGCTCGTCTATCATTTGGACAGCCATTTCATTGACCCAGGCCTTGTAGCCGTCCGGAGTCTCGATATTGACCCAATAGTCATCTTCAGGAGCATAATGCACCTTCACAGGAGTCCCCATCAGTGCCTGAGTGCCAAGTTCAGCGGCATAGTCAGGGTCTTCTCTCATATTGATTACGGAAAGAGAGGCCAATGCGAGGCCGTCCAATTCCTCATACTGAGGCTCTGATGCTGTCTGTTGAGCCTCCCGGCCGCCATTACATCCAATCACAAGGACGAGGCAGGATACATAGAATAACAATCTTTTCATAGCAAGGTAGAAGCCGGAACAGTCCACCGGCCAACAAATTTAATTATTTTTAGAAAAATATGAACGTCGCTGAGTAACTTTGTGGTAGATTATTTCACTATGGCTTCTGATAAAAGATACAACTCATACGCTGACCACATAAAGGAGAAGTACGGAAAGAGACTCCAGAAACTGGTGATTGACGCGGGTTTCACCTGTCCCAACCGTGACGGTTCCCTCTCACGCGGAGGATGCACCTACTGCGACAACAACGCCTTCCACCCGAATTACAGCACCCCGGACAAAAGCATCTGGCAGCAGATTGAGGAAGGTATTGTATTCCACCGGGTAAGATATCCCGGAGCGAGTGACTATCTTGCATATTTCCAGCCGTATTCCAACACATACGCCCCGTTGGAGAAGCTGAAGGAGCTCTATTCACAAGCCCTCGCCCACCCCAACGTGAAAGGTCTCGTGATAGGCACAAGACCGGACTGCATCGATGAGCGGAAACTTGACTATCTCGCCGGACTGAGCAAGGAGAAGATTGTGATCCTGGAGCTCGGGATAGAATCGTGCTACGATGCCACCCTCGAACACATCAACCGTCACCATACCTGGAAGCAGGCTGAAGATGCCGTCAGTATGGCGGCAGAGCGCGGCATAACCACAGGAGCCCACTTCATATTCGGGCTTCCCGGAGAAACTGTTCCGATGATGATGGATATGGCCGGGGCCATCAACACATTGAAGGTCGATTCCGTGAAATTCCATCAGTTGCAGATCATCAAAGGTACAAGGATGGAGAAAGAATTTGCCGAAAATCCTGAGAGATTCGTAACGTGGACTCTTGAGGGCTACATTGATTTTTTCATCGGATTTCTGGAAAGACTCCGGCCTGACCTTCTGATTGAACGGTTCGCCGGAGAGGTTCCTCCACGCTTCGTAAATTCCACCCCCTGGGGCAAGGTCCGGAACGTTGAACTGCTCAGGATGCTGGAAAAGAGGTTGGAAGAGCGTGACACCCGGCAAGGCATACTCTACGGAAAAACGAAGAAGGACAGGTCCTGAGCGGCCCGTCCTTCTTTCATATCAAAAATCAACCTGCTACTTCTTTGCAAGAGCTGAAAGCTTTTCGCAGAGAGCGTCGAGCCCGGCATAAAGCTCCTTTACAAGACCGTTGTAATAGGTTTTCTTCTTGGTGTCTTTCTCAGGATGGTTTACCTTGCAGATAAGGGAGTCAGCCAGATCGTTGGCCTCATTCATCAGATCCTCAACCTTCTCGACAGGAACTTCCTCGTGAAACATTGAGAAGAGAAGAGCGTCTTCGATAAAATCACTTACAAGGAACTCGATGTCCTTCTTGATAACTCTAAGGTTCATTTCTATTCTGATTTAGGATTGTTGTTCTCTTTTTTAGGACCGCGGCCTTCATGGTTGAAAGGACGGCGCGGGCCATTGCTGCGACGGTCACGGTCGCCCTGCGGGCGGCGGTCGCCTTGTGGACGTGGTTTGCGTTCAGGCTCAACGTATCCTTCCGGCTTAGGGAGGAGAGCCCTGCGGCTCAAACGCAGCTTGCCTGTCTTCGCATCGATTTCGAGAAGCTTGACATCGACTTCGTCTCCTTCGTGAAGTACATCCTCAACTTTCTCAGTCTTCGCCCAGTCTATCTCGGAAATATGGAGAAGGCCTTCCTTGCCAGGGAGAATCTCCACGAAAGCGCCGAACTCAAGAATCGAAACGACCTTTCCGTGATATACCTCACCTGCCTCAGGGACAGTAGTGATGGCCTTGATCTTTGCCAGGCAGGCATCCATTGCGTCGCGGTTGTCCCCGAAGATATCAACGATACCGATTGCATTGCCATCGGCATCCTTCTGCTCTTCGATTGTGATGGTGCAGCCGGTCTCTTTCTGCATTCCCTGGATGGTCTCACCACCCTTTCCGATGATGGCACCGATGAACTCACCAGGTACCTGAATCTGAATGATACGAGGAACGAACGGCTTGTAGTCGTCACGAGGCTTGTCGATGGTCTTCATCATCTCGCCCATAATGTGCATACGTCCCTGACGTGCCTGTTCGAGAGCTTTCTCCAGAACATCGTAGCTGAGGCCGTCAACCTTGATATCCATCTGAGTGGCAGTGATACCGTCAGCTGTTCCGGTTACCTTGAAGTCCATATCGCCAAGGTGGTCCTCATCTCCGAGGATATCGGTAAGGATTGCATAGCGGTCATTAGGACGCTCTGCATCAGTGATAAGTCCCATAGCAACACCTGCGACAGGTTTCTTGATCTTCACACCTGCATCCATAAGGGCGAGACATCCACCACATACAGAAGCCATTGAAGATGAGCCGTTTGACTCAAGAATATCAGAAACAACGCGGACTGCATACGGATTCTCGGGAGCCATTGGAATCACCGGCTTCAAGGCACGCATCGCAAGGTTTCCGTGACCGATTTCACGACGGCCCACACCACGCTGTGCTTTGGCCTCACCTGTTGCGAACGGAGGGAAGTTGTAGTGAAGGACGAACTGCTGGTCATCCTGAATGAGGACTTCGTCAGTCTCCTTCATATCCATCTTGGTACCGAGAGTGACGGTAGCAAGAGACTGGGTCTCACCACGTGTGAAGATTGCACTTCCGTGAGCGCAAGGCAGATAATCCACCTCACACCATATAGGGCGCACCTCGTTGCAGACACGGCCGTCAAGACGGATGCCTTCGTCGAGAATCATATTGCGCATAGCCTCTTTCTCCTCGTTGTGGTAATAACGCTCAACAAGAGGGGCTTTCTCTTCAAGTTCCTCTTCAGGGATTGTGGCGAGGAACTCTTCCTTGATGGCCACAAAGCCATCTTCACGCTCGTGCTTAGGTTTTGCAGACTTTGCAAGCGCATAGCACTTGTCGTAGCAGAACTCGTGTACTGCCTTCTTGAGATCCTCATCCTCGATGTCGTGAGGATAGTCACGCTTGATCTCAGTACCGCACTCCTTGATAAGTTCCTTCTGCACGCGGCAGTGGCGCTTGATCTCTTCGTGAGCGAACTTTATAGCCTCAAGCATATCGTGCTCGCTGACCTCGTTCATTTCGCCTTCCACCATCATGATGTTCTCTTCGGTAGCGGCTACCATAAGTTCGAGGTCGGAATCCTTCATTTCGCTGAAATTAGGGTTTATCTTGAATTCTCCGTTGATGCGGCACACGCGCACCTCGGAAATAGGGCCCTGGAAAGGAAGGTCACTTGTTGCAAGAGCGCAGGAAGCTGCGAGTCCTGCAAGAGCGTCCGGCTGGATATCCTTCTCCGCAGAGATGAGGTTCACGTTCACATAGACCTCAAGATGGAAGTCTTCCGGCCAGAGAGGTCTGATAGGACGGTCAACCAGACGTGAGATGAGAATCTCATAGTCGGATGACTTGCCTTCCCTCTTCATGAATCCGCCAGGGAAACGGCCCGCTGAATAATACTTTTCCTTGTAATCCACCTGAAGAGGAAGGAAATCAGTACCTTCCTTCACTTCAGAAGCTGCCGTCACAGTTGCGAGCAGCATCGTGCCGCCCATCTTCACGACAGCGGAGCCGGCGGCCTGTTTGGCCAGCTTGCCGGTCTCAATCTCAATTGTTCTACCATCAGCCAGTTGGATGGTCTTCTTTATTATATTCATATCGTCTTAAAATGTCCTACAAAAAAGGCCGCATATTTCGGCGGCCTTACATCAGGTTTTCCTATATTACTTACGAAGGTTGAGTGCCTTCACAATAGCTCTGTATCTCTCGATATCAGTCTCTTTAAGGTAATCAAGCATCTGACGGCGCTTACCGATGAGGCGCTGCATTGCGCGCTGTGTGCCGTGATCTTTCTTGTTTGCCCTCAAGTGGTCTGTCAAGTGAGCGATACGGTAGGAAAACAAAGCAATCTGGCTCTCTGGAGAACCAGTGTCAACATTAGACTTTCCGTATTGACCGAAAATCTCTTGCTTTTTGTCTGCGTTCAAATATTCTGACATATCAGCAAAAAATTAATAAATAGTATTAAGCCCGATTTTTAGGGTGTGCAAAGGTAAGTATAATTTTCAAATATCCAAGAGTCAAGGAGTTTTTGTTGTCTCTCACCACCTGTTGAGAGGCATTCCCGCCATCTTTCTCTTGACACGCTCCCTTACGTCCTCAATCACTTTCTCGTCATCGACATTGCTCAGCACTTTGTCGATAAGGTCCACGATACCCTGCATATCCTTCTCTACGAGGCCTCGTGAAGTGATTGCCGGGGTACCGACTCTCAGTCCGGATGTCTGGAACGCGCTGCGGCTGTCGAAAGGAACCATATTCTTGTTCACCGTTATGCCGGCACGGACAAGCGCCTTTTCGGCAACTTTTCCTGTAAGGTCAGGGAACTTCGTCCTCAAATCTATGAGCATCAAGTGATTGTCCGTTCCGCCGGATACGATGTAATAACCTTTGTCTGTGAACGCCTGGGCCATCGCCTTCGCATTCTTCTGAACCTGAATCTGATACTCCTTGAATTCCGGCTGGAGTGCTTCATAGAACGACACTGCCTTCGCAGCAATGCAATGCTCAAGAGGTCCTCCCTGAACTCCAGGGAAGACTGCGGAATTTATCATAGCGCTCATCTTCTTGATTTCGCCTTTCGGAGTGGTTACACCCCAAGGATTGTCGAAATCCTTACCCATCAGGATTATACCGCCACGCGGGCCACGGAGTGTCTTGTGTGTGGTGGACGTTACGATATGAGCGTATCTGACAGGATTCTTGAGAAGTCCTGCAGCAATCAGTCCTGCGGGATGAGCCATATCAACCATAAAGATTGCACCTACCTTGTCAGCTATGGCACGCATCCTCTCCCAATCCCATTCACGTGAATATGCCGATGCACCTCCGACTATAAGTTTCGGGCGGCACTCTTCAGCAATCCTTTCCATACCGTCATAATCCACAAGGCCTGTTTCCTGATTCAACTTGTAGGCGACAGCCTTGTACAGCATGCCGCTGACATTCACAGGCGAGCCGTGTGAGAGATGTCCGCCGTGCGAGAGGTCGAGACCCATAAAGGTATCTCCCGGCTTCATGCAAGCCTGGAATACGGCCATATTAGCCTGAGCCCCGGAGTGTGGCTGAACATTTGCGTATTCTGCTCCGAAGAGCCTGCATACTCTGTCAATGGCAAGTTGCTCGATCTGGTCCACCACTTCGCACCCGCCGTAATAGCGTGCGCCCGGGTAACCTTCGGCATATTTGTTCGTGCAGACACTTCCAAGTGCTTCCAAGACCTGATTGCTGACGAAATTCTCTGACGCAATGAGTTCGATGCCCTCGCTCTGACGTTCTTCTTCCTTGCGCAGCAACTCTAAGATAGCTACATCCTGTTTCATGAAAATAAAGTTTGAATTAGGGTTGCGAAGATACCTCTATTCGGATGAATATAAAAGAAAAAAATGCAAAAAATCGAGAGGCAAAGTTTAATATCTGACTATCAACACTATAGCACCCTAAAACTCCCATCTTCCTGAATTTCAATCCAATCTCCCTCATTCACCGTAACGAATCCATCTTCAGTAAGGAGAGAGAGCATAGTGAAACCCATACAGTGATACGGGGCGAGAATCCTGCCGCCGCAGAAGCGCTTGACTTCTTCGTAATTTAACCCGGTATAGAGGATTCTGTCAGACATTGCAGGGCAAAGATAAGCAAAGGTAGGAAGATATTTGCTACATTTGCATCATTCCAAAACATATCGGATGTACAGAAAACTATTGAACAGCGAACTCGGGCGGATGAGCGTCGAACAATACAAGACTGCCGAGAAAGCCCCGATTGTGATTGTCCTGGACAATGTGCGCAGCCAGCACAACATCGGCTCTGCCTTCCGCACCGCCGATGCATTCCGCGTGGAGAAAATCTATCTGTGCGGAATATGCGCCACTCCTCCGACTGCCGAAATACACAAATCGGCTTTGGGAGCCGAGTTCAGCGTGGACTGGGAGTATCTTGCCGACACCTCGGAGGCTGTACGGAAGCTGAAGGATGACGGTTACACCATAGTAAGCGTCGAGCAGGCGGAAAACTCCACTATGCTTCAGGATTTCAGGCGCATTGATGGCCGCAAGTATGCATTCGTGTTCGGGAACGAGGTCAAGGGCGTGCAGCAGGAGGTAGTGGACGCCTCAGACCTGTGCCTTGAAATTCCTCAGTACGGCACCAAGCATTCGCTCAACGTTTCAGTTTCGATAGGGGTCGTGCTGTGGGGTGTCATCAACCTCTGATGCCGAAGCTGTATTCGTGACCGCCTACGGTTATGTATATCATATAGCTCTGATACTTACGGTCCTTGAAGGCCACGAAGCCACCGTAAGTTTCACCGTTATCAATGTCAAGATTCTGCAGGTAATTGTTCCACAATCTGTTGCGGTTTGCTTCCAGTGCGGCCGCATATTCATCTTCCTGAGTCTTGCTTGAAGAACGGAGCAGCGATTCTATAGAGCCGAGAAGTATCTGTCCGCCCACATTGTCCTGTTTCATACGATATTTCCGATAATCGCCTATGCTGGAGGCGGCAGGATTCACTTCCTTGCTGTAAGAAGCCATTGAAGCGGCGTTTCCGCTCTGAACGTATGAATCATAGGTGGCAACTTCCCAAACAGGTATCTCTTCATAACCTTTCTTCTCATTCCTGCAGGCTGTCACCCTGACATTGTCACAGGAAAGAGACACCTTGCGGCCGGAATCGTTAGTGACAATGACATCAAGCTTGCCCACCCTCGTAAGGCCGAAGAACTCTTCGCCAAGATGGACTGCAACTGAAAGGCCGTTGATATCGTAATAGCGGTATTTCACACCGTCACGGCTGTACATCCCTGTACGCACATAGTCCGAACAGCCAAGGAAATCGTCCATATCAATCAGATCCGATGAGGTGCCGGTATCAACGGTTATATTGTGGAGATTGAAAGCCATGGCAGATGTACTTCCTTCATTCTCAATGATATTGAAAGGCTTGTCAAGGGGGATTCTTTCAAACTGGAGTATGAAATAGAGTTCATCACCCACCTTGTCGAGGCAGGCGGCACAGTTTTCACTTGAGAAAGGGATGTTGGCCACCTGCATCAGGCGGTACTTCTTGTAGGAGCCGTCAATCGATATCTTTGTATTGTCGTTCACCGAGAACCTGCGATAAGGCTCGTCACACTTGACAGTGAAGAAGAATACGCTCGCATCATCGTACTGGTCAATCTGAAGGAGCTTGAATGCACTGTCGGACTCATAACTGATTTTTGAATACTGCGCCATCGCTGCAGTTGCGAAGCAGCACATTGCTGCGAGAACCAGAAGCTTTTTCATCTATATGAATTCAAATTTGCCGCAAATTTACAAAAAAGTCAGAAGATGTTTGCAGGCGACTCTTTCCGTCGTATGCATTCGCGCATCCTGTCCATATACGGGGCAACGTGAGAATAGAACATATAATAGCCTTCACAGAGCGCATTACTCTTCGCATTATCCTGACCATCAACGCAATGCCAGTGTTTCGGGCACTCTGCGTTGCAAGCGAAGAGATATTCGCATCCGCGGCATCCCGAAGAAAGTCCGGATTGCTTGCGAAGGCTGAAATCCGCCATATCCGGAGAATTGACGATATCTTCAAGAGATCTTTCTTTGATGTTGCCGAGCCTGTATTTCGGATATACGAAATGATCACACGGATAGACGTCGCCATTGTGTTCCACCACCGCATTCCCACCACATAGCCTGCCATAGACGCAGGAGCCCGGATTGACACCGCACCAGTTGGCCAGAGTTGAGTCGAACTGATTCACAAAGATGACTCCGATGTCCCGGCGTACCCATTCATCGAACACGTCGCATAAAAACCTTCCGAAGCCCTCCGGTGAGACTGACCATCCTGCAAGTGACGAAGACTTCTCAAAAGGGTCGGCTATCCGCGCCTCACGCTCATTTGAATCCAGATATTCCAAAACAGGCATGAACTGCATATAGCGGCTGCCAATCCCCTTCAGAAAGGAATATACCTCTTTCCCACGGCCTTCACTCAGCCTGTTTACCGTTGTCATCGTATTGAACTGCGCCCCTGCGGACAAAAGGTTTGAGATGCCATCCATCACCTTGCGGAAGGTAGGTTCTCCACCCTTTCTGCGTCTGTTACCATCGTGAAGGTCTTCGGGACCGTCAATTGATATTCCGACCAGAAAACCGTTCGCAGCAAAGAAATCCGCCCATTCCATCGAAAGCAGCAATCCGTTTGTCTGGATGGTGTTGCTCACCCTCCTTCCCGCAGAGTATCTTCTTTCCAGCTCCAGCACTTTCCTGTAAAAACCGGGCCCGGAGAGGAGAGGCTCTCCACCGTGCCAGTTAAATTCCACGCAATCAGAATCGTCTGCTTCGAAATAGCTCTTTATCAATACTTCCAGAGTATCGAATCCCATTACCTGCTCCCTGTTCCCGTACAGAGCCGCCTTGTCGAGGTAATAGCAATATGAGCAGGCCATGTTGCAAGCCGAGCCGACGGGCTTGATCATGACGTTGAAATGCCTCCTTCCCGTAAGTCGTCGGGCATCAAGCAGGGCAATTGTATTTCCACTTGAATCTATCATCCGGCAAATATAGCGAATACTATATCTTTTTTTCAATCAATTTATTAACTTTGAGGAAAAATTGACCCACAAACCACCTGAAAAACCATGAAAGCAAGTATGAAGAATCCGGATATCCATCCGATGCAAGAGTGCGGCGTAGCGAAACGGCTGTCATTCTCATTAGTCCTGCCTGCTGCCTCCATTATTTCCGTGATAATGCCAGCGGGAGCTTCAGCTCAAAGCAAAGAGAAAGACAAGAGGCTGAACATCGTCCACATAATGTCGGATGACCACGCTTATCAAGCTGTCAGCGCTTATGGCCACCCTCTTTCCAAGCACGCTCCTACACCTAACATCGACCGTCTGGCGGACGAAGGTGTCATCTTCAACCGCGCATACGTGGAGAACTCTGTATCAACGCCAAGCAGGGCATGCCTGATGACCGGCCTTTACAGCCATCAGAACGGGCAGACAATGCTCAGCAACGTAATGGATACTACAGTCACCTTCGTAGGGGAAATCCTCCAATCGGCAGGATACCAGACTGCCGTCATCGGCAAATGGCACATGCTCTGCGAGCCGAAAGGCTTCGACTACTATCGAGTCCTGCGCGGGCAGGGCTACTATTACCGTCCGCTGATGAAGACAGCCGAAACTAACGGAGAATACATTCCTGAAACAGGCTATGTCACGGATGTCATTACGAAGCATGCCATAGAGTTTCTGGAAAACCGTGACCCGGACAAGCCATTCTGCCTTTACATCCACCACAAAGCCCCTCACCGCACCTGGGAACCGGATCTTAAATATCTTGAACTTTACGAAGATGAGGAGTTTCCAGTCCCCGACAGTTTCTTTGAGGACTATTCAGGAAGAGGTGCCGCGTTCGCAGAGCAGAGGATGAGCGTCGAGAAGAATATGTTCATGTACTACGACCTGAAGGTCTATGGCTGGGAAGGTCCTGAAGCACCAACTTTCTCTCCTCAGATGGCCAGGAACATCCTTCCTCCGGTACGTACCGAAGGGATGACCGATGATGAATACCTGAAGATTACATCTCCGATAGGAATGACTGTCGAACAAGCCCGCCAGTGGCACGAATCGTTCGACCGCAGGAACCGCAGCCTGCTTGATGGATGGAAGGGTATGAACAGCAGGGACCTTGCACTTTGGAAATATCAAAGATATGTGAAGAACTATCTGCGTGTGATAAAGTCCGTGGACGATTCAGTTGGAGAAATCCTTGAATATCTTGAATCACACGGCCTTATGGAAAACACCGTGATAGTTTACACCTCAGACCAAGGCTTCTATATGGGTGAACACGGCCTGTTTGACAAGCGGTTCATGTACGAAGAGTCCTATCGCACCCCTCTCCTTATACGTTATCCCGGAAACAATGGAGGAGGCAGGACGGAAGCCCTCGTGCAGAACATCGACTTCGCCCCTACATACCTTGACATAGCAGGTGTAAAGAAACCGGAGAATATGTCGGGAAGATCCCTCGTTCCTATCCTGAAGCATAACGGAAGAAAACCTCTGCTATGGCGCAAGTATCTGTACTACCATTTCTACGACCACACTGCGGAGCACAACGCAATGAGGCACGACGGCATTTCGGACAAACGCTACAAACTTATCCATTTCTACGACGAAACAGGCGAGATCCCATCATACGATGAGTTCTACGACCTGCATTCAGACCCTTCCGAAATGAACAACGTAATCGACAATCCGAAATACAAACGTCTGGTAAAGAAATTCAACAGGAAACTGAAGAAAGCTAGGACACGCCTCGGAGTCGAGGAATATTAGAGCCTGCCCTTCAAGCAGGTAGTCTCCTTGAATGACAGTAAAGTGCCCACAAAATCACATTGGTTTTGTCAGAAACCTCTTACGAGGAACTCGCGAAGACTCAAATGGATTATTCCGTCGTCATCTGTTCTTGTCACCAGCGGCGTCATCGATATGACATATTTCGGATAATTGTCATTGATCTTCTTAAGATTACCAAATTCTCTTTCTCGCGTGCCTTCATCCGCAATCAGGTATGAGACTTGAACGTATACTTTCTGTCCGGGTTTAGTACATACAAAATCTATCTCACCAGAGCGCAGTTGCCCGACTCTAACGGTGTACCGCGCGCGAGAAGTAGACAATATCGTCCACATATATATATCTGCCCGCCGACACGCCGATTAAGGGATTATGAAACGAGTTCCGATTAACATTCATCCGGTTGCGCGGATGAACGCAACGTATGCTGCAATAGTTAAACATATAAGTTTGAAGCCAGCAAGAGTGATTCTTTATGATAACGTAAGTATCGTCGCCACAGCCACGGACAGCTGGCAGACGACATTGGATATCTCTATCACCCAGTGGACCTTCGCGTCCTTCAGATTGGCGAGAATCCCCACCAGGCAGAGGAATAAGAACAGGCATATCGCCAGGGCATACAGGATTACCGGAGCTATCCTGCCAGCCCTTACTGACAGCGTTATCAGAGATGCGTACAGCATCAGATATCCGACCGCGCCTATCAGCACTGCCGCCGTATTGAATTTCCCGGTCCTGTGCCAGAGGAAGGCGATGAAGGCCGATGCGCATACCAGGATTCCCAGCAGCACGCCCGTGCCGACACCGAGGACGTGGCAGAAAAGCGCGATTCCCGAGAGAAGGATACCCGTATTCACATAGGACACGAGATTGACCGGCATCTTGAACTGCATCCTGCC
>JAGHVK010000009.1 GCA_018064345.1 Candidatus Cacconaster merdequi
GACGGAGAATACGCTCCACGAGCGCTCTTGAGGTCAAGCGTGGCGTTCTTCACGCTGAAAGAAGCTATCTGAGCCGATGGCAGGAAAGACTTCGCAGTCATCTCCAGGCTTGCGGCATCGACACCGCCACACATCGGCTCCTGAACATTGGTATCAAGCACCAGCTCCTCGTCGGCAGGCCAGTACATCACATCCTTCAATGTAAGAATGGCATTGTTCTTCTCATTGGTGGTGGAAATCAGCAGATACTCCTTCTGCGCCAGCTCCGACTCCATCTGCACCACATCCGCATGGCCTTTCTGGCCGAGGTCCTCCTGACGCACAGCACGGTCCCTGGCGGTCTTTGCCGTCTCCACCTGATCGGCCACAACCTGCACCATCTCCGAATAATAGAGCACGTTCGCAAACGCCTCCATCGTCGCAAGGCATATCTGGTCACGCTCCTGCTGCTCCTTGCTTGCGCCCATCTTCACCGATGTCGAAGCCATCCTCAGGTTGTTCACCGCCTGGAAGCCGTCAAAGAGCGTGATACCCGCACTCACACCATAACCGTTATGGAAGGTCGTGACATTGTTATAAGTATTGGTCTCAGGGTCAAGGTTTCGTCCGTACTGATTGTAGGCGTATGTCTGAGCCGAGAGCGTAGGCGTGAAAGCCTGCATTATAGCGTGACGACGCTGCCACTGCTCATCGCTTCTGTCCGCCGCATGTATACTCATCTTCGTGGAATTGCTCACCGCATACTCCATGCAGTCATGCAGAGTCATCGCTGACGCTTTCTGCTCCTGCGCCATTGCGGCGAAGCAGCAGAGTCCTGCAGCAAGAATAACGGAAACCAATGATTTAGGGATGAAAAGGAAGTTCATGTGCAGATTCTAATCTGCAAGAACTGTGACATCCACTGTGCCAGAGCATTTAACTCTTTGACTTATAAAACATTGATGATTTAAAGCGAGTATGCAAGTGTAAAGTTTCTTTACAGTGATTGTAAAGAAACTTTACACAGGTCAAATCTACATCAGCACGCAGTGAAGTTTCGTAGTCTGTTCGTCGCGGCTGACATTCACCTCGCGGCACATCCCCTTCAAAATTGCAGTCTGAAGAGCATAATCTTCTCCCTCAAGTGTTTCCGCGTCAATGAAACGAGGAACGGAGATTTCGACCTCTTTTGTCTTGTTCTTCTCGGAATATGACACTTTCACGGTCGCACCGGAGTCGGTTCCAAGCATCAGCAACCCCTCTTCCACAGCCTGGTTGAAATGGTAGATGTCTGCGGCGGAAAGATTGTATCTCCTGCAGAAATTCGTGATACCGGCCATCATCTCGTAGTAGTCATATTTGCTGGTACGGATATCGTAACGGAATTCACGAATCCGGTTGATGAAATTGCGTGTCAGCTCTTTCTTCGGATTCTCGAAAATCTCCTGTGGAGTCCCTTCCTCATAGATGTAGCCACCGTTCATAAAGAACACACGGTTGCACACTTCCCTGGCGAAACTCATCTCGTGGGTGACGACAAGCATCGTTATGCCCTTGCTGGCAAGTGTCTTCATAACTCCCAGAACTTCACTGACCATCGTCGGGTCAAGTGCGGACGTGGGTTCGTCGAACAGCAATATCTCCGGCTCCATTGCAAGTGCCCTGGCGATTGCCACACGCTGCTTCTGTCCTCCTGAAAGCTGTGAGGGAACCGCATCCCACTTCTCCGCAAGTCCCACAAGTTCAAGCAGTTCCATCGCCCTTTCCTGCGCTTCCATACGGGTCTTGCCCAGAAGTTTCATAGGGCAGAATGTGATGTTGTCCATTATGCTCATCCCATTGAAGAGATTGAATGACTGGAACACCATAACCATCTTTCTCCTGAGGCTCGGCACATCGACTCCCGGATCCATAATATTGCATCCGCCTATCTCAATACGTCCTCCGGTAGGCTGCTCAAGCAGGTTCAGGCAGCGCAGGAAAGTGCTTTTTCCGGTTCCGGAGGGACCTATAATACTTATCACCTCCCCTTTCCTGATTTCAGCGTTGATATCCTTCAGGACACAGACACCATCGCTGTATGTTTTCTTGAGATGTGAGACACGGATGATCACATCCGAGTCTGTCCCGGCATCCCGGACATTCGTTACGGGAGATTTCCTGCGAGCGCGGGATGCGACGTACAGAGCCGCTCCGGAAAGAATAATGGCCGACAATACGGCAATTATCCAGACAGGAATGCCTTCTGATCCATCGTCCATACCCGGTTTCTTTACCAATGCCACCACCTTGCTTTCATAAAAAGGAATCTGTCGGATTACTCTCTGCCTCTCCTCCGTAACGTTGATTATTCCGATGGCAGCATCTGCTCTTTCCGCAATAAGGCTCGGAATTATTCCGCCGAAATCCATAATTGAAAATTCAACGGGTCTGCCGATATGGAGGGCGAAGTGGCGCATCAATTCGATTTCAAATCCGTCGGGAATGCCGTTGAGCATCAAATTCATCGGAGGTGAACCCAGTATTGTCGCAACTTTCAGAACGGGGCCGTTGGCAATCCCTTTCACATCCTTGTGCGCTTCAAGTAATTCTCCCCTGAACCATCTGTCATACATATCTTCATACTCGGAAGTCTGTTTGAATTCATTGATGAATTTTTCAAATTGGGTCGAAAGATAGTCGTCGTCCAGCCGGAAGCAGGCTGCAACCGGCATCGGAGCCATATCTGAAGAGATTGTATCCAGTTCCGGATATTCTCTCATCGGGATGATTGCATTGACATTGTCCAGATAATAAGCCGCTATGTACCCCGAACGCAGTGCGGTAATTCCGTCAACGTCATTGTTGAACGATTTGGCGTTGGCCGTTCCGTACTTTTTGAAAAGATGTGTTTCGGTGATTGTTCCAAGGAGCGCCCCGACTTTTTCGCCTGCCAAATCTTCTTCAGAAGTGACGGCAGTTTTCTGTTCCTGCGATTTTCTGACAAGAACATATGAACGGCACGCATAATACGGTATCTGTATAATCATCTTCTGCCGTTCCTCAGTTACATTGATGCTGGATAATGCGGCATCTATCTTGTTCGATATCAGGGCTGGAATAACAGCACTGAAATCCATTATCACAAACTCTACAGGTCTTTTTGCATAGAGGGCGAACCGTCGCATCAATTCAATCTCATAGCCGTCCAGTTCTCCATTTATCATAGAATTAAAGGGTGGAAGCGTGCCAAGCACAGCCACTTTGAATGGCTCTCCGGATTCAACTGATGGAACGTCCCTGTGCCTTTCCGGATCATTGACGTTCATCCATCGTCCCAGCATATCCCTGTTCTCGCCTGTTTTGTCCAGAAGTTCGATGAAACCCTTGAACTGCTGGGAGAGTTCCCTTTTCTCGAAACTGAAGCATACGGCAATCGGACTGGACGGTATGCTTGTAGGTATGGTATCCAGTTCCGGATGGAGCATCAGGGGCTCGAAAACAAACACCTCATCTATGTAGAACCCGTCGGACTTGCCACGCAGCACCGACTCTATGCAATCGATGGTTGTGTTGAATGACAGTACGTTGTCCACTCCCCTTTTACTGTGGACGTAATTTTCCTGAGTGGAACCGAGAAGGACCGATACGGGCCTTCCGTCCAAATCCTCTTCGGTCGTGATTCCGTCTGATGCTTTTTTGTCGGATCTGCCGCACGAAGAAACAACCATCAATGCCGCAAGAAGCGGCAGTGCGATTTTGCGGCTGCGCGGTTTCGACAGGAACTTCAGCAGAAGTCCGATGAGCCAGGCAATTATAAAATAAACAACCGCCACGAGAATCAAAGGCAGAAAAGCCTCGAAGGTTCTTGCACGGATGATATCCGAGGCTTTTGTCATATCCATCACGGCGATGTATCCGACAATGGAAGTGCTTTTCAGAAGACTTATCACCTCTCCCTGATATACAGGTATCATACTCCTTACAGCCTGCGGGAGCACTATGTAAAAGAAAGTCTGTGTTTTTGAAAGACCGAGAGAGAGGCCGGCCTCGGTCTGCCCCCTGTCTATCCCTTCTATCGCAGTACGGAGCATCTCGCATATATAAGCCGCAGTGTTCATCGCGAAGGTCAGTATGGCTACGACAACACCGGAAGCATTTACGGGAGCGAAGATGACGTAATACATTATCATAAGCATAACCAGGACCGGTGTGCCGCGCATAATGTCAATATACACGGTTGCAATGCCGCGAAGCCATTTGTGCCTGTTCATTCTCATCCAGCAGACGAAGCCGCCGAGCAAGGTGCCCAGAAGAACTGCAAAAAAAGTTATTATCAACGTGGTCTTCAATCCGTCGACAATATGCATATACCTGTCTTCCACAATGAAATTATTGTAGAAAGACTCGGTTATTCCGCTTATTACGCTGATGAAATTTCCCATATTATAAAAAAATCAATCTATAAAAATAGTCATTATTCCGCGAAAACGCGCTTGACCGCTTCCAGATAGCCGTAGCCATAGAGATTGTCGGGCTGCAGATAACTGGTTTCTGTCCATTCGTTCCAACTGTTGATGGTAATGAGAGGGTGAAGTTTCGGGCGGGCATCCACATACTCCTTCGCCTTTCTCAAGGCATACTCGAAATTTTCCGGAGTATTGTCCCTGACGACGGCACTCTCCTTCATACGGGGGCTGTTGTCCCATCCGATTGACACGTGAGGATAATAGGGCATCGTGAAATCCTTCTCCAGTCTCCCCCACTCCGAAACAGCCTGTTCTACAATGTGAGGATACTCATCATTCATATTGAGATAATGGCAGAACTGATAATGGGACGAGCTGTTGAAACCGAGTCCCTTCAGGAAAGCATCGTCCGTATTTTCCAACTTGTTCGAGTCAACGCCGCTGTAGTCCCTCATATTCAGAACCCACATAGTGAACTGGAGTTCCAGATCCGGGAAGCCTGCTTTCTTGACCTCGCTACGGAACCAGGCAAGGGC
>JAGHVK010000028.1 GCA_018064345.1 Candidatus Cacconaster merdequi
ACACCGGTATGCTGAGTGCCAAGTGACCTGACATTAACAGTTTTCTGACCGCCCAAACCGCCATAATCCTTAATCTGTACTCCGGCAAAATACTTCAAGGCGTCGGCGACGGAAACTGTGGAAAGTGATTGAAGCTGCTCTCCGGCAAACCTTTGCTGCGGTACATTTTCACCTTGCACCATTGTGGCGCTGACAACAGCCGCCGACAAAGTGTCCGGAGACATTTGCTGTCTTGCCGTGGATATCAACAACAAACCCGTTAAAAACGAGATCATGGCCCTGTCTTTTTGCAGAAGCCGTCCAAGCGGCTTCCCTTAATTACAAACCGGACATATATCCGCGGGGCAAATTATGATGTCGCTTCATACGGCTGGACGCAGCCACAAGTGCTGACGACCGCGCCACGGCACAAAAAGTGCCGGCTTCAAGCCTTGATGATTTCGGTGTGATTCCAAAGAAATCAGCCAGATGTCATCTATCCCGTGCTCCCGCAGGTTGATATGTCAAAAACTATAAGGCAGGTCTTCTGGCTCGTTCCTTCTTCGGCACCTTCCCGGTATTGACCAGTGGTTCAGAAGCCGACATTCCTTCAAATGGCATATAAGCCATTGGAAAAAATGGAACTTACAGCAGCGGGTACTGCTCAGGATTCACACCTGATTCCCTATTAATCCGCATCCGTGAAAAGATGCCGGAACCTTTAGTTCGGCAAATGTATGAATTTATTTCTGTAAATCCAAAACATGCTGTCGCCGATGTCGGGGAACACGGAACGCACTTTCTGCCGGGCTGTTTTCCGATAATACTCGTTTTGGCTGAGGGGGCTCTTGCATTTGAAAAAATAATGCGTATATTTGCGGACCTTTTCTCGAGAAGATAAGGAAGTTACAATTATTCACTAATTACTGACTTAAAGCTTTTACAAAATGGCTGTTAAAATTCGTCTTTCACGTCACGGCAAGAAAGGTTTCGCTTTCTTCCACATCGTAGCTGCCGACTCACGCGCACCACGCGACGGTCGTCTGATCGAGCAACTCGGAATCTACAATCCTAACACAAACCCTGCAACCATTGTTCTCAACAGTGAAAGGGCTCTCTATTGGCTCAACGTAGGTGCACAGCCTACAACTACAGCACGCCGTATCCTCTCTTACGAAGGTGTACTTCTCAAGAAGCATCTTCAGGGTGGCGTAGAGAAAGGTGCTCTCACTCAGGAACAGGCTGACCAGAAATGGAACGCATGGAAGGCAGAGAAGGATTCCAAGGTCGCTTCAAAGAAGCAGAACATCTCAAAGGCTGCCGATGAGGCTGCAAGAGCTGCTGTCAAGGCTGAGGCCAAGGTAAACGAGGAGCGCGCAGAAGCTATCGCAAAGAAGAAAGCTGAGGCTGAGGAAGCTGCAAGAATTGCTGCCGAAGAGGCTGCAAAGGCTGCTGAAGCTGCCGCAGAAGAAGCTGCTCCTGCTGAGAACGCAGAAGCTTAGTCCTTCTTATGAAAGTATTGAAATCTTGGGGGACAGAAGGTCAGGTTGTACTCAGCCTGTCGCCTGATGACCCCGAAGATTTGGATCTTGAAGAACCGGTATTCATCAATTTCGATGGACTTCCGGTTCCTTTTTTCTTTGAATCGATAGAGTCGAAAGGAAACCGGTATATCGTCAAGTTCGAAGATGTGGATTCTCTCAAGGAAGCGGAAGAACTGGTAGGACGCACAGCAACGGTGGAAGATGAATATGAGACTGAAGGAGACGACGATATTGTAGGTATGACTGTCAAGGATGCGTCCGGCCGAGTCATCGGTCCAGTGACAGATGTTGCGGATTATTCCGGTAATACCTGTATTACAGTCGAGTACGAAGGTAAAGATGTCCTTCTCCCATTTCACGAAGACCTTGTTGTGGAGGTCACAGACGATTCCATAATCCTCAATATTCCGGAAGGACTGCTTTGACGGCGGCTTCTGTTCCGACAAACATAACGCAATCTCCCCTGAACCGCGCAGGTTCTTTTTAGAACCTGTTTTGAAATGGTTCTTATTTCAAAGATTCGACAATCTCGCGCACTTTCGACACTTTTTCGTCAAGCAGAGCGCGGTCAGCCGCCTCACACAAGAACCGGAGATATGGTTCCGTGTTGGAAGGACGTATGTTGAACCACCAATTGTCGAACTCCACTCTGTAACCATCGAAATCATAAGATGCCGCAGGTTTTTCGCGGGAAGTGAACCAGTCGCGGACTGCATCCATCGCATCCTGCTTGCGGTCAATCCTGAAATTGATTTCACCTGAGTTCTCATAGTGCCGGATACCTTCCATAACTGAAGAGAACAGCTTCCCTTCCCTCTTCAGACGAGCCACAGTACCAAGGACAAGGATACTGGCGAGAAGTCCGCTGTCGGAATAGAAGAAATCCTTGAAATAGTAGTGTCCAGCCAGTTCACCACCCCACAGGCCGTCAAGAGAGCGGAGCCGTGGAGCCGCGTAGGCTCTTCCTACCTTCCACGTCTCAACCTTCACTCCCATAGGGGCAAGGTATTCGGCCACGGATTTCGAGCTCCTGATATCCTGCAGCGCGATTCCTTTTCTTTTCCGGTACCGGATGAAATAATCTCCGAGAAGGGCTATGATAAGATCCGGAGAGATGAAGTCACCTTTTTCATCAACGAAAGTAACTCTGTCGGCATCACCGTCATACATCACTCCGATATCACAATGTTCCTTTAGGACAAGAGCTTTCAGATCAGCCAGATTGGCCTCGATTATAGGGTTGGCCTCGTGGTGCGGGAAAGTCCCGTCAAGAGTATCGTAGAGATACAACGGCTGTTCTCCGAAAATGTCGTGTACAAATATGGATGCCATTCCGTTCGAGCAGTCCATCGCTATTTTCAGGTTCGAGATATCCTCCTTGAAACTCTTCAGGAAAGCAACATACTCCCGGCGGATGTCAAAAGAGTTCACTGTACCTCTCTTTTCCGATACCGGAGTGGGACAGCCTTCGGCTATCCAACGCTCAATCTGGCCCAATCCCGTGTCAAGACCAACCGGGAGAGCGTTTTCACGTGAAACTTTCAAGCCGTTGTCCTTCCTCGGATTATGCGAAGCCGTTATTTGAATCGAAGCCTTGAACCCGTGCCTGGCTGTAGCATAATATACTTCAGGTGTTGTGCTCAAGCCAAGGTCAGACACCTCTGCACCCGCATCACACAGGCCACGGACCACTGCTTCATGAAGAGCAGGTGACGATTCACGCATATCGCGCCCTACAAGGACCTTGTCGGTTCCGAGAAGTTCAGGGATGAAATACGCAACCTTGTACGCTATCTCTTCAGTGATATCGACACCGTACTCCCCTCTTATGTCGTATGCGTGGAAGGCACTCATTTCGCATCACTCCTGACTTTGTAAGAAGCTTTTATCTTTCCCTTGACGATATTCGCCAATTTGCCGGAAATCATCTTCTTTCGGATAGGTGAGGCGTGATCCACGAAAAGGATTCCGTTGAGATGGTCCATTTCGTGCTGAATCATTCTTGCAGCAAAATTGTCGAATTCCTCTTCGACTTCATTGAAATCGACGTCAAGGTAACGGACTTTTATCCTCTTGGGACGGACCACGTCGGCATCTACACCCGGCACGCTCAGGCATCCTTCTTCGTATGTGGATGTTTCCTCACTCTCGAAAGTAAATTCGGGGTTGATCATTTCGCGGTGAAAGCCCTTGAGCTCCGGCCATCTGTCAGCGAGGTCGTTGCCGTCCACGACAAGTATGCGCTTTGACACGCCAACCTGAGGCGCGGCAAGCCCGCATCCGTCAGCATTGTGCATAGTCGCAACCATATCTTCTACAAAAGATTTGATGTCGGGTTCATTGGCAGAATCCACCTTCTCCGCCTTTGCACGGAGTACCTGCGAGCCATAAACATAAATAGGAAGTATCATATCTAATTTTTACTGTTTATCTTATCAAGATATGTCTGGAGGATGATGGCTGCGCTGACCTTGTCCACGGATGACTTGTCGCGTCTTTCGCTTTTCTTCATACCTCCATCAATCATTGCACGGTGTGCAAGGACTGAGGTGAACCTCTCATCCTCAAGTTCAACCGGTATCCCGGGAAAACGTTTCCTGAGAAGAGGCAGGAATGCATCCACATCCTTTGCCGCCTCAGAGGGAGCGCCGTTCATATTGAGAGGATAGCCTACCACAAAAAGTTCTATGACTTCGTTTTGAGCGTATTTTTGAAGATAATCTATTATCTTTGCAGAAGGAACCGTATCAAGCGCCGATGCGAAAATGCGCAAGGGGTCGCTCACAGCCACTCCTATCCTTTTCCGCCCGTAATCGATTCCCACTATTCGATTCATACTGCAAAGTTAGTTAAAATATGGCAAAGCAAGAGAGAAAGGATAAAACTCCCGTCAAGATTATCAGGATTGCGCTGATAGATGATGACTCCCACAAGGAGCTGTTCAACTTGAAAGCCAGCAAAGGCAATGCAATCACTATCCTCGTCACGGCGGTCCTTGCTATCATGGCCTTGACATATTGCCTCTTCGCTTTCACAGGCTTGAGATATGCGATACCCGGATATCCGACAAGGAAGACTCAGGAAATGGCGGTGGACAACCTTATGAGAATCGACTCTCTCGAAAACATAGTCAGGACCTGGGACTTCCAGATCACCAACTTGCGGAGGATCGCTCTCGGGCAGGAGCCTCTCACAGCTGATTCACTTGCAAGGGAGTCACAAGCCAGAGAGTTGGATGGACTTGAAATCGAAGCTCTTGCAAAAAGCGACTCACTTCTGAGGGAGCAGGTGAAACAGACCGAACTGTTCAATATTTCAGCCAAGAATGCGAAACCAAGCCAAATCGAAGGGCTGCACTTCTATCCGCCTGTGAAAGGAATTGTCACACAGGAATTCAATAAGCTTGCCGGTCATCCGTTCATCGACGTCACCGCGCCGGAGAACACTTCCATCTGTTCGATTCTTGACGGCACGGTAATATCCGCAGAATGGAACGACAAGACAGGGTACACAATACAGATACAGCACGACCACAACATCGTTTCCGTTTACAAGCACAACGAGAAACTGCTCCGCAAGGCAGGAGACAAAGTAAGCGCAGGGACACCTGTGGCAATCATAGGGAACACCGGGGAACTGTCTACCGGCACACATCTTCATTTTGAACTCTGGCACAACGGAGAAGCCGTGAACCCTGCCCTTTATATTACTTTCTGATATGGAACTCAAAAAGAAAAGGAGCATTGCCATCCTTGGTTCGACCGGGTCAATAGGGACTCAAGCTCTTGATGCCATAGCACAGCATCCGGACTTGTTTGACGTGGAATTGCTGACAGCCAACAACAACAGCAAACTGCTCATCGAACAGGCGGAAAGATTCCGTCCGGGAAGCGTGGTGATATGCAACCCGGCTCTTTACGAAGAGGTTTCAACGGCATTGGACCCTCTTTACATAAAAGTGTTCACAGGCATCGACTCCATCTGTGACCTTATGCGGTCAGACAGCATAGATATGGTGCTTACGGCGATGGTCGGATTCAGCGGGCTCAAGCCTACCGTGGCGGCCATCAAGGCCGGCAAGGCCATTGCACTGGCCAACAAGGAGACCCTTGTAGCGGCAGGAAGCATAATAATGCCGATGGCCAAGGAATACGGAGCGCCGGTAATACCGGTCGATTCCGAGCATTCCGCCATCTTCCAGTGCCTGCAGGGAGAACATGCTTCAGTAGAGAAACTGCTCCTCACCGGCTCGGGAGGTCCATTCCGGAAATCTTCCAAAGATGAGATTGCTTCAGCCACCAAATCCAGTGCATTGAACCATCCGAGGTGGAAAATGGGAGCGAAAGTCACCATAGATTCCGCATCCCTGATGAACAAAGGTCTGGAGCTCATCGAAGCAAGATGGCTGTTCGATATGGCTCCGCAAGACATTGAGATTGTAATTCATCCTCAATCTATCATACACTCGATGGTACAGTTCACCGATGGAAGCGTGACGGCGCAGATGAGCAACCCCGACATGAGAGTGCCGATACTGTACGCACTGTCGTATCCTTACCGGGTAAGTCTCAATTCGCAAAGGCTGGATTTCCCTCAGTTAGGCTCACTTACGTTTGAGAAGCCCGACCTTGAACGGTTCCCCTGCCTCCGCATCGCAAAGGAAGCTCTTTCAAAAGGAGGGAACGCCACTTGTATGATGAATGGAGCCAACGAAGTGGCCGTGAGCGCTTTCCTGTCAGACCGCATCAGGTTCGGATCAATACCGGGAATCATATCCGACACGATGGCAAGGTGCAGTTTCATTGACAGCCCTTCGCTTGACGACATATACAGCACTGACCTTGAAGCAAAACGCATCGCTTCAGAAGTAACGGACAAATATTTGATATAAGAAACAATGGTAATACTGCTAAAAGTAATTCAAGTCATTCTCGCCCTTTCTCTGCTTGTCATCATCCACGAGTTCGGGCACTATTCATTTGCAAAGCTGTTCAAGACAAGGGTCGAAAAATTCTACCTTTTCTTCAACCCGAAGATATCTCTCGTCAAATTCAAGAAGTTCGACGGAAAGTGGCACTGCAAGGCCTTTTCGAAAAACGAGGACGAACAATGGGACGCCCATCCTGAAACCACGGAATACGGTATCGGATGGCTGCCTCTGGGAGGTTACTGCAAGATTTCAGGAATGATTGATGAATCGATGGACAAGGAGGCTCTCAAGCTTCCTCCCCAGCCGTGGGAATTCCGCACGAAACCAGCCTGGCAGCGTTTCTTCATAATGTTTGGAGGCGTCTTCTATAACTTCATACTAGCCATCATCCTCTATGCCGCCATTCTGGGCAGTTGGGGCGAAGAATACCTGCGCAACGAGGACGCGGTGTACGGAATAGGCGTAAACGATTTGTCCTACGAAATGGGATTCCGCAACGGTGACAGGATTCTCGCATTCGATGGACGGCCTACCGAAGATTTCTTCCAGCTGCAGGTGGACCTTCTGAGGTCAAGGGCAAGTGAGGCCACTGTCCTTCGCGGAAAAGACACTGTCAGCATAGAGATAGACCCGATATATACGCCGGCAATCCTCAACACGCCAGGGATGTTCTCTCTCGCCTTTCCTTTTGTCGTAGCCGACCTGCAGGACAATTCCATCAATGCAGGTGCGGGGCTTGAAAAGGGAGACCGTTTCATTGCCTTGGATGCTGAGGAGATGCACCTCGTTCCGGACATACAGGCGAAACTGGCAGAGAGCAAGGGCTCGGAAGTTATGGCAAGGGTGCTCAGGGATGCCGACACTCTTGACATAGCACTCCAGGTGGACACAGCCGGTATGATCCAGGTACTTCTCGATACGGACCTGACCAAGTATTTCTCGCTGACCACACACGAGTACGGGTTCTTCTCCGCAATCCCTGCCGGAGCTGAAAAGGCATACAATACAGTACGCAACTATGTCAAGGAACTGGGACTGATCTTCTCTCCGAAGACCGAGGCCTACAAGTCAGTCGGAAGCTTCATCGCCATCGGCCGTATCTTTCCTGACACGTGGGACTGGTTCAAGTTCTGGTCGCTGTGCGCACTCCTTTCAATTATGCTCGGAGTTCTGAACATACTTCCGATTCCCGCTCTTGACGGAGGCCATATCCTCTTCCTGATAGTTGAGATGATTACAGGCCGCAAGCCTTCCGACAAATTCCTTGAGGTGGCGGAGACCATAGGCATAATACTTCTTATACTGCTTATGCTGCTTGCTTTCGGGAACGACATAAGAAGTCTTTTCTAATGACAAAACATATACAACCACATTATGAAATCACTTGAACTCTTTCACAATCTGGCAATTGCTATAGTAGCCATCCTCGTTGTCGGATGCAATGAGGCGAATCCGAAAGACAACCTCCCCGACATAAGCGGGAAAGCCGGTGAGATAGCAATCATATCAACAAAGGCGCACTGGGAGGCTGAGCCCGGCAATTCGATACGCACCGTACTTGCGGCAGAATTTCCATATATCCCACAAAGAGAACCTCTTTACAGACTGTTCAACGTACCTTTCGAAAATTTCACACAAATATTCAAGGTCCACAGAAATCTGCTTCACGTAAACATAAATGACACTTGTACTCTCGGGATGAGAGTCGCACACGACATCTGGGCAAAGCCTCAGACGATGCTGATACTTTCAGCACCCGATGAAATATCGGCGTCCGAATTCATTCTCTCGAATGGAGACAAGATTTGCAAAGTGTTCGAAGAAGCTGAGCGGCAGAGAGTCATCAATGGAGCGAAGCAATACTGCAACACCAAGCTGTGCTCACTTGTAGAGCAGAACTATGGAGGAACGCCATATTTCCCTTTCAATTACTCGCTCAAGAAGCAGAATGGCAATTTCATCTGGATATCCTATGAGACATCCTTCACAAACCAGGGAATATTCATATACAAGGTCCCTTACACCGGAGAGGAGCAATTCACTCCGGAATACCTCACCGCTCTGCGAGATGCAGTCCTGAAGGAGAATGTTCCCGCCACTTCGGAAGGCAGTTATATGATTACAAATCCTAACCTCATCCCCGGATTCTTCAAGAAGACCATCGGGGGAAGAGATATAGCTGAAGTCCGGTCTCTTTGGGACACTCACAATGATTTCATGGGTGGCCCGTTCATCAGCGATGCCTTCCTTTCACCTGACGGAAAGGATATTATAATCGCCGAAGGCTTTGTTTATGCACCAAAATACGCAAAAAGAGACTACCTCAGACAACTTGAAGCTATACTCTATTCCTGGCACTGGGAGAAAAAATAGCCACAATTGTTGATAAAAAGTTTGTAATCGAAGAAATTTTTTCTACTTTTGCGTTCCCGTTCCGTGAAGGGTGGGCAAAATGATGGTGGGTTCGTATAACGGTTAGTACTCGAGATTTTCATTCTCGCAATAGGAGTTCGATTCTCCTACCCACTACGAAAAAATATAAAAAATAAAGTAATGGCAAATCACGCATCCGCAGACAAGCGCAATCGCCAAAGCGAAAAGCGCAGAGTGCATAACAAGTATTATGCAAGAACAACAAGAAACGCTATAAAGGCAATCCGTAACACAACTGACAAGGCAGCAGCCGAGGCTTCTATGCCAAAGGTATTCGCTATGATTGACAAGCTGGCCAAAATCAATGTCATCCACAAGAACAAAGCTGCAAACCTCAAGAGCGGTATCGCAGTTTATGTGAACAAGCTGGCATAATCTGTTCCGGAAATGAACAAATAGGAAAGGCGGCCCGAACGGCCGCCTTTCTGTTTATCTGCTGTTTCAGATCTTCGCTCCGAAGGCCAGGTCACCTGCATCCCCCAACCCGGGAACTATGAAGGTCTTGTTGGTCAATTCTTCATCAATTGCGCCCACCCAGAAGGTAACTCTCTTGTGAGGAAGCTTCTTTGAAAGATATTCAACGCCTTCCTTTGACGCAATAGGGCAGACGATATGCGTATGCGTCGGCTCTCCCGATGAAACGAGGCCTTTGTATGTAATCTCTATCGATGCGCCTGTAGCAACCACGGTATCTGCGATTATCAAGGTCTTGCCTTCAACAGGAGGGGTTGTCACATACTCAAGATGGATATTGAACTTATTGTCCTTACCTGATTTACGGTAAGTGGACACAAAACAGTTCTGTGCGTTGTCAAACAGATTCAGCAGGCCCTGGTGAATAGGAAGGCCGGCCCTCATTATCGAAGCTATGACCACCTGCTCATCCAAAGTATTCACATTTGCTATCCCGAGAGGAGTCTCGACATCAGTGGGACTGTATTTCAAAGTCTTACTGATTTCGTAGGCAAATATCTCCCCTATCCTTTCCAGATTCCTGCGGAACCGCATACTGTCCTTCTGAATGGATTTGTCCCTGATTTGTGAAACAAACTGGTTGAACACGGAGTTGCTCTCTCCCAGATTGACGATTTTCATACCCTTATGAATTACTTTGGTTTATTTTTCCTAAAGTTAATAATTTTCATCCGAAAAGCTGAAATATTTTTTGCCTGCCACGATTATATGGTCAAGCAGAGCTATGTCGAATACACTGAGTGCTTTCTTCAAGGCTATTGTCCTGGCCTTGTCTGCATCTCCGGGGAATCTGTTTCCGGAAGGATGATTGTGCACGAGAATCACTCCACACGCAAGGCGGTCAAGCGCTTTGCCGGCAATTATCCTGATGTCCATTGTGGTCTGATCAATTCCGCCTGAACTGATTTTCTCTTTGCATATCAATTTGTTGGCCTTGTTGAGAAAGAGCACCCAGCACTCCTCGTGGGGCAGGTTCTGCAGAAGCGGAGCCATAATTCTGACCACCATCTCCGATGACGTGATGGTCGGCTCTTCTTTCGGGATCTCTGCAGACATCCTCTTCGCAAGTTCGAAACAGGCTTGAATCGTTACAGCCTTGGCAGGACCGATTCCTGAAATACGCTTCAATTTTTCAATGCTGAATCCCGACAGAAAGTTCAAGCTGCCACCGGCATCGTCAATTATCTCCCGCGCTATGTCCACCGCTGTTCTGTCAGTCGTGCCTGACTGAAGCAGGATTGCAAGCAATTCAGCATTTGTCACAGCTCCCGCGCCAAGTCTGACAAGTTTCTCGCGAGGTCTTTCCTCCACTCTCCATTTCTTGATTGTGTTCCTTCCTTCCGCTTCCATATTCAAATGAAAAAACTTTCCAAAGATTGGAAAGTTTTTTCAGGAATAACGGACAAAAAGACAAATCTTCACGCCCGTCACACTATTTCGCTCAGAAGAGTGGCTGAAGTGCAGGAGAGAACCTTGACCCTCACATATTCCCCTATCTTATGACCTTTCGCCGGGAAAACACAGGTCTTGTTCTGAGGAGTACGTCCGACAAGCTCTTCTTCGCACCGCTTGGAAGTGCCTTCAATCAGGACCTCGTATTCCTTCCCTATACATTTGCGGTTGTTTTCCAGGGATATCCCGTTCTGCAGGGCGATTATTCCGTTAAGCCTCTCTGTCTTTACCTCAAGAGAAACGTCATCCTTAAAACTGCGGGAGGCCTTGGTTCCCGGACGCTCCGAATAGTAGAACATATATGCCCCATCGTAGCGGACTTCTTCGAAAAGGCTGAGGGTCAGTTCATAATCCTGCTGTGTCTCACCGCAGAAGCCAACGATGACATCAGTGGTTATCGCACAGTCAGGCATTATCTTGCGGATCATAGCCACTCTTTCCAGATAGCTCTCACGGGTATACTTCCTGTTCATCCGCTCAAGCACCGGAGAACTTCCCGACTGTACGGGAAGGTGTATATGAGGACATATATTGCCATACATAGCCATCGTATAAAGCACACCGTTTCCCATATCTTTCGGATGCGAGGTGGAGAACCTTACCCTGACAGAGGGGTCAATCAGGGCTACCATTTCAAGCAGCCGGGCGAAATTCACCGTATCGGTCGGATCGTCAGGATTCACCCAAAGATATGAATCCACATTCTGTCCGAGAAGATTGATCTCCTTGTATCCGTTGGCTACAAGCAGTTCGGCTTCACGGATGATGCTTTTCGGCTCACGGCTCCGCTCTGCACCTCTTGTATATGGAACAATGCAGTATGAGCATACATTGTTGCATCCTCGCATTATCGATATATAGGCACTGACCCCGTTGCGGTCCATCCGGACAGGATTGATATCGGCATAGGTCTCTTCGTGGGAAAGGATTGTGTTGATCTGCTTTCCGCCGGTCTTCGCGGCAGCAACCAGACGCGGGAGGTCCCGGTAGGCATCCGGACCGGCAACAATGTCCACAACCCGGTTATTGAAGAGATCTTCCTTCATCCGTTCTGCCATACAGCCGATTACTCCTATGATAAGGGCGGGGCGTTTCTGCTTTTCGATACGGAACACGTCAAGCCGTCCGTGTATGCGCTGTTCCGCATTATCCCTAATCGAGCAAGTGTTCACCAGAATAAGATCCGCCTTCTCAATGGAATCGCAGAGAGAATACCCGGCATCCTGCAGGATTGAAAGTACAACTTCGCTGTCATTCACGTTCATCTGGCAGCCGTAGGTTTCTATGTAAACCTGCGCCTTTGTCTCGTCAATCAGAGGCCTGAGCGAGACAAACTCCTGATGTTTAAGGCCGTCAAAGATTTTCAAGTTAGGTTTCATTCAATAATTGCAGTTGCTTTGTTGAATTGCAAAGATAACTTTTTTTATCTTTGCACGAGGAAACCAATTGAAATGGTTTATTTTTTATCGGATGAAAAGGATTCTTTTCCTGTCGTTCCTGCTTGCGATGATCCTGACAGGATGTAACAGATACAAGGAAGTCATTCTCCATGGCTACCAGCCTCGCAGCCTTGAAGGTATGGTTTTCGAGAAGGGTTCCGTCTCTGCCAGAGCCATTTTGGACATTGACATTGAGAACCCCGCTGCTGTAAGGTACTCTATTGAGTCCCTCGAAGCGTCTGTCTTCAACGGCAAAGGTGATTTGTTCGCCACTGTGACGCTCGAAAAACCTGCATGCGTGGAGAAACTCACGCGGGACACTGTATCGGTTCCTGTCACATTGCATCTTTCCAATCCTCTGGCCAATATCGCTTCGGGTATTTTTTCCGGTGAAATGTCCGATGCCTCTTCCTTCAGCGTAAACATTGAAATGGACGTCAAGGCGGGCAGCATCAGACGCCATATATGCAAAGAAGCCGTTCCTTTGGACAAATTGGCTGATATCCTCAACAACAACCGCAATCAAGAAGATGAAAACTGAAAAGATTATACTTCTGCTGACCATGCTGTCGCTTGCGACAGTTTCCCTTGCCCAGAACCCAGTGGAGCACGTGGTGGTGGACACGAGTTCTACTGCCATCCCTCACATTGCGTTGATTGACAGTTCATACTGCAATGTTTATATCATGGACCTCCTCAATTCTGACTTCGGAGGAGAAGTGACCGTCAACCAGTCTGCGGCAATCGAAAAAGCCTTGAGGAATCAGATTGCAGAAAACAGTTCACGCAAGATCAAGGGCTATCGTGTACGCATCTTCTTTGACAATGGCAAGAATGCACGCAACCAGTCGGCTTACATAGCGGATTCCTTCGCCCAGGAATATCCTCAACACCGTGTTTACCGCAGCCACGTCAGCCCGTATTTCAACGTTACGGTGGGTGATTTCAGAACAAAGAAGGACGCACAACTGTTCGCCAACTCTATCATTGGCCGTTATCCGTCAGTATTTTTAGTGAAGGAAGATATCAACTATCCTGATAATTAGACAGTTAAAGACTGGAACACTTTTTGATTGGAGAACCGGGGATGCAAATTTTGTGCCCTCGGTTATTTTTATTATATTTGTTATATGGATATGCTACGACAGAGCCTTCAACAGAAGCAATTGCAGAAACTTTCCCCTCTGCAGATCCAGACAATCAAGATAATTGAATTGCCTATCCTCGGTCTTGCGCAGAGAATTCAGAAAGAGATGGAAGAGAATCCTGTGCTTGATGAGGTTGCCGAGGACAACCCTGAAAGCGAAAGCCAGGCAAACGTTTCCCTGAGCGAATACAGCGGAGCAGATCCGACCCCATCCTACAAATTGTTCGTGAACAACCAGGGAAAGGACCTGAAACCGCAATACAACACATTCTCCGTCAAGGAGAGTTTTCACCAGAGCCTTCTGGATCAGTTGGGCTTCTGCTCTCTTGACGAAAGAAAGAGGCAGATTGCAGAATTCATCATAGGAATGATTGATGATGACGGCTACCTCCGGCGTGACCTTGAGTCGCTGTCCGATGACATCGCATTCCGTCTCTCAATAGAGACAACCCCCGAAGAAGTCGAAGAGATATTGTTCATCATTCAGGGATTCGATCCTACAGGAGTAGGCGCAAGAGATTTGCGCGAATGCCTTCTCCTTCAGATTGAAGACAAGAAAGAGACTCCTTCCGTCAAGCTGGCACGCACCATTCTGGAAGATTGCTTCGAGCCCTTCTCTAAACGTCATTTCCAGAAGATATTGCAGAAACTCGACATAACGGAAGAGCAGTTGAAAGAGGCGACCGCTGAGATTACGAAACTCAATCCGAGACCTGGAGGACAGATTGATGATTCCTACACCGAGCAGGCCCAGCAGGTAGTACCTGACTTTGTTGTAGAGATTCACGACGGTGAGCTCGAGATGACTATGCCTCGCTTCTCAATCCCTGAATTGAGAGTTAACAGAGAATATGCTAACGTCCTTATGGAAGCTGCCAACACGTCTCCACTCCATAAAAAAGAGGCAGCTGCATTCGTAAAACAGAAACTCGACAACGCAAAGTGGTTCATCGAAGCATTGAAGCAAAGGCAGAACACCTTGCAGAGCACTATGAACGCCATCATCGATTTCCAGCACGACTTCTTCATGGAAGGAGATGAAGCAAAGCTCAAGCCTATGGTCCTCAAGAATATAGCCGAGAAGACAGGGCTTGACATATCAACTG
Organism: Candidatus Cacconaster merdequi; assembly: GCA_018064345.1. Lineage (GTDB taxonomy): Bacteria > Bacteroidota > Bacteroidia > Bacteroidales > UBA932 > Cacconaster > Cacconaster merdequi. The sequence goes on from JAGHVK010000028.1 coordinate 14,505, forward strand.
TTTCCAGGGTTGTCAGCAGCAAATATGTACAGACGAATTTCGGTATCTACCCGTTGAAGTATTTCTTCTCTGAAGGGCTTGTAACCAGTGACGGTGAAGAAGTGTCCACAAGGGCGATAAAAAACATCCTCACCCAGTGCGTGGATGAGGAAGACAAACGGAATCCTCTTACTGACGAGGAACTTGTATCCGTCCTTAAACAGAAGGGATATCAAGTTGCCCGCCGCACTGTCGCCAAATATCGCGACCAACTCGATATCCCTATCGCTCGTATGAGAAAGGAGATCTGACCTCCTACTTCAAGCCGAGTTTCTCCATAAGGGCCTCCGGCTGAGGATCTCTTCCACGGAAATTCCTGTAAAGGATGTCAGCATCCTCGATGTTGCCTTTTGAAAGGACATTGCTTCTGAAGGACTCTGAAACCTCGCGGTTGAATATGCCCTTTTCCTTGAAGAGAGAGAAAGCGTCAGCCTCAAGGACTTCAGCCCACTTGTAAGAGTAATAGCCGGCTGCGTAACCACCTGAGAAGATATGTGTGAATGAAGGGGATGTGACTATGCCGGGGATTGCAGGCATGACTGCAGAATTCTTGAGGACTTCCTGCTCGAATGCAACCGGGTCGTCCGTTGGAACGCTCTCTGAAGAGTGCCAGGCCATATCAATGATACCATACTGGAGCTGACGCACCTGACTGTATCCTGAAAGGAAATTCTTGGCAGCTACAATCTTGTCAATCAAATCCTGAGGAATGACCTCACCTGTCTGGTAATGCTTTGCGAATGTCTTGAGATATTCAGGTTCATAAGCCCAGTTCTCCATTATCTGTGAAGGGAGTTCAACAAAGTCACGGGCTACGTTCGTTCCTGTAAGAGAACCGTATGTACCTTCAGCCATCATTCCGTGAAGTGCGTGTCCGAATTCGTGAAGGATGGTAGTGACCTCATAGAAGGTAAGGAGTGAAGGGGATGTCTCGGTCGGTTTCGTGAAGTTTGTCACGAGGCTGACGAACGGGCGTTCTTCCTCGCCATTCTTGATGCTGGTGCCACGGTATTCAGTCATCCAGGCGCCACCGCGCTTGCTGTCACGTGGGAAGTAATCGATATAGAGCAATGCCATGAAACGGCCGTTCTCATCGGTAACCTTGAATGCTTTTACGTCCTTGTGATATACAGGAATCGAAGCATCCTCCTCGAAATTGAGTCCATAAAGCCTGTTTGCCAGATCGAATATGGCAGCCTGCACATTCTCAAGGCGGAAATAAGGCTTGAGAAGTTCTTCATTGAGAGAGTATTTCTCATTCTGGTACTTCTCTGACCAATAGCTGAAATCCCAAGGCATCAACTGGCCCTCGAAGCCATTGTCTGCAGCAAACTGCTGAATCTGTGCGACTTCATTTTTTGCAAAAGGCAGTGACTTGGTCATCAGGTCGTTCAGGAAGTTTTCAACTGTTGCCGGATTCTTTGCCATTCTTTCGTCAAGGGCATACTCGGCATAGGTTTTATAACCGAGAAGCTGAGCTTCCTTCGTACGCAGTTCCACTATCTTGAGAATGTTGGCAAGGTTGTCGTTATCACCGCCGACTGACTTGCTGCCGTATGCCCTCCAGATTTTCTCACGGAGTTCACGGTTCTCACTGTACTTCATAAACGGGCTGTAGCTTGGGTAGTCAAGAGTGAAGGTCCATCCCTCCTCATTACGGCTTTTTGCCTCACTTGCAGCCATTTCCACCACGTATGCAGGAAGTCCTGCGAGAGAGGCTGAATCAGTCAGGTTCATTTCGAAGGCATTGGTTGAAGCGAGAACATTCTTGCCGAACTTGAGAGTCAGTACTGACAGTTCCTCCTCAACTTTTGCAAATTCTTCCTTTGCCTCCGGAGAAAGGTTCGCGCCATTCTTTGCAAATGACTTGTAAGTCTCGCTCAACAAGCGGGCCTGTTCCTGATTCAATCCGAGGCTCTCCCTTGACTCCCACACACTCTTTATTCTTTGGAAAAGAGTGTCGTTCAAGAGAATGGACATACTGTATTCAGTCAGCATCGGAGAAATCTCCTCCGCGATTGCCTGCATTTCCGGATTAGTGCAGGCGCTGTTGAGATTGAAGAAGATATTCTCTACTTTGCTGAGAGTGGAGCCGGCAAGCTCCAGAGCCTCGATGGTGTTCTCGAAAGTGGGGGCTTCCGTATTCTCGATGATAGCTCTGATCTCTTCTTTCGCCTCAGCGACTGACTGCTCAAAGGCAGGTTTGTAATCAGAGTTCTGAATCTTGTCAAAAGAATAGGCCCCGTACGGATTCTGTGAGGCCTCAAGAAGAGGATTCTCTTTCATAGTGCAGGAAGTTGTCAGCGCAAGCATCACAGCTGCGCAAAATAAAAGTTTCTGTTTCATATTGTCTTTTTTATGATTTCTTTTGGAACTTCGAAATGGAAAATCCGCAGCAAACATACAAAAATTAAGTAAATTTGCGGATTGTATTCCAAAGAAATTATCAAGATGGACAGGAACCTGTATCTTTACAACACTCTCACTCGCACGAAATCCCTTTTCAAGCCTATACATCCCGGTATGGTCGGAATGTATGTCTGCGGTCCTACCGTTTACGGAGACGCACACCTCGGTCACGCCCGTCCCGGAATCACCTACGACGTGCTTTTCAGACTTCTCAGGCATCTCGGCTATAAGGTCAGGTACGTACGCAACATCACCGACGTGGGGCATCTTGAGAATGATGCTGACAGCGGTGAGGACAAGATTGCCAAGAAGGCCCGTCTGGAAGAGCTTGAACCGATGGAGGTTGTTCAGACTTACACGCTCCGCTACCACGATGCGATGAGGCAGCTGAATGTTCTGCCTCCAAGCATCGAACCGAGGGCTTCCGGGCACATCATCGAACAGATAAACATAGTCAGGAAAATTCTGGATGCCGGCTTTGCCTACGAAAGCAACGGTTCAGTTTATTTCGACGTAGCCAAATACAACGAAAAGCATCATTACGGTATTCTTTCCGGCCGCAATCTTGAAGACACCAAGGAAGGCACACGCGCCCTTGACGGCCAGGACGACAAACGTTCTCCGATGGATTTCGCGCTTTGGAAAAAGGCTTCTCCGGAACATATAATGCATTGGCCTTCACCGTGGAGCGAAGGATTCCCGGGCTGGCATCTGGAGTGCTCGGCAATGAGCGAGAAATACCTCGGAGAGACTTTCGACATTCACGGAGGCGGAATGGACCTCATGTTCCCTCACCACGAATGTGAGCTGGCCCAGAACACGGCGTCAAGAGGTGTTGGAGGAGTGAACTGCTGGATGCACAACAATATGATAACCATCAACGGACAGAAGATGGGCAAGTCTCTCGGCAATTTCATTACTCTGGAGCAACTCTTCACTGGAACTCATCCTATACTGGAACAGGCCTATTCGCCTATGACCATCCGCTTCTTCATCCTTCAGGCACATTATCGCAGCCCGCTGGATTTCAGCAATGAAGCCCTGCAGGCAGCTGAAAAGGGATTGAAGAGGATGCTTCAAGCCGCAAAGGACGTGAAGAACCTGCCCGTGGATGAAAGTGCCGCGCCATCCGCAGAGATATCCAGCCTCAAGGAGAAAGTTTACGATGCACTCCTGGACGATATCAACACTCCGGTGGTACTGTCATATCTTTTCGATGCAGTAAGGATTGTAAACAGCATCAAGGACAAGTCCGTCAAAGTCGGCAGGGAGGATCTTGCAACCCTTCAGAGCCTCTTCACCGAAATCCTGTCCGATGTTCTCGGAATCAAGGACGAAAACGATGGCGCCGGCAACGGCAAGATGATTGACGGCCTCATAAATATGGTCCTCGATGTCCGCAAGAATGCCAAGGCCAACAAGGACTGGGCGACCAGCGACCTTATCCGCAACTCCCTCAAAGAATTGGGAATAAGCATCAAGGACACCAAAGACGGCTGCGAGTGGACTATTGATTGACCAGTCCGGAAGTCACCAGCTACAAAAGCGTGTATAACGATTAGATTCAATGATGCTTACAAAGAGGCCTGCAAGTTAGTGGCCACTTTGTAAGCATCAATACATTCACTTGCGGACGAATTCACCGAACGGGTCGCCGGTGGTGAGTTCGAGGGTGCGGGCTTTTCCCCTTTTTACGGTGAATACCACATCAAAATTTCCGCTTCCGGGCACGAAAATGGAGAACTTGTTGCCGTTCTTGTGGTTAAGTGGCGCGTCCAGAGTGTTCAGATGGAACATCAGCTGACCATCTTTCTCATACACTGTGGCATCTCCCACAACTTCCTTCTTGTAGACACCAGTATAAGCCTTGTTCTTCAGTGGTGCAACAAATTCCTCGACAGGTTTTTCCTTCTTTGGTCCAGGCTTGGAAGATTCAATGAATGATTCAAGGGACTCGTGCGCATAGTCGGTGCCGTCCATCACTCCGTAATACATATCTATGAGTTTGCGGGCTATTCCCGACTGGGCAGCAGATGAGGCTCCGTTGGTCGTAAGGAGGGCAATGCCCATATTCAAATCAGGAACGAAGCCCACAAAAGAGGTGTATCCATACGCAAGCCCGGTATGCCGGATCAAACGGCAGCGGCTCGTCTGCTCGACAAACCATCCCTGCCCGTAGGTGCAGACTTTCTCTGAGTTGAAATCGGTTATTGTCTGAGGGTAGAAGAGCATATCGTGATTCTTCCGGGTAATGACCGTATCTCCTTCGAACACACCGTGATTAAGGTGCATCTTGAGCCAGTTTCCCATATCTGATGCAGTTGTCATCACGAATGCGGCAGGTGCCACGGCACTCAGCCAGATATAACCCTCATTCCGGTCCAGACGAGGGACTATCTTGAGAGAATCTCCCTGAACATCATAAACGACCTTGTGACCGTATGCCAGATTTTCTGAAGTGAAGAAAGCCCTGTCCTTGTTGCCTGTGGTAGAGTGTACCATTGCCAGAGGCTTGAAGATTCGCTCCGCCATAGCATCATCCCAGCTCTTGCCGGTGTATTTTTCTATTATCTTGGCAGAGATGGTATATGTCTCGTTGTTATATGCATATTTGGACCTGAACGGATAGGTTGGTTTGAGCACAGCAAAGAGACGGTACAAGTCATCTCTGTCATAGCCGAAGAACGGCATTTCATCCAGTGAGTATGTCTTGAAACCGGTATGATGAGTATTCACTTCCTGTACCGTGATATGCTCGGTAGCCCAGTCGTCGTAAAGTTTGAAGTCGGGAAGATGCTTTGTCACAAGATCATTCCACTTGACATCGTATTCGTCTATCACGGTAGCCAGCAGGGCTCCGGTAAAAGCCTTGGACGTGGAAGCAAGCACGAACTGCGTTGTGACAGGATCCACAGGCTTGCCGGTGCCGTCGTAATTTGTCAGGCCGAAACCTTTCAGATAAACCACTTCTCCGTCCTTGACCACTACAACCGACATAGCCGGAAGGTTCCATTCATCAAAGGTCTTCCTGCAATATTCATCAAACCCCTCAGGGATATTCTGTGCGTACGAAAGCCCTGCTGACAACACTATGGCTGCCGCAAGGGAGAGAGACAGCAAGATACGTTTCATTGCACTACTTCTTCAAATAATAGACTACACTGGTGACCACCCGCACTTTCTTGATATACGGTGTGTTGCTGTCACGATCCTCTATCGAGAACGTCCCCTGGCTTGCCTGCTTGATTTTTCCGAGTTTGCTTTCAGAGTCCTGTGCGAATTTCTGCGCCACTTCCCGGGCATTGCGGGTAGCCTCCTCTATCATCTCAGGCTTGATGTCGTTCAGAGACTCATAAGAGAACTCAGTGCGTGCATCCCAATCACTTTCGAGGGTAATACCCTTCCTGACAAGCGACATCTGGTCACTCATCAAGGCAAGCACCTTGTCCACATCCTTCGTACAGACGGTGACGGTAGTCTTGGCAACATAACGGAACGTTCTGTCATTCGAGCCATATTCCTGTGCGAACTTGTCGGATATGGCAGGAGCGGAAACGCTTATTTCATTTTCTGAAATTCCTCCTTTGACCAGGAATTCCTTTATCACTGCACAATTGCTTTCCATCTGCGAGTAAACGGTCGCAAGGTCATTGCCGACAGCCTTGAACACCAATGGCCATATTGCCTTGTCGGCCTTGACTTCCTTCTCGCAAAGGCCTTTGACATTCACTGTCCTGTCGTAGGATTTCAGTTTCGAAGCGGTGACGGGTAGCATCACTCCCAGTACGATGAGGCCCGCCATTATCGCCAGGCCAAGTCCTGTTCTTGATTTGTCCATATCTTTATTTGTTCTTTACGTGTGAAAAAAAATCGTCAAGGAATGCTTCCGTACATTCGGCGGCATCACCACCGTGGCCGCACTCGCTGCAATACTTGTAGAGAAGGATATTGCTTCCCAAGGAGAGCACGCTGTCGACTTCCGCGGTGCAGTCGTGTTCACTCGCTGTGTTGAAGAAATAAGTCGGGACAGCTGTCATCCTCGGACGGCCGCAGGACTGTGCGATGGCGGCAGCGAACATCTCTCCGTGGTTCTCCACATAATCCCAGGTGCCAGTGCCTCCGTCCGAAGATCCTGCAAGGTAAATACGGTCGGTATCAATCAGACCTTTGGCGATATAATCGTCAATGATATGCTTTACATCGTCATAGCAGTCACGCCAGGCAATCGAATGGTCAAGGGATGCCTTGTAGCATACCGGGAAGAGAGCGACAGCCTTGATATCTTTCTTTTCAAGATAGTTGAGTACGCTGTCGTCAGCCGCACAGCAGTCAAGGTGGTTGAATGCGAACAAATCGTGCTTGGCCACATCGTGTACTCCGCCGTGAAGCCAGAGGAACAGAATGGACTTCCCCTCTTTCTCCTGATGGATATTCACCACCTTGCAGGGTACGTTGTAGGCAAATTCACCGTTCGGCATAGCCTTTTCATCGGTCTTTTTCTCACTGCACGAAGTAATGAGGCAGATGGTCAGAAGAGAGGCTGTAAATAATGCAAAATAATGTCCTGGTCTCATAATTCTATTTTTGGTATTATTTCGTCTCTGAAGTGGTGTCCTGTACCGCTTCCGTGGCAGGAATCACATACTCGTGTCCCGGAAGACCTACGATACCCCAAAGATGCTTGGCATAGACGTATCCGTTATCCTCGTAGAACTTCACGTGAGAATCAAGAGCCTTGCGGAAGCGCTCCCAATCTCTGTTTTCCATCTGGCACCACTGCACTTCACTCAAGGCAGCAAGGCGTGGAAGAAGCATATACTCAAGATATTCGCTCGTCGAGATGACATCGCACCAGAGATTGCCCTGGACTCCGAGGATGTGCCTCGCCTCCTCTTCACTGAGTTCGGCCGTAGGTTCGTAGGCGTAGATTGAATCGACAGGCAAAGGCCTCTTTCCGAAGGCTATCGGTTCGTGAAGGTCATCTGCCGACTGGCGCTTGTCAAGATAGCAGTTCCTTGAAGGAGACATAATTGCATCCATTCCACGTTTAGCGGCGTTGATGCCCCCGCGAGTTCCGCGCCACGACATTATGGTCGCACCGTCTCCCAATTTTCCATCCAGAATCTCATCCCAACCGATAATCTTCCTTCCATAACCTTCGAGTATCTTCTGCACCCTCTGAGTGAAATAGTTCTGAAGATACTTGGCCTCGGAGAACTGTTCATCGCCCTTTATGCCCTCTTCCTGAATGCGCTTCTGACAGTTAGGACAGTTGTTCCATCTTTCAGGAATACACTCGTCCCCACCGATATGTATGTACTCTGACGGGAAGAGTTCCACAACCTCCTTCAATACGTTTTCGACGAAAGTGAACACCTCTTCCTTGCCTATGCAAAGATTCTCCTTTCCGAAACCCTTACCCCTTGGCCCGACGAAATTTATGACCTTGTAGGGACCGCCTGTGCAGCCCAGATATGGATATGCAGCAAGAGCAGATGTCATGTGGCCCGGCATATCGATCTCAGGCACTATTGTGATTCCCAAAGAATCGGCGTATGAAACGACTTCGCGTATATCATCCTGCGAATAATATCCCTCAAGACGTACTTCCCCGATCAGGTTCGGATCCTCACCCCAATCCGGCTGGGAGCCGATGTCACCGAATGCTCCGACCTCCGTAAGAAGAGGATACTGCTTTATCTCGATTCTCCATCCGTGATCGTCGGTAAGATGCCAGTGCATACGGTTGAGACGGTAATACGCCATCACATCAAGGATTTTTTCTATCTCTTCCTTTGGATAGAAATGCCTTGCACAATCGATGAGGATACCTCTGTACGGGAAACGCGGTGAATCTTTTATCTCGCAGCATTTCAACCCGTTGCCATCCTCCGTGGTTATTTGTCTGAGAGTCTGTTTTGCAAGTTTACGGCCTTGTTCCGATGAGGTCTTCACAATGGCACGGTGTTTTGTGACGACAATCTCGTATTCTTCTTCGGCAAGATTGTCCACGGTTACGAACTTGACGCTTCTCTTGTTCAAATCAAAAGTACCAATCCCGGCGGTCACCTCCAGCGGACAAGGAATTACGTCAATTGTATTGACAGGTTCCGGCTTGCATCCTGCTATTAAAATAGCCATAATCAGTAAAGGAATGAATCTGTTCATTGTTGTTATATGTTAGGGACTTGTTTTGAAATGGGGCTGAAGCCCTGTATTATTTTGGATTACAGGTCTGAATAATCGGGTCCGAAGGTATCTCCGAGCCTTATGTCGCCCGTAGAAAGTCCCTTCTTGAGCCAGCGTGACCTCTGAGCCGAAGTACCGTGATTGAAAGAATCCGGAACAGTACGTCCGTAAGCTTTCTTCTGCAGATAGTCGTCTCCAATCTTGGATGCTATAGCCATACCTTCGTCAATGTCACCCTCTTCAAGAGAGTGGAACATCCGGTTGTCATTGTTCGCCCAAACCCCGGCGTAGAAATCGGCCTGCAGCTCAAGCCTTACGCTTATCTGATTGCTGATCTTCTCACTGCTCTGGCTCATGATCTGATGCGCCTCACCAAGCGTCCCGAGAAGATACTGTACGTGATGACCTACTTCATGGGCAATGACGTATGCATAGGCGAAATCTCCGTCAGCTCCGAGCTGCTGCTTCATTGAAGAGAAGAAAGAGAGGTCGAGATATACGCACTGGTCAGCGCTGCAATAGAATGGGCCGCTGGAAGCCGTTGCCCCTCCGCACCCCGACTGAACTGCATCAGTGAAGAGTACAAGCTTCGGAGGAATGTACGTCTTCCCATATTGCTTGAATATGGCGCTCCATACATCTTCCGTCCCTGCAAGTATCTGTTTTGAGAAAGTGGCAAGCTCCTCTTCCTCTGCTGTAGGTGTATAGTCCACGGAAGTCGCAGCCTGGTTGCCGAGTACGGCACCCGCCTGCTGGATTGCCTGTCCGGGATCACCGCCAAGCAGCCACGTCAGGATACCGATTATTATCACACCACCGATTCCTACTCCGCCCATTGTCTTTGCGCGAGGACCGCGGCGGTCTTCGACATTTGAACTTTCTCTTCGTCCATCAAGTTTCATATTGTTGAATTTAACTGGTTTGTCATACGAACAGCATTGCTGCTGAGCCCACCGCAAGAGCCACGATGCAGTTGATGGCCTTGGCCATCACGAAACTCCGCCTGCTTTCAGCCACAAGTGGCAATGAGGCGTGTCCGTCCTGGCTGATGCAGCTTGCCAGCAGCACTGGAAGAGGGACAACTCCCGCCGCATACAGTGTAACGAATATCATATGCGGGCCTGACTCCGGAATGATTCCGACAAGTGTTGCAAGAAGTATCATCAGGAAAGTGTTGTCGCTTATCCACTGCGATATGTCGAAGTAATTGAGCAGCACACCTATGGAGATAAGGACACCGAATGTCCAACAGAATACCGCCGGAAGATGCTTCACCACGATATGATGCCACAGGTGTTCCTCAACAAAGTGGTCGGAAGCCACTATAAGTACAACAAGAACCACTACACTGAGGACGGCGAACATAATGTTCATCCACTCTTCGCTGAGAAGATTAATGCTGCCAGCTATCTCCTCGTGATGATCTCCCCCTCCGTGTTCGTGTTCAAGATGACCAGTGGCAAGTGCCAGTATGAATATCGCGACACCTGCAAACAGAAGTGCCCTTCTCCAGGTGAAGTGTCTTCCCGTTCTGTGGCCCTCTTCCTTATCTTCTTCGTGAATGGCGTAGGTGTCAGAGCAATGCATCTTGTAATCCTTTTTCGTCAAGAGGTCTGTCACAACTCCAGCCACAACCGCGATTCCGAAGAGCAGCGCGAAAATCCACAACGCATCCTTCGGCACTGTCGCCATCATCACGAAAGCCTCGTCTCCGGATGATGCAATCATCATCGCAATCAAGGCACCGAACGAAAGCATCCTGTGAGTGTAAAGGGAAACCGTGGCGAAACCGCCCATACATCCCGGTACCGCTCCGAGCAACGCTCCCACAATCACCCCTCCGAACCTGCTTCTCCTCAGACCTGAAAAGAAATTGCCACGTGACTCCAGATTGAGGCACTCAATCATCATCATCATTATTACCACCAGACCTGTAATCAGGATGGAGTTTCTGAGGACATCGACAAATAGATGAAGAAACATTTGAACAGTGTATTTCTATTGCAAAAATACAATTTTTCCGGACAATATGAGAAACTGTTTTGTACCGGAAGGGTTATCACTTCTTCGTATTTTTCCTATTTTTGTGATAATCTTCATTTGCAGTAACATGATCAATCTCAGCAGCGACTATAACAACGGAATGCACCCGGAAGTCCTGGATGCCTTCGTACATACAAACGATGAAATTTCTCTGACCTACGGTGCCGACAGATGGTCCGTAAGCGCCAGACAGCGCATCCGTGAAGCCTGTCAGGACCCGGAAGCGGAAATATATTTCCTTGTGGGCGGCACCCAGACCAATGCCACGGTAATCCATTCGCTGATGAATTCATTCCAAGGGGTCATCGCCGTAGAGAGCGGACATATCAATACCCACGAAGCCGGAGCCATAGAGCGTACCGGCCACAAGGTTATCGCCCTCCCCTCATCCGAAGGTGGCAAGTTGAGTGTGAGTGTCCTTGAGAATTATCTCGATGCATTCTTTGCCGACAGCAACTACGAACACTGCGTGATTCCGGGGATGGTATATATCACCTTCCCTACTGAACTCGGAGCACTCTACACACGGAAAGAGATATCTGAGATATATGAAGTCTGCAAGGCAAGAGAACTCGTTCTTTACGTGGATGGTGCGCGGCTCGGATATGGAATGACAGCTGACGGCTCGGATATCGACCTTCCCTGGCTTTCACGTCATTGTGACGTATTCTATATCGGCGGCACAAAAGTGGGGGCAATCTGCGGCGAGGCAATAGTGTTCACCCACGGCAACGCTCCAAAATACTTCTTCAGTTATACCAAGCAGCAGGGAGCGTTGCTTGCGAAAGGCCGTCTGCCCGGCATACAGTTCGAGACTCTCTTCACTGACGGACTCTATTTCAAGATTGCACGCCACGCCAACGAAATGGCATACAAGATGCGTGACATCTTCATTTCCAAGGGCTACAGGATTGCTTACGAATCTCCTACAAACCAGCAGTTCTTCCTGATTCCTGACAGCAGGATGAATTGGTTCAAAAGCAATCTGATCTTCGATGAATGGGGGCACGACTGCCACGGCAACACCATCTGCCGCTTTGTAACCAGCTGGGCCACCACCGAAGCCGACCTCCAGGCCCTCTCAGAAGTAATCTGACGGAAAGCCTACGGTGAGACCAATACTCGTTTGATTTTCCTCTACTACTGCAGCTAACGGTTAGCGTAATTTCGTACTATCTTCTTCTTTATTTCAATTAGGAATCCCAAGAATCTTCCTATGTAATAATCATACTCTTTTGCGTCAATTATTGTCCAGCCTTTATATGAATTGAGAGTATGCAAACCTTTATTGTACTTTCCTTCCGGCTTGACTTGTTTCACAAATTCAAATGAAAGATTACTGTCTGATTCCCGATATACTGCTTTCTTTATGTCAACTGCCCCACCGTATGTCCTTTCACAGTTCTGGCAAGGGCAATATATCTCTCCATTATACTTAAACAGTTGTCCTGCCATACGTGAGTTTTTCTTATCACTTTCAATTGACTTCAAATAGAGAAAACGGCTTGCCTCCTCATTCCATTCATAGATATCAAGATAATAATCATTGCTTTTTGCTGTAAACAACTGTATTCGTCCGAAATAGTCCGTCATAGTTGCATCCCAGATAATATCATTACATATCGTTTGAATGAATCTAAGTGAATTTGTCTTTTCGTCGTATTCATATATGTCTTGCTTACCGCTGCGACAGTTTTCGGGGTATATATAAATATGGCCATCTTTCCGCAATATATTTGGAAAGCTCAAATGAGTTGGGAGTTCGAGTATGATATCCATCTTTTCGATAGCCATTCTATTCTTGTCAATTGTGAGTTTTGCAATCCGTCCAATTTGCGTTTTATGTACAAACTCTTCGACAAGAACATATATCTTGCTATCGGTAACATCAAGAATAAATGGGTCTGCAAACCATCTGTCTTTGTATGGACTGTACACCCAATTGACCTTTAAAGAACTGTTCAAGAATATACCATTAAGGCCACCCTCAACAAATCCGAGATGCCAACTCATACGAACGCATCGGCCAATAGCTTTCTTCAAGAAACGTTTCATCCTATTTGTCAATCAGTTGATAAAACCATCACTTTTCCATTGAGGTATGTCAATAGCGTTTTTATCATACGTTATCAAACTACCATGGTACTTGTCTTTGTTGTAAAAACGTTTGTTTCTGCTAGAGTAATTTATTATCCTCCATCTGCTGATTCTCGGGAAAATACAGGAAGTTTCCTTTCCAAGCCTGCCGACAACCTTTGCATGTTTGCGTCGAGTCAAGGTGACCAGATAATAATTATTACCAATCTTCATATGACGAAAATCAGAAGAAGCATGTGAAAGCCATTTTGCGTATTCAACGTCTATTATTTGAGGGAACTCTTTGTTGTACCTACGTGCTGAGAAGAAAATTGCCGGGTATATTTTATACCGGACATCCCAGCCCATCTTAACATACCCCGGAAATGAATTATGATTAGGAAAACCATATATAGGGATATCAGGTCCGATTATTTCAATTTCTTTTTTTGTGATAGTAGAAAACACACCTTTTCCACGACATTCTTCAAGCACACAAGTATCACAAGTTTCATATGCTTTTCGTCCGAATAAATCATTGCGCATCATCGTATCTACTCCCACTGGTTTCCCGTTCAAATAAGCTACAGCGAGGAGAGACGGTCCATAGATGTTGTCAATGTGTTTTCTTTTGATTAATTCGTAGTCAAATCCGCCAAAAACGGTTCTCTCTACAAGCAATAAGTCTTCAATGAATTTTTCATCAGCTTCGTTTGCCCATTTGAAGACATAATCAACAGAGTCAGTCGCCATAATATTTTCAGGTCACCTGACTCCGGGTGGCAAATCGATAAAATAAAAAAGTGTGGAGTCATCCGCTTGTCTGGATAGAGGTTCTCGCAAAACCCAAGCACAAACAAACATCATCTCCACACCTGTATGATACAGTATGCTAATGCACATAGCATCAAACAGATGATGAAGTAGTTGCCCATCCTTGTGCTTATTGAAACTTGCGAGATTTCTATCCAAGGATAAAAGCGAAACACTTTCATCAAAATATGTCCTGTCAGTTTCCCGACAATGCAAATATAATTATTTTCGGTCGATTCCGAAACACAAAAGGTCTAGAAGCAAGCATCCAAAGTGTTAGAAGCCCAACTATCGGTGGCAGTCCGGCCTTGTAGCTTTGGCACATAATCTCAGGAAATACATTGCGATAGAGCGGATGCGTAACAATGCGGTCAGCAGTTGCCTCTGAGAGGCCTGTCCACCCCCGGACAGGGGCAGGGGGAAGGGTCCGCCGGAGACAAGTTCCGCTTCAGCGGGACGCAGGAAACGGTGGAAGGGGCCGGAGCGAACAAAGTGAGCGGAGTCCTCTCAGGGGCAAGCTGCTGCCGCTGCGGAGCTCCGCGCATCAAAAAAGAGAAGCCGACCATATTTGGTCGGCCTCCTTCATCCTTGATACTCAATGGAGAATATTCGATGTAGCGGGATCCAGGATTGAACTGGAGACCTCATGATTATGAATCATGCGCTCTAACCAACTGAGCTACCCCGCCAAGATAATCATAAGGATTTGTTGAGGTAGACGGATTCGAACCGCCACTAAGAGGACCAGAATCTCTTGTGCTGCCATTACACCATACCTCAGTGTTTTGGGACTGCAAAGGTATGAATTATTTTTTCTTTTGCAACTTTTTTGAATATGTTTTTAGCAATCCTTCTCCAAGAGTGCCGTAGCATATACGGCTATCCCTTCACATCTTCCTACAAAACCAAGTCTTTCTGTTGTCGTAGCCTTTACAGATACATTCCCGACCGGAAGGCTCATCACCCGTGCGAGTTCCTCCCTCATAGGCACTATGTATGGGGCTAGTTTCGGCTTTTGGGCAAGGACAGTGCAATCGACATTGACAATCCTGTAGCCTTTCTGCGACACCATACCACAGACTTTGTCAAGAAGGATACGGCTGTCAATCCCTTTGAAATCGTCGGACGTGTCAGGGAAGTGCTGTCCGATGTCGCCAAGAGCTAGAGCACCGAGAAGGGCGTCGCATAGGGCGTGGATCAGCACGTCGCCGTCAGAATGGGCCACGCAGCCCTGTGTATGAGGAATCCTGACTCCTCCAAGAATCAACGGGAGTCCGTCAGAGAGTTGATGTACGTCATATCCGTTTCCTATTCTCAAATCCATAGCATATCCGGTATTTGTACGCAAAATTAAGAATCTGTTTTTGAATTTTCTTAGAATCTGTATAAATTTGGTTGTTGAAATGGAGTCATTCCTTGAAATGGTTCCATACAGCTTCCGAACTTTTGTCAGGAATTTGAAATTAATGTCGCCATGGGAATAAGAATAGGTTTCTTCAGTACGCCTCAACATCGTGTATTCAATTACAAACCACGCTATTACGATGCCACGAAGGAGCATATCAAAGAGCTTGAGGAGAAATATTCCAAAAACGAGGACTCTTCCAAGGAAAAGAGATACATTCCCGGAGCCGCAATCCAGAGCGCATACCGCGACGGGCTTGACGGAATGCGTCGTGAAGGAGGCAACAGGAATCTGAAGCGCATAATAATCCTCGTGACTTTGGCCGCTGCTATGGTTGCTGCGTACTATCTTGCACAGGGCCTGGCAAGAATGTTCCTGTAGGATATGCTGAAGGTCCTTCCACAGAATATATCCAACCTGATTGCGGCTGGAGAAGTGGTATCCCGTCCCGCCTCCGTAGTCAAGGAACTGGTTGAGAACGCCATTGATGCAGGTGCAACGAACGTATCCGTTATTGTATCTGATGCTGGCAGAACAATGATTCAGGTCATCGACAATGGCTGCGGCATGTCTTCCGAAGAAGCGGTGCTCTGTTTCGAAAGACACGCCACTTCAAAAATCTCCGAAGCCGGTGACCTTGAACATATCCTCACCTACGGGTTCAGAGGTGAGGCCCTCGCTTCGATTGCCGCAGTAGCCCAGGTAACCCTCAAGACCCGTCGCCAGGGTGAAGAGGTGGGGACAAAGGTTGAAGTTGCTGAATCTCAAGTCAGCGGTGTCTCTGAAGCAGCGACCCCGTACGGCAGCAGATTCGAAATCAGAAACCTTTTCTACAATGTGCCGGCCAGAAGGAAATTCCTGAAGTCCGACGCCGTGGAACTAAGGAACATCATCCAGGAATTCCTGAGGATAGCACTCATCCGTCCATCCGTGGCGATGAAACTCGTTTCAAACGGCAAGGAAATCTACAACCTCCATCCGACCGATGTCCTGAAAAAAAGAATACAGGATGTGTACGGAATGAACCTCGCAAAAGGGATTGTACCTGTTCAGGTGAATACTTCCGTCATCCGTCTGACCGGATTCATCGGCAATCCTGAAGATGCGCTCAAACGCCAGAACAATCAGTTTTTCTTCGTGAATGGAAGATATTTCCGTTCTGCATTCTTCAACAAGGCCGTTTGCAAGCCTTATGAGAAGTTGATTCCGGAAGGATACTCTCCTGCCTATTTCATCTATATGGAACTTGAACCGGAGAAGACTGACGTGAACATCCACCCTGCCAAGACTGAAATAAAGTTTGAAGATGAGGCGATCATATTCGAAATTCTGGAAGCAGCCGTAAGGGAAGGGATCGGGAAGAACGATTTCACGCCGAGCATTGACTTCGATACGAAAGGAGCGCCTGAATTCCCTGTATTCGAGCCTTCGAGCAGGGAGCCGTCCCACTTCACCGGATATTCTGCTCCTTCCGTTGATTACACGCCTCTTTTCAATCCTTTTGAAGAGGAGAAGCAGATTTACGGTCAATTATCCTTGGACAGTCCTTCCATCACCCCGTCCGTATCGTACGGGCATCTGTTCGAAGAGCAGTCCGTCAAACGGGAAAGCAGGTTGCTCCTGCTGCACAAAAAGCTCATAGTCACACCCGTCAAATCGGGAATGATGGTGATAGATATCCGCAGGGCACGTCAGAGAATCTTCTACGAACAGTACCTGCAAGTGCTCATTGAAGGGCAGAACGTCACACAACAGACACTCTTCCCGCAGACAATTGAACTCAGCACGGAAGATTACATCACCTTGATGGAGCAGCCGGACCTTCTCGAAAGGCTCGGTTTCGACATTAGGGATTTCGGCCAAGGCAGTGTAGTGGTCTATGGACTTCCGGACGGCTACAGTGCTGACAGCAAAAGCATAAGGGAGAGCATCGATTCGCTGGTAGCGGCATTGCGTGATGACACTTCCCTTGATGACACTAACCACCTGATGGCTGCAAGAATGGCAGAAAGAGCTGCCGCCTGCGGCTCGGAAGAATTGAACTGCGAAACGGCACAAATGTTGGTAGACAAGTTGTTCGCATGCCGCGAACCGAACCTTTCTCCTGATGGTCACAGGTGCGTAGCCATAATTACAATTGAAGAGATAGAGAAAAAACTATGAACCAATACGGAAGAACAAGTTTCTGGGGAATGCTTACCCCTGTCGTGAAGAATCTGATAATCATCAATTTCATAGTATGGATAGGTAGTGAGCTGATTGGAGACCCTATGTACAGGGCGTTTGCGCTCTTCCCGTTTGAATCACAACTCTTCAAGCCTTTCCAGCTTGTTTCCCATATGTTCATGCATGGAGGATTCTGGCATATATTCTTCAATATGTACACTCTGATGATATTCGGAGTAGCACTGGAGAGAATATGGGGAAGCAAGAAATTCCTTCTGTTCTACTTCGTTACAGGGTTGGGTGCCGCATTGCTTCACAATCTGGTGCTGCACATTGAGATATCAAATGCGCTTGCCGCAAGCCAGACACAGGTGGCGATGGCCATAATGGCGACTCCGACCGTCGGTGCATCAGGCGCTATCTACGGGGTACTGCTCGGCTATGCGATGCTATATCCTAACAGTGTCCTGCAACTCATCTTCCCACCTGTTGCCCTGAAAGCCAAATGGTTCGTAGTGATATTCGCAGCGATAGAACTTGTTACGGGAATAACAGGAATGGGCGGTGGAATCGCTCACTTCGCGCATCTCGGAGGGATGCTTTTCGGACTCATCCTGATCCTTTACTGGAAAAAGCATAACAATATGTACAGCGAATGGCAAGAGTAGTCAAGATAAACAGGGGCGCCAAACGCAAGAAGCCGAAGAAGAAAAAGGTCAGGAAAGTCTCCTTATGGGGAATCCTGCACTATGTGACAGTTCTGGTTTCAGCGCTTGCACTTCTCATATCATATTTCTCAATCTTCTTCGACCCGACACGCTTCTGGCCACCGATGTTCTTCGGCCTGTATTTCATACCGATATTCCTGCTGAACCTTGTGCTTCTTGTCATCGGGCTGGCAAGGCACAGCCGGGCGACCTTCGTGACTTTCGTCATCCTGCTTCCTTCATTGCTTGTAGCGGACAAATTCGTCAAGATAGGAAGTGAGGATACTGCCCTTTCGGGGGAAAAGATAAAAGTATTGACCTATAACGTCGGAAGATACCACGCCGGACGCGGCAAGATGTCATACGATGAGGCCGCCGATGGAATCAGACGGTTCATAAGGAGTGAGAACGCTGACATAGTATGTCTGCAGGAATTCATGTCGGCAGATACAGCCGACCTTTTCAAACTGCTGCCTGAATATCCATACCACGCGGATTATTACTTCAAGGGGAGCAGATATTTCGGCAATGTCACGCTAAGCAGGTATCCTATATTGGATACCGAAGTAATCAAGTTCAAGAACAGCACCAATCTCGCTCTGTTTTCAGACGTCAAGATAGGCAGCAGGATGGTCCGTATATTCAACTGCCATCTGGAATCCTACAGTATATCTTTCACCTCGCTGATCAAGAGAATCAGCAAGAAGGGAGCTTTTCAGGAAGAGTTCAATTCCGTTCACCTCAAAGTGAAGGAGGCGAACATCCGGCGTGCGCAACAGGTAAGGGAAGTCCTTGACAAAGAAGCATCAAGCAATTGGCCTACAATCGTTTGCGGTGACTTCAACGATACGCCTATTTCTTACGCCTACCATCAGTTGATGTCCCGCAAGAAAGACAGTTTCGCTGAAGCCGGGACAGGTTTCAGTGCAACCTATTCCACCCTATGGCCTCTGCTGCGCATCGATTACATCCTCATTCCGTCGGAATACAGCGCAAGGAAGCATACAATATACAGAATACCTTTCTCCGACCACTATCCGGTTACGACAGACATATTATTTGAACAATGAATACAGAAATTGACCTTGAAGAAATCAATGCCGCCATTGAAGTCCTGAAAGATGGAGGTATCATACTATACCCTACCGACACCGTCTGGGGGCTTGGATGCGATGCCACGAATGAAGATGCTGTCAGACGCATCTATGAAATCAAGCAGCGTTCCGACAGCAAGAGCCTGATAACACTCGTCTCAGATGCAGACATGCTGGGAAAATACGTAAAGATTATACCAGAAACCGCTATCAATCTGATTGAAGTGAACGACAAGCCTATGACCATCATCTATCCCGGCGCGATGAACCTCGCGTCAAACGTTATTGCCGAGGATGGGACGGTGGGGATACGTATTCCTATGAGCGAGTGGTGCGTGGAACTTGTAAAGCGATTCCGCAAACCGATTGTATCCACTTCCGCAAACATTTCAGGGGAAGAGACACCGGCCTTCTACGATGAGATTCCGATTGAAATCATAGAATCCGCTGACTGGGTCGCTGACCCATACCTCGAAGAGGGAGCCACCGGCGAGCCATCCCAGATAATCAAGGTAGGCCTGCGCGGTGAAATCGCAGTTCTGAGACAATAAATCAGGAACGTTTCCACTCCCCTACTTCCATATCGTGAATCTTACCTTCATCGATATGGAATCTGAGTGCCGTACGCACAAGGTGGAAGCCTTGGAGACCGGCAGCTCCCGGGTTGAGCACAAGCATATTGTAATGCTTGTCATTGACCACTTTGAGTATATGTGAATGGCCGCATACGAATATATCGGGACGATGCGCCTCAATCAATGAAAGTGCGTGACTGTCATATCGGCCGGGATATCCGCCGATGTGCATCATAAGCACTTTCATCCCCTCCACTTCGAAAATCTGCACCCGGGGGCATACCTCTCTCACGTCATATCCGTCGCAATTGCCGTAAACACCGACTACTGGCTTGCAGGTAACGATATCACTGTATGTCTCAACGTTTCCGAAGTCACCTGCATGCCAGATGGCATCAACAGGCTTAAGGAACTCCCTAAGCCTGTTGTCGAAATATGTATGCGTGTCTGAAATCAGACCTATATACGCCATATCGGACCTTGTAATAAAGTTAAAGTTTGATTACAATCTTCTTCCTGTAAAGCCACATTGCCATAGCTACGAACAGAGCCACATAGCATATAGCGAACATCAGTGACGAATACTCGTTGTTGCCTCCCCAAAGAGAGACGCAGCAGTTCTGATAGAACCAGCTGAGGCAGCTGTAGCTTGTTCCGTCAGCAGCCGTCCATTTGATCACACGCCCGAGAAGCTTGACAGATACTCCGGCCATCACGAAAGCAAAGAGAGGGTTCATACCCATAGCCTTGAAAGGAGTGAAGAACTTTTCCTTGCCTTTGACATCAATGAAATAGATGAAGAAGGCGAGGCAGAAAATTGCCCATCCACCTGCATAGAGGACATAGGATCCTGTCCAAAGAGGCTTGCAGATCGGAAGCCAGATGCTCCAGATGCAGCCGAGCGCCAGACAGATCGCCGATATGACAAACAAACGGGCAACTGCATCTATCTTACTCTTGGTACTGCGGATAATCTGACCGATGAAATAGCCGAGCAGCACGGTGCCGGCTCCGGAAAGGGCTCCAAAAAGACCTTCCGGATCGAAAGGAATACCGTATCCGTGATATACGTGGTTTTCTCCGAGGAGGGCAACGTCAATCTTTCCGGAGATATTGCCTTCAAGTGTTTCCCATCCCGGCTCTGTACCGAAAATCATTAGGAGTATCCAGTGGAGGATTGTCACGCAGGCGATTCCTATCAGGATTCTCTTTGGTTTCCTGAGCCACAAAGCGAGGAATCCGCCAAGAATGTAGCACATCGCAATTCTTTGAAGGACGCCGAAAATACGTATGTTCTGCAGCCAATAGAGATAATTCTCTCCGAAAGTCCAGCTTTCATCGTGAAGGGATGTCGGATAGAACGGGAAAAGATTGAGGCCGAGTCCTACCAGAAAGATGAGGATACCTCTCTTGACCAACTTCTTAGCACTACCGGCATTGAGAGAGTCGCCATACTTGGCAAAAGAAAATGCCATTGCGACACCTACGCAGAAAAGGAAGAACGGGAATACCAGGTCTGTCGGGGTACATCCTGACCACGGTGCGTGTCTGAGAGGAGGAAAAATGTGTCCCCAGCTTCCGGGATTGTTCACAAGAATCATCCCTGTCACAGTCATGCCTCTCAGGACGTCCAGAGCGACATATCTTTGAGTCTTTGCTTGTTCCATAATCATTGGTTTTACATCAATACAAATATACAACTTTTAAACTATATTTGTACAGGCATAATTATTATGGAACTGTTCTATTCGAAAAACATATCCTGCGGAGGCGATTGCCTTGACCAGGAGGAATCCAACCACTGCGTCAAAGTCCTTCGCCATCATAAGAATGACACTATCAACGTCGTGGACGGCCACGGAATGCTCTATGTCTGCACAATTACCGACGACAATCCGAAATGCGTCAGGTACCGGGTGGAGCGGTTTGTCGAAAACTACGGCTGTCACAACTACCATCTTCATATGGCAGTTGCGCCGCCTAAGAACATTGACCGCTTCGAGTGGTTTGCCGAGAAGGCGACTGAGATAGGCGTGGATGAAATAACGCCTTTGTTCGGTGACTATTCCGAAAGGAAAGTCTTCAAGAGTGAAAGGGTTGAGAGGATTCTGATATCGGCCGCCAAGCAATCCCACAAGGGGGCCGTACCTGTATTGAATGAAGCACTGAGTGTCAAGGAGTTCCTATCCTGCGGCAAATTCAGGGAAGAATGCCGCCTGATTTGCTACTGTGATGAGACGGAAAGTCTCTCTGTCAAGAAGATTGACATCAACGAGGCACTTGAAGGCCATAAGGAGGTAGTCATAATGATCGGCCCCGAAGGAGACTTCTCAAGGAGCGAAATTGAACTCGCAGTCAGCCTCGGCTGGCAGCCCGTTTCGCTCGGGGACAGCCGGCTGAGAATAGAAACTGCCGCCGTGGTATCCACAGCGGCAGTGTATCTGAAGAATCTGTAGTGTACTAGACTCCAGCGACGAGTTTCCTGTACTGCTTGATGCAGCGTCAAGACGTTCGTGAGCTGTAGTGTCACCAGGAACATTGTGTGAAGGGTGAATGTAAAGTTTCACGTCACGCTCCTCGAGGATTTCAGCAACAGTGCAGATTGTCATCCAAACGGTGGTTACGAAAGCCATTGTTGAGAGAGGACCTATCTTGTCGAATTCTTTCTTCATCTTTACAGATGCGTCCTGAAGAGGGCAGCAAGAGTCAACTACATAGTCGGCAATCTGGAAAAGGTTCTTTCCGCAAGAGTGGCGAGGAACCTTGTTTCCGGTCTCTGAAGCAGAACCGAACACGATAACCTTCATACCGAGTTTCTTTGCCTCGAGAGCAACGTCAATGTTCACAGCGTTGATTCCGGTGTGTGAGAAGAGCCAGAGAACGTCGTTCTTGTCAAAATTCCAGCTGCTCATGATGGTCTTGCCATATCCTTCGCATCTTTCAAGGAAGAGGAACTGCTCGATACCCATCTCACCTACGATGTGGGTGAAGAAAGTAAGAGGGAGCTCGCAGAGTGGGTGGAAGCCTACGAAACCACCGATACGAGGATACATTTCCTCGATAGGGAGGTTAGCGTGACCGCAACCAAAAGTGTGAACCATATGACCTGACTGGATGCAGTCAGCCATAACTGTAGCCACTTCCTTGATTTTTTCCATCTGAGTTGCCTCAATCTTGTCCATAACGCCGATGGCGTTCTTTTTCCATTCGTTTGCGTACATTTCTGTTTGTTTTATTTGTTGGTTAGTGATTTGCTTTTCGATTCAGAATGCGCCGCAAAGATAATAAATCCGACGCAATTAATAGAATCTGTATATGTTTATTTTACCTTGGTATTCTTACCTACCTTCACCGAAACAGGTACAAGACACATCATAATGACGATTGCACCGGCAAGCACTATCGGCAGGGCCTCGAACGAACCGGCATTGAATGCCGCTCCGGTTATCCTCTTGAGTGTGAACTGTCCCACAAGGGCGATGAACACTGCAATGGAAATGGCCGTTCCGGAATTGTTGCGGAAAGTCCCTCCGACATAGTTCAGCACTACAGGGAAAGTGGCGCCGGCACCGAAACCTATCAATGCCATTGCCAGATAAGCACCAATAGCGGAGCCTGCAAAATAGAGCACGGCCACACCGGCAAGAGCTATGGTAAGATATGAGAAGAATGTTCCGAGGTCCTTGAGCACCTTCATGCAAGAACCCAGAAGGAGCCTTCCGGCAAGCATACCGATTGTGAACCAGGTCATTGCAAGAGTAGCCGAAGCAAGGTCAAGAGATCTGGCCTTAGTGAGGAAGGTGACGGTGAAGTCGCCGCTCGCTCCTTCGAAGCCGCTCTGGAAGAAGAGCACAAGGCCGAACATCAGGAGAGCAGGATACTTGAACAGGCCCAAGGTCTTTTTCATAGAAACGTTCTCGGCCGGTTTTGCCTTAGGGAACGCAATCAGACAGAAGAAGATGATGAAGCAGACCATAACGGCGCTTGTGATGTAGAGAGGAGTGTGGTAATCCGGAATGAAATAATTCAGGAGAGTCCAGAGAAGAGCTCCCACACAGTAGCAGGCACCGAGAAGGCTGAGTCTTGCCCCACGCTTGTCATCTTCATATATGTCCGAAACGAGTGCATTGGTCAGTCCGTTGAGGACTCCGCCACCAATACCCAGACTGCAGATTGATGTCTGAAGCAACCCGTCAGTTGAGAAGAATGAAAGGCCGAGGACTCCGGCAAGTGCCAGAACAGAACTCAGAATGATAAGCCCCTTGTATCCGAACTTGTCCACGATAGGGCCGAAAAGCAAAGTACCGATTATGATACCGAGAGTCAGTGTTGGTGAAAGAAGAGTGGCATTTACGCCAAGATCGGCTATTCGGCCCATAATAGGCCCGAGTGAAAGCATTGTCACCCCGAAGAAAGCCATACCCGCGCACGCTGCCACGAACACAGCCGAAGTGTTGTACTGTTTCATACTATTTAGTTAGTCCAATGGATTGATTTCACGTATTGCAAGAGCTGTCGCACCAAGAAGCGCAGCATCACCTTCTATCTGTGATGCACAGAATTTGACATCCTTCATCGAGATAGGCTGGCCCCATTTGCAAGCTTCCTTGTATATTCTCGGAATGAACTGGGATGCAGGGCCGAAGATACCGCCACCGAAGATTACCTTCTCAGGATTGAAGAGACTTACGAGGTTTGCAGTTCCCATTCCCCACATCTGAATGGCCTTGTCAAGGACTTCAGTGGCAATCGGGTCTTTACCATAATTGGCGAAAACATCATAGCTGGTCTTTGAAGGATCCCTGTAGAGTTTCTGTGCCTGATACCCTATTCCTGATCCGGATGCGAAAGTTTCGAAACATCCGCACTGGTCCCATTCGTGGGTGTAAGGGCCCTGAAGCGCCATCCAGCCTGTCGCTCCGACTATATCGTTGGCACCGTGGACGATATGTCCGTCAAGAAGGATGCCGGCACCGATACCTGTGCCCACTGCGAGATAGATGGCATTCTCGCATCCTTTTGCAGCACCTTTCCAAGCCTCTCCAAGGATGTAGCAGGTACGGTCGCTCTCGACACATACCTTAAGGCCTTGTATGCCAATCTTTTCTTTAAGATACTCCTTCAAAGGGAAATTTTCCCACCCCGGAATATTCGGAGCCCAGACGGTCCCCTTCTTTGAATACACTATGCCCGGAATACATATTCCCACTGCATCGATGTGAACTTCAGGCCTCTGTTCAATCAAAGATTTTACAACTTCAACCACTTTGTCGGCCACTGCGTTTCCTGTGGCTCCTGAAAGCAGCTTGTAATCTTTCACAAGCATCTTTCCATCGGCGTGGAAAATGGCCGCCGCCACTTTCGTTCCGCCCAAATCAATTCCTATTACTGCCATAATTATTTATTATCCAATTTATTGCATAACTGCATTCCATAAAGAACGCCTTAATGTCCCATAAGCGTCATCTTCATCGTACTCCCAAAACATCATACCCTTGATTCCTTTTGTCTTTATCCATTCGCCTTTCGCAGCTATGCTCTTGGGATTTTCATAACTGCAATAGTATGTCCCATTGTATGTAACGTAAGGCACGGAGCCCTGGCTGTCCCAATTGTCTATCTTGTAAGGAGGATACGGCAATTCGATAATGCTCCTGTAGGAGATGGCGGCACCGTCGCCGCTCCAGGCGTGCCTTCCGTAGAAAGGAACGCCGAGGACAATCTTCTCAGGGGAAACACCGGCTTTCAGATAGGCATCGACGGCCCTGGAGCAATCGACATATGCGCTTGGAGAATTGATTGCCGACTGGGGATGAGGGGCGGCATCCATATCATACGTCATAATGTTCACCCAGTCCACATACGGGTCCACTGCCTCGATGTCGATATATTTGTATCCTCCGGAAACCGTCTGCTTGTCCTTGCAGTATCCGGCATAGGTAAGCAGGTAATCTTCTCCCAAAGTTTCACGCAGCTGCTTCATCATCAGCACATAATTGTCGGTATCCACTTTCGGGTCGCAGGCAGCCCCGCTCCACGACAGGCCGGGAAACTCCCAATCGATGTCGATACCGTCAATTCCCCATTTCTGCAGGAAAGCGAGGCAATCCTCAGCAAAGAGCTTGCGGTCTTCCTCTGAGGAAGCCATTGCAGAAAAGCCTCCACCCTGGACATTGTCTGAATTCGAAACTCCGTGAGTGAACGAAAGCAGTATCTTCAAGTCGGGATGGACGGTTTTCAAACCCGCTATGCTGACAAAACGGCTCTCCTTGCCCTGGACCTTGAAGCCCTGATACTTTCCGTCGCGCACATACAGTTCCGCAAAAGCATAGTTGATATGCGTCACAGTTGAGCCGTCAGGAATGCTGCTCCTGTAGTACGGGACATAGCCGATGGCCTTGTGTCCTTCGACAAGGTCATTGAGGGCTATGTCCTGATGAGGAGGTCTCTGATTTCCGGGAGTTCCGACTGCAGGCTCCTTCCTGGACGGGTCCTGCACCGCCGGAGTCAAAGGATTACAGCCGATGACAATCACAACCACCGGAAGGAGGAGTAAATGTAAAAGAATCGTTCTACTCTTCATAGAGGAGATATGGTCTGCGTTGAACTTTGAATTTCTCCACGTCATCAGCCCACATAGCCTTTATTTCAGCAGCGGACTTGCCGTCCATAATCATCTTTCTCACGTAATCTCTTCCTATAAGAAGTTCAAAGAATGAACGGAAGAAATGACTTCCGAGATTGAGGTTGTTGTATGCGTCGATCACATATTCAAGGTTGATTCCATTTGCATTGATCTCCTCGATTGAAGGTTTCTTGCGGAGGTCCACACCGTAGCATTTCTTGTTGAGCTGAGGAGGGAACTTCGCGCCCTCGATGCTGCGAGGGGTGAAGGAGTACTTGTAACCCTTCATGTTAGGATGGCCGTACATCTCAAAAGCCCAAGCCGTTCCACGTCCAAGGCTGACTGGTGTGGCCTCGAAGTAGCAAGTTGAAGGGTAAAGATAGATCGAACGCATGTCAGGAAGGTTCGGGGACGGCTTCACAGGAAGCTCGTACATTGACTTGTGAGTGTAGTTCTTGCATTTGATTACTGTCAAATCGCAGTGCCTGCCCTCAGGAAGCCACTTTTCACCGTTAATCATCACGGCCAGTTCACCCAAAGTCATTCCGTGAACGACAGGAATAGGAAGATAGCCTACGCCTGATTTGTATTTCTCGATGTCAAGGATCGGACCGTCAACATAGAATCCGATAGGATTCGGACGGTCAAGGACAATCATCTTCTTGCCGTACATGGCGCAGGCATTCATCATCCTTGCCATAGTTGCATTGTATGTGTAGAAACGGCAGCCTACGTCCTGAAGGTCAAAGACCAGAATATCGAAACTTTCCATAGTCTCCGAAGCAGGGACACCGCCCTTGCCGTCATAAAGGGACTTGATAGGAACACCTGTTTTCTCATCGATGGAACTGTGGACAACCTCTCCGGCATCAGCAGTACCACGGAAACCGTGTTCAGGAGAGAATATCGCAACGACCTCTATTCCTGAAGAAAGCAGAGTGTCCAGGATATGCTTCTCAGGGGTGATCATACCTGTCTGGTTGGAAAGGATTGCTACCTTCTTGCCTTTGAGAAGAGGATAGTACTCATCGAATGATTCAGCGCCCGGCATAATACGTCCTTCTGCGAAGCAGAGGCAGGATGCGAGCATCAAGCTCAGCATAAATGCAATTTTCTTCATAATCTATTTTGTTTTCAAGTTGATTCGCAGATATCAGAAAATCAGTTTCCGGGTACATTCGTCCACCGCCTCTATCTTCACTTTCAGGACATCCTCAGGGAGAAGTTCCTCAATCATCTCCGGCCACTCCACAAAGCAGAGGCACCCGGAATCGAAATACTCATACAATCCTATGTCCATTGCCTCCGAAATCCGGTTGATACGGTAAAAGTCAAAATGATACACAGGACCTTCAGACGACTTGTACTCGTTTGCTATAGTGAAAGTCGGGCTTGTGACAGTATCTTCAACACCAAGTTCAGCGCACAGGGCAGTAATGAACGTCGTCTTTCCAGCACCCATACCGCCATAGAACGCCACTACGTTGCTGTCCCCTTTCTGTGCCAGAAAAGCCTTCGCAGCGCGCGGCAGGTCACCAGTCCCGTTGATTGTTATCTCAGCCATCCTCAGACAAGCGGGCCTTTCTTGATTTCCGCTTGTTGCTGACAAAGTTAATAAAATATTGTCATCCTCCACATACCACAAGGGTATATTATTCAAGTGACAGCGAAAAAGGATAATCCGCTGCATCACCGGAGCGGCGACAGCCTGCCCTCTTACAGTTGTTCAGCATCATTCCGGTCCAGTGCCCTGAACTGAACGGCTTCGCTTATATCTCTCAAGGTTACTGAATCATTCCCCTCCAAATCCGCTATAGTGCGGGATATCTTGAGAATCCTTCCGTATGACCTTGCTGAAAGATTGAGCCGCCTTATCACCTTTTCCATAAAGTCCGACTCTTTTTGTCCGAGCGGGCAATATTTCTTTATCAGGGAGGCATCCATCCTCGAATTGGTGAATATGCCCTCCGATGAGAAACGGCGTAACTGCATCTCCCTCGCACGTGCCACCCGTCCGGCTATCACAGAACTCGGTTCAGCATTCCCGGCACGGACCATTTCATCGGCATTGACCTGACTGACGAATATCTGAAGGTCAATCCTGTCCAGGAATGGTCCGGATATCCTTGCTCTGTATCGTTCTATGGCATTCCTTGAACAGGTGCAACGTCCTGTTCCGTCGCCAAGATATCCGCACGGACAAGGATTCATCGACGCAACCAGCATGAAAGAACACGGATATTCAACTTTGTACCGGACACGGGAGATGGTCACTTTACCATCCTCGACAGGCTGCCTGAGAGAATCTATGAGAGACTTGCCAAACTGTGCAACCTCATCAAGATAGAGCACTCCGTTATGTGCGAGTGATATGTCTCCGGGAGTTGCATTCGGGCCTCCTCCGATGAGGGAAGCCATGCTTATGCTCTGGTGCGGGGACCGGAAAGGACGTTCCGTCATAAGGCCTCCTTTGCAGCCGTAACCCGCGACAGAATAGAGTTTGCTTGTCACTATGGACTCTTCTCTGGTCATCGGAGGAAGTATCGAAGGCAGACAGGAGGCCATCATTGATTTTCCACTTCCCGGAGGGCCGGACAGCAGCACGGAGTGGCCTCCTGCAGCAGCTATCTCAAGACCACGCCTTGCCACGGTCTGACCTTTCACGTCCTTGAAATCAGGAAGAGATGTTGTGGTCCGAACCCCTCTGCCGCCGGGCCTGACGAGCCTTGTATCCGCTTCAGGCAGGCCGCAGAGAATATCAATAGCTTGCGAGAGCGTCTCCACCCCATAGATGCGGATACCGTCTATATCCGCTGCCTCACCTGCCGACGCCTGAGGGAAAATGCATCCTTTGAAGCCGGAATCCTTGGCGTGACAGGCAATCGGAAGGGAACCCGGCACCGGACGTACCTTTCCGTCAAGCGACAGTTCTCCGACCACGATGAAATCTTCGCATAGCGGCATCTTGACCTGCCCGGATACAGCAAGTATGCCGAGAGCAATGGCAAGGTCATACGAAGAGCCCTCCTTGCGGATATCTGCGGGAGCCAGGTTCACAACCAGTTTGCGGCCGGGTATGGAGAAACCGTATGATGTCAGGGCTGTCACCACTCTCAGCAGACTCTCCCTGACAGCACTGTCAGGCAATCCCACAAGATGAATCCCGATGCCTGGGGAGATATCCATCTCTACGGTCACCGTCACGGCATTGATGCCGATGCAACTTGCACAGTAAGTTTTGTTAAGCATTTTTTCGACAAAGGTATGCCATTTGCAAACACTGATACCGGATGAAATTATAACACGGATATAATCAAGCCATTATTTGAAAAAAACACTATTTTTGTAATTTTGTTAGGTTATGATTTTGAACAAATACATATTTGCGCTCCTGGCAGCCGTCTCAATTACCCTGAGCATACCTTTTGCTGCTTCCGCCCAGTCTGACAACTATCTTCTGGCGCTCGAAGCCCTGACAAAGGGGAGGAAGGCAGAAGCCAGGACATTGTTGGAAAAAGAGATTTCCGAGAACCAGAACAACGACGCCGCCTACTATTATCTTTCTACTGCATTGAATTTCAGGGAAGAGCCGGAGCTCACCGAGTATTATCTCAAAAAGGCCGTTGAACTTGACCCGGGCAATTTCTGGTACAAATACAATCTTGCCATCTTTTACGCAAACACTGACCGGAGCGAACTTACGACCCGGATGCTTGAGGAATTAATCGCCGATTATCCGAAGAAGAGCTCCCTGTATTTCGATCTGGCAAACCTGTATGTGTCACAGAATGAGATAGACAAGGCCATAGATGCGCTTGACAGGATAGAGTCGCGCAGCGGTAAGAACGAAGCCATCGGTGTCACCAAGTTCGAACTGATGATGAAAAGGGAGGATGCCGACGTTGACAGTGTCTACAGTTATCTGAAGGAATATTACGATGAGTGCAAGACCCCGAGACTTGCAGCTATGATGGGTGACTACTATCTGCGCACATACAGGGATTCCCTCGCCCTTGTCTACTATGACGAGGCCACTGAAATGGACAACGGATATACTCCGGCTTATTACGGCAAAGCCCATATCTATCAGGGACGCAGGCAGTACGAAAAATTCTTCGAGAATCTTGCAGTCGTCTCCGCAGACCCTTCCATCAGCCCTGAAGCCAAGGCCGAGTACCTCAGCACCCTTACCGAATCGCCACAATTCATACGGGCATTCAGCAAGGAGATTGATTCCACGATGATACTTGCTCACGAGGCGCATCCGATGGACACCACAATCAACACTTTGCTGAGCAGTTATTACTACAAGACGGGAAGGCCTTATCTCACATCCGAACTGCTCAAGCAGAACACCGACAACCACCCCGACAGTTTCAGCGCAGCACAGGAATACCTGATTTTCATCTATTACCAGAAAGCCTGGCCGGTACTTTACGAAGAGAGCACCACGATGCTCCAGCGCTTTGAGAACAGTCACGATTTCCTCCAGCTGCGCGCCATAGCATCTTCAATGATGGACAATGAAGATGCCGCAATAGAAGATTATCTTCAGATAGTGAAGTTGAAGCCGAAAGATACCCTGGTGACAACTATGTCCTACTCTTCAATCGGAGACCTCTACTACAAGAAGGGTGAGCCGTCGAAGGCTTTCTCCTACTACGAAAAGGCTCTCAAGCAGAATCCGAGATACTGTCCTACCCTCAACAACTACGCCTATTATCTTTCCCTTGAAGGGAAAAGGCTAAAGAAAGCCAAGCAGATGAGCAAGAAGACCATCGAGGCCGAGCCTGACAATCCTACATATCTGGACACATACGCCTGGATACTTCACCTGATGGGCGAAGACGTGGAAGCCAAGGCAATATTCAAACACGCTATGCTGTATGGAGGCAAGGAAAGCGCTGAAACACTGAGACATTACTCAGAGGTACTGTCAGCCCTCGGAGAATACGACCTTGCCAGGATATATCTTAATCAGGCAAAGTCACTGGAAAGATAGTCCGCTCCATGAAGAGATTCGCCGCCATATTGCTCATAGTTCTGACCGCGCTTCCATGCACCGGTCAGGACGTGAGCCGGCAGGCAGAACAGAAAAGAAGAATCGAGGAAGAGATATCTTTCATAAACAATCAGCTCAAATCGCTGGGCAAGAAACAGAAAGCAAGCACGGAAGAGCTGATGCTGATTCAGCGCAAGGTTGCGGAACGTAAGAAATTGATCAAAGGCATAGATTCCGACATACACAGGGCTGATGACAATATCGTCCAGAAGCAGAGGGCAATCAATCGTCTGCAGAGGGAATTGGACACGCTCTCAGCATACTACAGCAAATTGATATACAACACCTATCGTAACAGGGACACGAAGGTGTGGTTCATGTACATACTTGGCAGTGAAGACATCGGGCAAGGCTTCCGACGCTTCACCTATCTCAAGGAACTTGCATCCGCCGTGAACACACAGGGTGAGAAGATCAAGGAGAAACAGAGGCTGCTGGAGAGTGAACGCGCGGAATTGGTTCAAGCCAAAGCAGCTGCACAGAAGCTTCGCCGGGAAAGAGAACTTGAGTATAAGAAACTGACGGCAGAAGAGAACGCATCCAAGAAATCCATCCGCAACCTCTCCAAGACAGAGAAGCAGTATCGCACCGAACTCGCCCGAAAGCGAAGCGAAGTGGAAAGGCTCAACCGCGAAATACAGAAACTGCTCAACAGCACGATAGAAGGTCAGAAGAAAGACCACACCCAGATTGATTACGCTCTTGCTGACAAATTCGAAAGCAACAGAGGACGGCTTCCGTGGCCTCTGAAGCAAGGTGTTGTAGTTGAGCACTTCGGCATAAACAGACACCCTGTATACAAGAACCTCAAACTGCCTGACAACAACGGAGTCACATTCTCAACAGGCAAGGGGGCACAGGTGTACAGCGTTTTCGACGGTGTCGTGAAACAGATTGTTGTGATGCCGGGATACAACCAATGTGTCCTGGTGCAGCACGGCACATACTTCACATTCTACTGCAAACTGGGAAAAGTATCTGTCAAGAGCGGGCAGACGATAACTACAGGGACAGTCCTCGGGACCCTGGAGCCTGAGGGCAACAGATCCACTCTTCATTTCCAGATCTGGAAAGGGACGCTGAAACAGAATCCTGAAGAGTGGATGATGGATATGTAGCGTTACGAACGGTTTCTCAATAAGAGAAGCCGGAACCGCCGATGAACTCCCTGACTATGGATGTCGGCGGAATGTTCTTGGTTTCCACAGGAGTCATTGCAATCAGACTGCGGATCATCTCCAAAAGGCGCAAAGCTTCTCCATACGCTGGAGAAGTACGCGGAATCGTCTGAAGAAGAGGCTCAGCATAGCACTTGAGCATTGGCATCTCATACATCAGCGCAGAATTGAATTGAGCGTCCGCATTATCCTTGAAAGGAACTATGTATTTCTGCTCCCCGGAAAGGACACTCGGCCAACGGAGGATTGTTGATTCAGGAGAAGTTCCACGGAACTGATTGTCACGCACCATGCGGCGGAGAAGTCTGTAGTCCGAGGCATACATAGTGGTGTTCAGGTCAATTGCAAGTGGTGTCAGGACAGAGACATATATCTTGAATTTGTTCTTGTCGGAAACCAGAGGAGTGAGGGCAGGATTAAGTCCGTGTATCCCCTCCATTATCAGAACGTCGTTCTCCTTCATCCTGAGCTTATCCCCCACGAATTTGCGTTCACCTGAAGGAAAGTCGTATCTCGGCATCTCAACTTCCTCACCAGCAAAGAGTTGTTTCAACTGCTCATTCAGAAAATCCACGTCAAGGGCTTCCAGACATTCGAAATCGTACTCACCTTTTTCATCTTTCGGTGTATCCACCCTGTTCCTGAAATAATCATCAAGCGATATGACGATAGGGTTGAGCCCGTCAACCCTCATATGGAGAGCAAGCCTTTTTGCAGACGTTGTCTTTCCACTGCTTGAGGGACCGGCTATCAGTACAAGTTTGACATCCTCCCGTTCAGCGATTGCATTGGCAATGTCTGAATACTTGTGCTCGTGCAAAGTCTCCGACAGATGTATGATCCGCCTTCCCTGCCCCGAGGCAATGGCCTGGTTCAAAGTTTCGATGTTGTTGGCGGCCATCAAATTGCGCCAGATTGACACTTCTTTCATAATATTTCCTTTAAGAATTTTCCTGTATAAGATACCGTTGAAGCTGCCACTTCTTCCGGAGTACCCGATGCAATAATCATTCCTCCTCCGGTGCCTCCTTCAGGGCCGAGGTCTATCAGGTAATCCACCGACTTGAGGACATCCAGATTATGCTCTATGATGACAACCGTATTGCCTTTATCGACCAGTTTCTGAAGGACTCCCATCAAAACACGGATATCTTCGAAATGGAGTCCTGTCGTAGGCTCGTCAAGAAGATAAAGCGTATTGCCAGTGTCACGACGTGAGAGTTCCGCTGAAAGTTTCAGTCTCTGGCTCTCACCGCCGCTGAGAGTAGTGGCTGGCTGGCCGAGAGTAACATATCCAAGACCCACTTCCTCCATTGTCTTGAGTTTCTGGGCAATGGAAGGAATGGATTCGAAAAATCCGGAGGCCTGTGACACCGTCATATCCAGTACTTCACTGATATTCTTGCCTTTATATCTTACAGCAAGAGTATCCGGCTTGAAACGTCTGCCGTTGCACTCCTTGCAGGTAACTTGTGCCGGAGGCAGGAAGTTCATCTCTATCAACTGCACACCCGCGCCCCTGCACGCTTCGCATCTGCCGCCTTTCACATTGAATGAGAAACGGCCGGACTTGAAACCTCTGATCCTGGCGTCAGGGGTCTGTTCGAACAACTTTCGTATATCGGTGAGAAGGTCAGTGTAAGTAGATGGATTGCTGCGCGGTGAACGACCGATCGGAGACTGGTCAATCTGAATCACTTTGTCAATGTTTTCAGTGCCTTCGATGCTTCCGTAAGGAAGAACAGGGTAACGGGACCTGTAGAGCTTGTTGCTCAGAATAGGCATAAGTGTCTCATTCACAAGAGAACTCTTGCCGCTGCCGCTCACTCCGCTCACTCCTATGAGCATACCGAGAGGCAATGTCAGAGTCACATCCTTCAAGTTGTTGCCGCAGGCTCCCTTAAGGATGATGGACTTGCCGTTTCCCTTGCGGCGCCCGGCAGGAACTTCTATCTTCTTTCGTCCTGAAAGATAATCAAGTGTCGGGGTGTGTACATCACCTTTGAACAAATCTGAAGGGGGACCGTTGAACAGCAGTTCTCCGCCTCTTTCTCCCGCTCCGGGACCAAGGTCCACGAGCCAGTCCGCATTTTCCATCATCTCCTGGTCGTGTTCCACAACCATCACGGAATTGCCTTCATCCCTCAGCTTCTTGAGAGCATCAATCAGTTTGCGGTTATCCCTCTGGTGCAGGCCGATGCTCGGTTCGTCAAGGATGTAGAGGACATTCACCAGTTTCGACCCAATCTGAGTGGCAAGTCTGATGCGCTGGCTCTCACCTCCGCTCAAAGAACGTGTCGAACGGTTCAACGAAAGATAGTCAAGTCCGACGTCCTTCAGGAATCCTATACGTGAAACAAGTTCCTTGAGTATGTCCGTGGCTATAGTCATCTGCCTCCTGGTAAGCTTGCCGGGAAGAGATTTCACCCATTCGTAAAGAGTGTCGATGTCCATATCCGACACTTCCGCTATGTTCTTCCCGTCAATCTTGAAGAAAAGTGCTTCCGGCTTGAGCCTCGTGCCGTGGCAGACAGGGCATTCCACCTCATCAGCAAAGAGTTCCTTGAGATTCTTCCTCCGATCGCTCGATTCTTCGTCGGCATCGAGCAGGGAGAGGATACCGGGGAAAGTAGCCATCTCCATACTGGCACCTTCTCCAACCCTGAACAATTCATCCGTACCATAGAGGATAGTGTGCAGAGCATCCTGAGGTATCTCACTGATAGGGCTGTACAAAGAAAATGAATACTTCCTGGCAAGGGCTTCAAGACGGCTGAACAAATTGTTGGAGCGCATCTTGCCGATACTGGCGATTCCTCCGTCCGCTATGGATACGCCCGGGTCGGGGATTATCTTTCCGATATCCACCTTGGCCACCGTACCCAGACCGTGACAGTGAGGACAAGCCCCTTGCGGAGAATTGAAAGAGAACGTGAACGGAGCCGGAGGATCGAACGACAGACCGGTGTCGGGACATACGAGGTTACGGCTCAGATGTTCGAAGCAGCCGCTTTCAGGAGAGAGAATGGCCATTGAGCCCTTCCCCTGCGCCAATGCTGCCCTGACAGAATCCAGCACTCGCTTTCTCTCGTCAGATGACGGAATTATCTTGTCTATTACGAGTTCAATGAAGTGAATCTTGTAACGGTCAAGAGGAGTAACGTCTGCAAGATGTCTTATCTGCCCGTCAATTCTCACCTGAGTGTAGCCCTTCCTCTGCAACTGTTCGAAAAGTTCTTTGTAATGGCCCTTTCTTCCCTTGACCAGCGGAGCAAGCATTATCAGTTTCTCACCGGAATGTTTCCTGATTATCAGATCGACTATCTCTTCATCGGTGTACTGCACCATCTCCTTGCCGCTTTCAGGCGAAAATGCCTGCGAAGCCCTTGCAAAGAGAAGGCGGAAGAAATCATATATTTCGGTTATCGTCCCCACCGTGGAGCGTGGGTTGCGGCCCACTGTCTTCTGCTCGATGGCTATGATGGGGCTGAGTCCGCTGATTTCATCAATGTCAGGACGTTCAAGGATTCCTATGAACTGACGTGCGTATGAAGAGAGGGTATCCATATACCGTCTCTGGCCTTCGGCAAAAATAGTGTCGAATGCAAGGGAGGACTTTCCACTGCCCGACAGACCGGTGACGACCACAAGGCTGTCGCGCGGTATGTCAAGGTCAATGTCCTTCAGATTATGGACCCTCGCCCCCCGGATTTCTATTTTGTCGGGTTCAGACATCAGAGCGTCTCAAGAAATGGGTTAGTGGCCCGTTCGTAGCCGATAGTGGTCG
>JAGHVK010000100.1 GCA_018064345.1 Candidatus Cacconaster merdequi
CCCTTTCTGAAAATGAGATACAGGCCGATGCCGAATGAAACAAGGGTGCAGGCCAGCGTCAGATAAGAGAGCGACTGCATCCCGACCGAATTGAAATCCACTGAAATATAAACAGAAAACACTGCCATCATGAATGCCGGCAGGATTTTACTGTGTTTCAAATCTATGGACCCTGTTACCATTTACTGTTCCCTGCCAATCAGAATATCCCGGGTAAACCAGATGGCGGAGGCAAAAACAGCAAGCATAGTCATCGCAAGCACGAATACCTTCCTCTTAGGCTTGAACGCTTTCTGTGGAACAATTGAAGGCTGGATTACAGTAAACGACGGAGTGTTTTCCTGCAGCTTCGCCATTGCAGCCTGATACTGCGCAGCTGCAGCGTTGTACACGCTCTGTTTTATCTGAAGCTCATTGTTCAAGGCAGCTTTCTTCGACTTGACAGACTCAAGTGAAGCATTGATATTGGAATCAGAAAAATCGCTGTAACGGGCAATTGCTTTTTCATATTCTTCTTCAGCCTCGACGGTCAAACGAGAATAGTAGTCCAAGTCAATACGAGCTTTATGAGTACGATAGTCTATTATGTAGTTCTGAAGCCGTGAGCATACGGTATCCGCCATACTGGCACAGACCAAACGGTCCTGGTCGAATACGGAAATGGATATGACACTTGTCTTCTTGTCAACCGAACATTTGATATTCTCCCTTATCTTCTTTATCATATCGGCTTGCTTCTGGGAATAGAAGAAAGTTTCGTATTTACTGCCACTTGTGCCGGTCAAGCCGGCAATATTGCTGTCATCCGAGTTCCTCAAATCAGAAATCTTCCGAATAATCCAGAAGAAAGGTCTCTTGAAGATTGAAGTCTTCTGATTCTCAGGAAGGAGATAGGTATAATAGTCCATCCCTTCCGTTCCGTCAAGTGTCTTGATCGGGACTTCGAACAAACCGATGACAAAATCCGTCGACTGCATGATATCCGGATACAATGTCGGATATATGGCATCGCTGGAACTCATTCCGGACAAACTGATTCCGAAGGAACTTGCCAGGGAGCCCAGAGAACTCATTCCGCTTGACCCCGCTTCCGGAGCAAGGGTGACATCAGTCCTGTATATTCGAGGCTCAGGTATAATCCAGATGCAACTCAATACAAAGGCCACAGCAGCCACAACAAGCATCTGGCGCTTCTTCTCCTTCAACCTGTGATATATTTTCCTGAGGTCGATGATATCACCACTGTTCTGTTTCTGATTAATATTCTCCATAAGGGACTATCGAAAAGGTTGATACTGTTTTTGAAACAGCTCTCAAACCCTGTCTTGAAAAGGTTATTATTTCAACAAATTTACAATCACAGTACCTACTGTTGCCAAAGCAGTGGACAGTGTCGCCCACATGCTCACCCTGCTCACATCAATTTTCTTTTCCGGTTTTGCGGGAACCACGATTTCACATCCCGGCTCCACCTTGCCGTCGGATGCCCGGCTCACCTGTGCATTGGCGTAAATGATATAGGTCTTGCGCCTGTGAGCATTGGACGTATATCCTCCTCCTTGTCCTATGTAGTAATCCAACCCTTTGCCCGGAACATAGTTCACTACATTCGGACACAGCACTTCACCATTTATCGTGACGGTATTGTTGGCTTGCGGAATACGCAATACATCACCGGAACGGAGGACAACGTCATATTGTCCGCCG
Source organism: Candidatus Cacconaster merdequi (assembly GCA_018064345.1). Classification (GTDB taxonomy): domain Bacteria; phylum Bacteroidota; class Bacteroidia; order Bacteroidales; family UBA932; genus Cacconaster; species Cacconaster merdequi. Next base: position 1,708 of record JAGHVK010000100.1, read on the forward strand.
GGATTGGCTATCGCCTTCTGCAAATCGATACCGACATTGTAGTGCTCTTCCAAATCAAGAGAACGGACACCGGTCGTATCTTCCGACGACATCTCTATCTGCAGAGCCTGGTCCTTCCTCAGACGTTCTTCCTTTGAGAGCACACGTATCAGCACTGCATCCTTTGCAGCTGCTGTAGTAGACAAGCCACCTGCTCTTTCTACAAGACTGCTCAATCTCTCATTCTTGCTGCCAAGAATATACATTCCTGCATATTGGACCTCTCCTTCAACATAAACCTTCTTGTATGTGTCGTAATCAGGAGCAAGATGAATCGTAACGACATCATTCGGCTTCAATACAAATTCCGTCTCACCATCCACCGGCAGGCCGTCCTTCAGTGTTATCTTGTATATCTTTGAGGACATTGCCACATCCCCCTCTCTTTTTTCAGATTCGGTCAAGTAGACAACACTCCTCGCTACCTCGACATTGCAAAGGGATGCCTCGTCCTTCAATCCCCCTGCTGCAACAATCAGGTTCTGCAAGGTCTGGTTGTCGGAATATTCATACAGCCCTGGCATATGCACTTCTCCGTATATCTCAACTCGCTTGTCATACAGGCGCAAGGAATCCGTTCCAATCACAAGTTCATCTTCATTGACAAGCGCTATGTCAGGAACCGTCCCATCAAGAACGGCGGTCACATCTACAGGCATCGCATTTCGCGTACGGTTCTCTTTCAGGCGCAACAACGTGGCACGATGTCTCACCGCATCCTCCGTAAGTCCCCCGGCAGTCGCAATGAGTGTCTTCACACTGTTGCAACCGGCATTAAGGCTGTAATTTCCAGGATGGAACACAGCCCCGGATACAGTCACCATATCGTGATACCTTGGAATCACGGCATCAACCGCAACACTGTCACCATCATTCAGAATAAACCCGGCAAATCCGTTCTTCTCCACAGTATGGACTCCCAAGCCTTTTGAATCCTTGCGTTCCACACGCACGCACTCCCTGTACGCGTCGCCTGTGAATCCTCCTGCAAAGTCAAGCAGTTTCTGCAGCGATTCAGATTGCTTCATCTCATAATACATCGGCCTTTTGACACAGCCGCTTGCATTGACGAGATTCTCATACGGCCCGACTATTATCACATCATTGTCCTGCAACATCACATTGCCGGAAAGGTTTCCGTTGAGAATGTAATCGTACACATCAACGGTAGAAATGACGTTGCCGTTCCTGCTCACCTTGATATTCCTGACAGTGCCTATCTCAGAGATACCTCCAGCCATATACAATGCATTGAATACCGAAGAGAAAGCCGACAATGAATATGTTCCCGGAACGTTCACCTCCCCGAGCACATTGACGAGAATCGTCCTTATCTGACCGGTAGTCACCTGAATGTTCGAGCCCTGATACCGCGAGCCTACCGTCTTGCGGATTTTTGCCGTTGCCTGGGCTACCGTCAGACCAGCCACCTGGACAGGTCCCACATTGTCCACTACTATTGCACCGTCCGGAGACACCTTCATCTTGGTGCTGGCCTGGGTAGAGCCATAAATGTCGATGATGACTTCATCGCCCGGCCCGAGAACATAGGTTACCGGCGTTGCAAGATTCATATTCGGAGCGAAACTCAAATTCTTCGAACGGAAGATGTCGTGGCCGAAGATTCTGGACTCTACGATGATTGTATCTTCAAAGAATTTCAAATTTATCTCCTCACTGTTGTCCGTACGGCTTCTGTCAATGCCACCGGCATCCGTATCCGGTGAAGACTGTCGCTTCATATTCCCGTACTTCTGGCGAAGCATCATCACTTGGTCAGGAGACACGCCTCGTGACAGAAGTTCCTTTCCGATTGTAGTCTGATCCTTACCTTCGGCCAGGCCTTTCTGTACATATTCGATTATCTGGTCCTCTGTCATCGTCTGGGCCGATGAAATTACGGCAGGAACAGACAACAGGCACGATACAACAAACAGGGACAATATTTTTTTCATACACTTACACGTTTAACCTGCAAATATAGCCACAACTTGATTAGATTCCAAACCATTTCAAAAACAGGCTTCAAGAAACTCTTCAAATCGCCAAAATTCATTACATTTGTGAAAAATTACGCGGAATTGGTATGAAACAGGTTGTAATCATCCCCACATACAACGAGAAGGAGAATATTGAGAAGATAATACGCGCTGTCCGGGGACAGAGTGTTGAATTTCACATACTGGTCATCGACGACGGATCGCCCGACGGAACGGCTTCCATCGTAAAGAGGCTTCAGGCCGAAATGCCCGACGAACTGTTCCTCATCGAGCGTTCCGGCAAGCTTGGGCTTGGAACTGCGTATATCACTGGCTTCAAATGGGCTCTTGACCACGGGTATGACTATGTTTTCGAGATGGATGCTGATTTCTCCCACAACCCTGACGACCTTCCGCGCCTGTGGGCCGCCTGCCACGAACGCGGGGCAGGGCTGGCGATAGGTTCCCGTTACTGCAACGGAATCAGCGTGATAAACTGGCCGATAGGCAGGGTGATAATGTCGTATTATGCTTCAGCATACGTAAGAAGAGTCCTGCGTATGAAAGTATATGACTGCACTGCCGGATTCAAGTGCTACACGCGGGAACTGCTCTCAACCATTGACCTTGACAGAATCAGGATGCACGGCTACGGGTTCCAGATTGAGATGAAGTACAATGCCCACAAGCTCGGTTTCAAGATCGAGGAGGTGCCTATCATATTCGTTGACCGCAAGGAAGGCACGTCAAAGATGTCGTCGAGCATCTTCGGGGAGGCATTCTGGGGCGTTATCAAACTCAGGTTCCGCAAAATTTCGCCACGCCGAAGATAGACGTCCTGCGTGAAGCTGGAATTATCGGGTCAATCCTCTGAGGGACAGGCCTATTCTTTTTTTCTGAAGATCCACGCTTATGACACGCGCTTCCAGATGCTGATGGACTTTCAGCACCTTTGAAGGGTCGCTTACATACTGGTCAGCCATCTGAGAGATGTGAATCAGGCCGTTCTCGTGAATCCCTATGTCCACGAACGCACCGAATGCCGTAACGTTGGTAACGATGCCCGGAAGAACCATTCCTTCCCGCAAATCTTCGATGCTTCTTATTTCGGGCGAAAATTCGAACACCTTGATTGTGCCACGAGGGTCTCTGCCGCGCTTGGCTATCTCCGACATTATGTCGCCAAGGGTAATCATACCCGTCCCCTGGCAGACATAGCGTTTCAAGTCCACATTTTCACGCACCTCAGGAGAATTGAGAAAATCTGTCAGGGACACGCCGGAGTCAGAAGCCATCTTCTCGACAAGAGAGTATCTTTCAGGATGTACTGCGCTGTTGTCCAAAGGATTTGCCGCACCGGGGATACGCAGGAAGCCGGCACATTGCTCGAAAACCTTCTCACCGAGCCTCTTGACTTGAAGCAACTGATTCCTGGAGCTGAAAGGACCGTACTGGGTTCTGTAATCCACAATATTCTTCGCAAGAGCAGGGCCGATGCCGGAAACATAGCTGAGCAAATGGCTGGACGCAGTATTGAGGTTCACCCCAACGCTGTTCACGCAACTTTCAACTGTCTCATCAAGACGTGACTTGAGCAGGACTTGATCAACGTCATGCTGGTACTGCCCCACTCCGATGCTTTTGGGATCAATCTTCACAAGCTCGGCAAGAGGGTCCATAAGCCGCCTTCCAATAGAGACAGCACCTCTTACTGTAACGTCATAGTCAGGAAATTCCTCGCGGGCGGCATCGGATGCAGAATATACTGACGCACCATCCTCGGACACGGAATAAACCCTCACACCCTCAGGAACTCCCATCTTCTGGATGAACGCTTCGGTCTCCCTTCCTGCAGTACCGTTGCCTATCGCTACCACCTCTATCCTGTACACCTCCATAAGGTTAGAGATTTTCTTCATCGCCGCAATCTTTTCATTCACAGGTGGATGTGGATAAATCACATCATTATGCAACAGATTGCCCTGTGCATCAAGGCATACCACCTTGCACCCGGTACGGAAGCCGGGATCGATGGCCAGTGTACGCTTTTCCCCAACCGGGGGTGCAAGCAGCAGTTCCCTCAGATTCTCACCGAATACCCTGATGGCCTCAATATCAGCCTTCTCTTTCGCGGAGGCAATCACCTCATTCTCTATCGAAGGATGGAGCAGCCTCTTGTAAGAGTCTTCGGCAGCCCGGATTATCTCCTCCCGGCAACTTCCGCTGTACCTCCTCTTTCCATCGAAAATTTTCTTTTCAATCCGTTCCATCGCATACTCCGGCACCACTTCCATTTTAACAGAAAGGTAGCCTTGGTCGGCCGCTCTGAGCATAGCAAGAAGTCTGTGGGATGGAATCTTATCCAATTTTTGGGAAAAATCGAAGTAATTCTCATATTTTGAGGCTTCCTCATTCTCTTCTTTACCCTTGGAGACCTTGCTTGATATGGTTCCCCAACGGGAATAAAGGTCGCGAAGCTGCGAGCGCACAGTCTGACAGTCTGATATCTTTTCGGCAATTATGTCACGTGCTCCAGCGAGAGCATCATCAACCGAACCCACTTCACCACCGATGAAAGCCTTTGCATCTGACTGAGGACTAACGGACTGAGCATTCCATATCTTTTCAGCCAGAGGTTCAAGGCCCTTCTCCTTCGCTATGGACGCTCTTGTCCTTCTTTTCGGACGATACGGAAGATAAAGGTCCTCAACCGTCTGAGCGTCCGTTTCGCCCTCGATTGATGAGCGCAGTTCATCCGTCAGCTTTCCCTGTTCTTCTATGCTCTGGATAATGGCCGCCTTCCTCTTCTCCAAATCAGTGAATTTAAGGAAGTAATGGCGTGTTTCAGCCACCTGCATCTCATCCATTGCACCGGTACGTTCCTTACGGTACCGGCTTATGAACGGTACGGTTGCGCCCTCTTCAAAGAGTGAAATACAATGCTCCACTTGCCAGGAAGCAATCTTCAATTGCCCGGCAATATAATCGACATATAATTTATTCATGGGAAACCTGCTTGAGTTGGTCTCTATAGGATGAAAATATCTTGCTCTTTGAAACGAAGCCCAAATATCTGTTCTCATCATCAAGAACAGGAAGATTCCACGTATTTGTCTGCTCGAACTTCATCATCACGCTCTCCATCTTTTCATCTTCATAAATGAACGCAGGAGTGCTTTTCATTATGTGGTATATCTTTGTGGTATCGTACAGCGAGGAATCGAACATAATGCTGCGTACGTCATCCAACGTTACAATGCCCTGAAACCGGCCCTTGTCATCCAACACAGGGAATATGTTCCTGTGGCTGACGGAAATGATATTGACAAGGTCTCTGAGAGTGCCATCAACCCTCAACGTATTAAAGTCATTCTCAATTACTTGCGACGTCTTCAGAAGAGTAAGCACGGCCTGGTCGCTGTCGTGCGTGAGAAGATCGCCTCTTGCAGCGATACGTTTGGTATAAATCGAGTAAGGCTCCACTGTCCGGATAGTAGCGAAACTTATGGCAGCAGTAACAATCAGCGGTATGAAGAGTTCGTAACCGCCCGTAATCTCCGCAATGAGGAATATGGCTGTCAAAGGTGCCTGCATCACACCGGCCATCATCCCGGCCATCCCCACCAGTACGAAATTGGCTTCAGGGACCACCGCAGCACCGGTCAGATTGATGAGCCTCGCTATCACAAAACCTGCAAGACCTCCGCTGACAAGAGTAGGTCCGAATGTACCTCCCACACCGCCTCCGCAGTTGGTAAGTGCAGTCGCATATACTTTCATCATCATTACAGCGGCGAAAAACATCAGGAACACCCATTTGTTATCCAGCAGCCTCGGGCCGAAAATACCGCCGGCAACTTCCGCAGCCTTGTTGTTGAGCATTGCTGAAAGAGCATCGTAACCTTCTCCATATAGAGGCGGGAAGAGGAAAAGAAGCACTCCGAGCAGAAGCGCAGCCACCAGCCACCTCGACATAGGATTATGAATCTTGCGCATCCTGTCCTCTACCCTGATGGTGGTGTTTATGAAATAGAGCGACATTCCTCCACAGAAAATCCCAAGAATGATATACCAGGGAATGTTATGTATATTGAAGGCTTCGATGGCGTTAGAGAACTGGACTGCGTCTCCCATCATCAGATATGTCACCACTGTTGCAGTGACGGAAGATATGAGAATCGGCAGTATGGAACTCATCGATATGTTGAACAGGAGAATCTCCAAAGTGAAGAGAACCCCGGCCATAGGAGCCTTGAATATGCCCGCCACTGCCGCAGCGGCGCCGCAGCCCAGCAATATCGTCATATTCCTGTAGGAAAGGTTGGCCCGGCGCGCGATATTGGAACCAATCGCAGCACCTGAATAGACAATAGGAGCCTCAGCTCCCACCGAGCCACCGAATCCGATGGTGACAGCGCTGGCCACAATCGACGACCACGTATTGCGCTTCTTGATGCGGGATTCATTCTTTGAGACCGCCAGAAGCACTTTGGTCACACCGTGGCTTATGTCATCCTTGACAAGATACTTCACGAAAAGGAAAGAGAGTATCATACCGACGCCGGGATACAAGAGATAGAAGAATCCGTATCCAGAGGCATCGAACCAGGACGTCAATCCGTCTTGAATCAGATGGATGAGAGTCTTGAGCAGGACCGCGGCGAACCCGCACAACAAACCGACTGCCACTGACAGAATCAACAGCAGACGTCGTTCAGTAATTCTTTTGAATATATTGTCAGTCTTCACCGTCCTGTTCGGCGGCCTCGGCAGCGGCTATGTCGTCATCGCTTGCCGGGAATGAACCCTCTCCTTCGCCATCTCCATCATCACCACCGTCTTCATCCTTAAAGAGGTCTTTCTCTACTTCATCGTAGTCATCGATCTTTACCTTTATCTTGACGAGATATAATGCATCGGGGATTTCGAGAGATACAGCATAAAAAGAAGTTCCGTCAGGCTTGTCCACCTTGAAAATATCACCCATATAGTCAGCATATCCGTGAGGATATTTCTCCCTGAAGGCATCCATCAACTCGTCTGACATATTTTCGTAGCTTATGACAGCTCTCTTTTTCGGAATATTGTTCATGCCATTAACAAATGTTTACGGGTGCAATAATAGGGCGATTTTTTGATACTAACAAAAAAATTCAACCTTTCTTGAAGAAAAAAGACTTTTGGCGCTGTTTACGCTGTATGTTCCTTTCCACGAACACAGGTTTGCCAGTGCGCGGGTCCTTCCCCGTATGGAACATCGTGGTTGAAACCGTCATCGGCGTGGGGGTGAAATCCTGCACCTGGTCCATATACAGACCGTGAATGGCAGCCCTGCGGCTCAAAGCCTCCATCTCCTTCATCCCGCAGCCCGGATGCCCCGACATGAAATATGGGACCAGCTGGAACTTGAGAGAAAACTTACGGTTCACCTTGTCGAACTCCTCCCTCAACCTCTCGAAGAGAGTGAAACTCGGTTTGGCCATAGCATCGAGTACCTTGTCCTCAGTATGTTCAGGAGCGACCTTGAGTCTGCCGCTCGTATGGTTTCTGACCAGAGTCTCGAAATATCTTTCACCTGCCGCATCAAGGAAGCCGTTTTCATCAAGGAAGAGGTCATACCTGATTCCGCTCCCAATATATGCGTGCTTCACCCCGGGAACCTTGAGTACCGATTCATACAATTTCAGCAGAGGGGAATGGTCGTGACCCAGATTCGGGCACATCTTCGGGAAGAGGCAGGAAGTACGCCGGCACCTGGCGCAAATGCTCCGGTCTTTTCCACCCATCCTGTACATATTCGCGGTAGGGGCGCCCAAATCTGTGATTGTTCCCCTGAAATCAGGGAGCTTGGTTACAGCCTCGACCTCCCTGAGAATAGAGGCCTCGCTGCGGGACTGTATCATCTTTCCCTGATGAGCAGTGATGGCGCAGAAGTTACAGCCTCCGAAACAGCCACGATGCGTCGTGATGGAGAACTTTATCATATCATAGGCAGGGATTCTCTTGCCCTTGTATCTCGGATGAGGCAGCCTGGTATAAGGCAGGTCATACACACTGTCAAGTTCCTCAGTGGTGAGCGGGCCTTCGAAATAAAGTTTCTGAAGAGGTTGTCCGGTCTCTATCTGCCTCGCAATCTTCACGACAGCCTTCTCCCCCATTCCGGCAACAAGAGCATCTGCACGGCTGGTCTCAAGAATCGGAGGCATCATACAGTCATCCCAATAGTCATAGTGTCGCTCCCGTCTTAAGGACGCCTCTATTCCACCGATTACAACAGGGACCTGCGGGTATAGATCCTTGAGAATGTTACAGTACACATTCACGGCACGGTCAGGACGCTGGCCCGCCTTCCCTTCGGGTGTATAGGCATCGTCGCTTCTGAGGCGTTTTGCCGCAGTGTAATGGTTCACCATGGAATCCATCGAGCCTGAAGTTACGCCGAAAAAGAGCCTTGGTGCGCCCAATTTGCGAAAATCACGAAGGTCGTCACGCCAGTTCGGCTGGGGCACCACAGCAACCCTATACCCTTCTGCCTCCAGGACACGGGCAATGACTGCCGCACCAAAAGCCGGATGATCAATGTACGCATCACCCGTGAACAGGATGATGTCGATATAATCCCAACCGAGAGAATCGACCTCTTTCTTTGAAGTTGGAAGGAAGTTGCTCATAATATGTTCACCCCACAGATGGTGTCACCACGCACGCCGGCAAACTGTGACTCGTCTTCAAGACACAAGATGTCACCGATACGGACAGAAGTGTGACGCGAAACTCTGGAGAGTGCCGCCGAAAACAAAGAAATTTCATCTTCCTCACAGTCTCTGTCCGAAGGGAACAAAATGGTTGAATAATCAATATACGGATTGACCTGGCTGCAAGGTACGCACCCCCGGCATCTGCCATACATCAATACTCCGCGGCCGAATTGTTTGTCAAGATATCTGGAAGCGAATTTCTGTGCCACTGCCTTACCGGCCTTGATTATCCTTACATATCTGAAGTTGCTGGCTGAAGCCCCTTCGCAGTCGTCAGGAAGGTAGAAGTCACTGCCCTCCCGTTCCAATGTAGTATCCGGACGGGTATAGTAAGAGCCATCTCCGCGAACGACAATAATATTCATCAGAGCTGTCCTAACTTGAATTTCGTAAAAAGTTGTGTGAGGGCCTGTTTGGTATCCAGCGTAAAATCACCTTTCATCATCCAGTCGTAATACGACGGTTCCGACTTGAACACATCAGTCACCAGACGGCCTCTGTGCTTGCCGAAATTGAAGACCGGCTGATTCTTGTCGTTGAGCACTATCCTGCCGGCATAATCCACGAACCGTGTCTGGCAGGAATACTTGGAAAGATACGCCACATCATTCTGAAGAGGATCCACACTGTCCGCAGCATATTTGTCAAGCTGGGCTTCAAGCACCTCGTATGTAGCCATAGTGTCAGCTTCAGCCGAATGAGCCTTTTCAAGATCCTTTTCACAGTAGAACATATAAGCAGCCTTCAGTGTCCTCTGCTCCTTCTTGTGGAAGATGTTCTGAACATCCACCAACTTGCGCTTGCGGAAATCGAAATCCACTCCTGCACGGAGAAATTCTTCCGCAAGCATCGGTATATCGAACTTCAATGAGTTGTATCCTGCAATGTCACACCCTTCCATCCAGAGGGCAAGAGACTTCGCAAGCTGCCTGAATGTAGGTTCATCCTTAACGTCCTCGTCACTTATGCCGTGGACGGCCATTGCCTCCGGGGATATGGGTTTTTCAGGGTTCACCCGCCTGGTCTTCACCTCAATCTTATTGGGCTGACCAGCTCCCGCTGGAGAAACCTTCACCATTGAAATTTCCACAATCCTGTCGGATGCAACATTGAGACCTGTACTCTCAATGTCAAAGAAAATGAGCGGGTTCTTCAGTGCAAGCTGCATAGTCTTGGATTATGCGTTGATCATTACCGGCATCAGGAGAGCCTTTATCTCAACGTCAGAAGCATTGTCGTCAGCAGAGACGATAAGTGCAGCCCTGGCAGGATCCGCCAACTGTACACAAATGTTCTGATAAGGAAGATTGCTCAGTACCTCAAGAAGGAACGAAGACTTGAAACCTATCTCCATCTCCTGTCCGTCGTACTGGCAAGGAAGACTTTCGTGAGCCGACATAGAGAAGCTGAGGTCCTGGGCCGAAATCAGTATCTCATTGAGCGAAAGACGCAGTTTTATCTGGTTTGACACCTGGTTGGAGCAAACTGCGATACGCTTCACAACGTTCAGCAATTCACTCCTGCCGATAACGAGACGGTTGGTATTGTTTTTCGGTATTACGCTCTTGTAGGCAGGGTAGTTCCCTTCAATCAGACGGCAAACGAGGATATTGCCGTTGAAAGTGAAATAAGCGTTGCGGTTGTCGAACTTTATCTCTACATCTTCATCACATTTTGCAAGAAGGCCTCTGAGTATGGCAGCCGGTTTCTTGTGAAGGATGAAACTTGACTTCTGGGATGCCTTGCTGCCATTGAAACTGTAGCAGATAAGCTTATGTGCATCAGAAGCGACCAAAGTTGCCGAATCGGACTCAAGGTCGAAGAAAATACCGTTCATCACCGGACGGAGCTCCTCCTCAGCAGTAGCATAGAGGGTGTTGTTGATACCGTCAAGCATACTCGTTGAAGCAATGACCACGCTCTCCGAAATATCACCTATCTGAGGAAGTTCAGGAAAATCTGCGGCATCGAAGCAAGGAAGTTTGGAAGCACCGCTTGCCCACTTGACACCCATAACTGTCTCGGATTCGTTCGAGAAAGTCAGAGGCTGGTCAGGGAATTCCTTCAGTGAGTCTGTAAGAAGTTTGGCAGGAACAGCAGCAGAACCTTCGCTCTCCACCTGAGCTATCTCCACGTTTGTCTTGAGAGTCGTCTCGCCATCAGATGCAGTTACGGTAAGCGTGTTGCCTTTGAGTTCAAAAAGGAAGTTCTCCAGAATGGAGTTGGTCGGTTTCGGCACGATGACCTTCGATACAGACATCAGCCCACTGAGCAGTTCCGAACTTGATACGGTAAATTTCATACTGTCATTAATTTTTGAGAATGAAATCATACAAAATAAATTTCACGCTCGATTTCCTATTGCAATATATACTTGTTAAATTAGCACGGTATTTGAGAACATATCCTTAAAGAGAACAGGTTCCGAAACACAAATGTAATAAAATTGTAACAAATAGAAACAGCTATGGGCAAAAAACTTCTTTACTTTGCGTTAATCGTCATAGTATCAGGCGTTACCGCATATTTTGCCGCCAATGTGGCAATCAACAGAAAAGTGGTCGGCGAAGGTTCAGTGGCAAGTTCCATCCTCTCTGACAAGAGTGACAGAAAGTCAGAAGCTAGACGTATAGTCACAAGGGACGTACCGAATTTTTCTGACGCTGCAGAAACCTGCGTACAGGCGGTAGTTTACGTCAAGGTCACACAGAAAGCCAAATACCAGCAACCAAGTTCCATACTTGACCTTCTTTTCGGATTCGCCCAGACTCCAAAGGATCAGGTTGGTCTCGGATCGGGAGTAATAATCCGTTCCGACGGATATGTAGTTACAAACAACCACGTCATTGCCGGAGCCGACGTGATAGAGGTAACGCTTGAGGACAACCGTATCTTCCCCGCACGTCTGATAGGCACTGACCCCGCAACTGACATAGCGCTTCTGAAAATAGACGGAACTGACCTGCCTGCGATACCTCTCGGAGATTCAGATGCAGTACGCCTTGGTGAATGGGTTCTGGCCATAGGAAGTCCGTATGACCTCCGCTCGACAATCACCGCCGGAATCGTAAGCGCCAAAGGCCGCGCACTTCCCAACTACGACGGACAGTACCGCGTAGAATCATTCATACAGACAGATGCTGCCGTCAACCCTGGCAACAGCGGCGGCGCACTTGTGAACGCCGTTGGAGAGCTCATCGGAATCAACACCTCCATCATCTCCCTGACCGGTTCATACGCAGGCTACTCATTTGCAGTGCCGGTCAATATTGTAAAGAAGATTACTGACGACTTCATCCAGTACGGCTCCGTACAAAGAGCTATGCTGGGCGTCAGCATCGTAGAGATAACACCCGATATGGCAAGGGAATTCAATCTCAACAACGGTGAAGGTGTCTATGTAGCACAAGTACAGCCTGACAGTCCCGCATCAAGAGCCGGGATCCGCGAAGGAGACATCATCAAGGAGCTCAATCTCAACAAGGTGAACACTCCAGCCGCACTTCAGGAACAGGTGAACCGCCTGCGCCCCGGAGAACAGGCTGTCGTCACAGTCATTCGCAACGGTTCCCAGAAGGAAATCATCGTAACCTTCTGACAGGAAGAGTTGCCGGTACTTTGTAAACGACTGCTGCCATCCGGTTACGGGTGGCAGCAGTCTGATATCACGAAAGAAGTATCCTATTTCATATAATGGCGCGAAGCCGCTTCAAGCAGCGGCCCCAGCCATCCGGACTCGTGGGCCACGCGGAAATTCCAGCTTCTGCGCAGATACTTCAGGACAGCTTCCGGACCCTTGGTTTTCAGGGGCGTGTCATCAAACACGAATTCCATCAGACGGACCTCATCCTCAGGCCGTCTTCCAAACGCAGGAATCAGCGAGGAGTCCAATCCGAAATATCTTATCATCAAGCCATTCACTGTATCGGCCAGCCTCTTTTTCCGTCCTTTCTTCAAAAGAAGCCCAACCTTTTCCCAGTCCACATTCCTCCCTTCCACCTTCAGGAAACAATACCAGTCGCACAACTGCTTCAGACTGATCCTTTCAATGGTCAGGTGCGAGGCCAGATGCCATATCAGAAAGACAGCATTGAAGGTTGCCGACGGCAGGAAGAGGTGAGCATCGTCCAAGCCGACTCTACGCGAATTTTCCTTTGCCTCTTCAATCAGTCCCGCTTCAACGACAGAGTCCCGCTTGGGATTTGAGAAAATATCACACAGGCAATAGTGATTTTCCACCTCCACGCCACAGACAGAAGTATGTGAATGTCTCTCACGTGATGAAGACCTTTCCGGTTCTTCCTCAGATTTTCTGGTAAGTGCCCTGTCCACCTCCTCAGATTTCCCCTCGAAAGAGAAGATATCTATATCTCCCGAATCACGGTGCTGAGCAGCAGGATAATAAAGAGACAAGCCATAGCCCTTCAATAACAAGACCTTGTCAAGTCCCTTCTGCTCAAGTCTGCGGAAGAGTTTCGCAATGGCCTTGCAATTGTCAGAATACTTTATCTCCGTCGAAACCTGAAGGCCGAACCATTCATATTTTATAGCCTGATTCTCAGGCATATCAAGGCTCATCGGCACATTCGCTTCCTCAAGTCTCACAACACCGTCCAAAGCAATCGCAACAAC
>JAGHVK010000105.1 GCA_018064345.1 Candidatus Cacconaster merdequi
GTGCTGGCATCTCATAACCCTCACTATGGATCACAAGAGGGCGTGACATTGTATCGGCATACAAGTGATGAATACTCCTCCTTTTATGTCAATGTGATAAACACGAACATCCGGGATGCCGTCCATGTTATTGATGGTATCCTGCATCATGAATCCGAACTTGACATACAAAGACATTATACCGATACCGCAGGATATACGGATCAGGTCTTCGGGCTCACCCATTTGCTGGGCTTTATGTTTGCTCCACGAATCAGGGACATATCTGACTGTCAGCTATTTTCCATTCCGGGGACAGAAACGGCAAAGGTTTTGTCTGATATAGATTTCCATAAAATCAATACTCCCGTAATAGAAGAGAATTTTGAAGAGGTGATGCGAATCGCCTATTCAATCAAATATGGTTTTGTTTCAGCAGATACCGTGATGAGTAAGCTTGGTTCTTATTCTCGTCAGAACTCGATTGCCAAGGCTTTGCGGGAGATGGGTAGAATTGAGAAAACAATATTCATTCTCAAGTATGTGACAGATGAGCGCCTGAGAAGAGAAATCCTCGTTGGCCTGAACAAAGGTGAAGCAATGAACGGCATGGCTAGAGCCTTATTTTTCGGCAAGTCCGGGAACTTAAGAGAAAAAGACTGGCAGAATCAGTTGCAAAGAGCAAGCTGCTTGAACATTCTTCTGAATATCATTGTGATATGGAATACGGTCTATCTTCAGAAGGCGGTTGAATATATACGAGAATCCAAAGGCGGATTTGATGAAACATTGCTGAAACATGTGTCTCCATTGAACTGGGGGCACATCCAGCTTTATGGGAAGTATTACTTCAACAGTAATCTATTGTTGCCTGAAAGCGGCTTCAGGCCACTCAGGATTCAAGAAGAAAACGGCTTATTGTGACTTTTGGAGCAGAGTGTCAGCTGTTTTCTGTCGTTATTGTGACTTTTGGTGCAAATGTTGGCGGGACCCCTATAAGACAGAATTATGTACAAACGTTAAGCATGGATATACTTGAAACCTAGACAAGGTGATTAAAATTAAGGTGTGAATTACAATCGTTACTATCGTTATACTTATTGTGACAAATACTCGTTAATCCCGTCCACGTGCGTCATCGCAATTGATTCAATCGCTTCTTCCGTCATCAGCCAGTGGCATTCCTGCTCATTGGTCATATAGCCGTTCTCGGTCAGGACGCAGGGGCAGAGGGTGTGACGCAAGAGGTAGAAGCCTTCCTCGTAGTCGATATCGCCGTCCGACCATTCGCCCCGCAACTTCATTGATGAAAGGTGCACGGCAGCAGCCTTGGCGATGCAGTCAGCTAACCTGTCCGCAGCATTATTGCCAATTGATGTATAGATGGACCAGCCCGATGCATAGCATCATGCTCGCGCAGGAAACGCGCATAAAAGGTGCATTTCTACCGCTATTTAACGATAGATATCGACCTATAGTAAAAAAAAGAGCTAGGGTAACTAATTCTTTAATAATCAGCTTAGATAAATAGATATAATCTACTGAATATCAGTTACTTCCCGATGCAGAACTTGCTGAAAATGTTTCCGAGGATTTCGTCGGTGGTGATGGTGCCGGTGATGGTGCCGAGGTAGTGGAGGGCTTCGCGGATGTCCTGTGCGATAAGGTCGGTAGGGGTTGCAGTGTCAAGGCCTTCGCGGACGCGGGTCAGGGCTTCGCGGGCTGATTTGAGGGCTTCGAGATGACGGAGGTTTGTCACGAGTGAGGTTTCGGAAGCGGATTCAAGGTGTTTGTATTCATCTGAAATATACTCGATGAATTCTTTGATTCCGCTCTTTTCCTTTGCCGATATAGTGAAGCACGGATGGATGCTCGTTCCCGATACGCTGCAAGCCGATGATGAGCCCGTAGATAGGAGAGGGGATTCTGTCATCCTGCTTCTCTGATCGATTGAGGAGAGGTGTTCTGTCACGAGTCTGACTGTACTGTCGGGGACAATATCCGACTTATTGAGCAGAAAGATGACTTTTTGATTGTCTGATACTTTTGAAAGAATATCCTGCGCTATGCACGAAATCTCCTCCAAAGGGGATGTGAGGTCAATCACTGCGAGAACCAGCGATGCTGAAGCGAGTTTGTCGTATGCTCTGTCAATACCTATGCGCTCGATGACATCATCGCTTGAACGCAAACCGGCGGTGTCGATGAAACGGAAGAGTATTCCGTCGATATTATATGTCTCTTCGATTGTATCGCGCGTGGTTCCGGCAATATCTGAGACTATAGCGCGGTTTTCTCCTATGATTGCGTTCAACAGCGTGCTCTTTCCGGCATTTGTTGCTCCCACAATTGCAACTGGTACACCGTTTTTGATTGCATTTCCTAAACTGAAACTTGAAATCAGGTCAGATACATGGGAGATTACTTTTTCGAGCAGGATGCGGAGTTCGTTACGGTCAGCAAATTCAACTTCTTCTTCGCTGAAGTCAAGTTCGAGTTCCATCAGCGACACAATCTTAAGCAGCTCTTCACGCATCAATGCAAGCTCGTTGCTGAAGCCTCCCTTCAGCTGATTAATGGCAACTCTGTGTGCAGCAGATGTTTGCGAAGCAATTAAATCTGCGACAGCCTCTGCCTGCGACAAGTCCATCTTCCCATTGACAAACGCTCTTTGTGTGAATTCGCCAGGTGTGGCCATCCTTGCACCGTTCTCCACCAGCAAAGAGAGTATCTCCTGCACTATGAAAGAAGATCCATGGCAAGATATCTCAGCGCTGTTTTCTCCTGTGTATGAATATGGTGCATGAAACACCGAAACCATTGCTTCGTCAATGGTCCTTATGCACGAAGATGGTTTGCCCTTATTTGAAGAATCGCTTGAAACCGTACTTTCAGCCGTATCTGCCGGACTGTAACCAAACTCATCACCACCCTCACATACGCCACTGCCGCAACTAGGCAAGGACTTGAAGACTGTTCCGAAGTGAATCGTGTAACCTTTTGACTCAGAAAGGAAATGACTCTCTTGACCATTGAATGGAATATGAGGGGAATTGCATTCTCCGCCGGGCTTGGAACAGCATACGCTCTTTCTCCGGACCACCGGCAGAAAGATCCTGTCCACAATCTTCAGGGCATCTTCGCCACTGACACGTATCACCGAGATGGCTCCGCCGGATGCGGTGGAGGCAGCGCATATAGTATCTTCAAACAAGGACATCGACACCGGAATGATTGATTAAGAACTTGTCATAACAGGTTCTAATAACCATTTCAGAACAGGTTCCAGAACCTGTTTGAAATGGTTCTAAAGCTTCAGTTTAATCTTAGCCTTGCCCAGACACCAGGTCAGACCGATTATCACGTGAGCGAAGACGAATGAACGCAGCAGGCCGAGCCCACCGCTGCAGAATACGGATGGATAGCTGACTCCAAAGGCACTCATCAAAGCGTACCAGATTGAAGGAAGCATATATGCCGTAAGAGTAGCGACTCCCGCCGGTTTTATGAGGGCTGCCCACTTGGTATGTTGCTTGATATCGCACAGATAGTAAAGCAAGGCAAGGAGAGGGAAAAAGATTGCCAATGAATAGAAGAGCCAGGCAGGTGTTGCCTGAATCTTTGAAATAATCCATACCTGATGGCTTGCGAGACCGAAGACGAACATTATCGCACCGATGCAGAGCATCATAAGCGGATACCAGCTCTTCTTGTAATCTTTACCTGCATACTTGACAAGCGCTGTCGATGCGAATGCACCGGCCATCACGAATGCCGGATGTGTCCAACCGCCAGGGTAGAATGAAAGGAAGAGCGCTCTCAAGGAATATTCCTTCGGAATGCAAGGGAGTGTGTTGAGTATACAAAGGACAGTGACAACAATCCAGGCTGCCAGCACATTCCTGAACTTTCCTTTCAAAAAGACGTAGGTCAATGCGCAGATTCCATAGGCCCAACCTATGAGGCCGAGGATTCCCCACCAACTATGAGTAAAATGTATTCCATTGACATCTTTATAGATAACTATGCCTATCAGAAGCGCTGCTCCAAGTATTTGCAGTCCTTTGAAGAGCCATTTCCTGGCACCGTCCGCCTTTGGATAAGCGTTCCAGAGCAGGAAATATGCTACAACCACCGCGATGGAGATAGCGTATCTTGGGATGCCTCCTTCAACTGTCCTGCCGTTCATTGAGAAGATACCCATTATTATCAGGAACACGGAACGCTCGATTATGTGAAGGATAATCTGTGCATCGGAGTCGCCTTTTTTCCTGCGGTTGGCAATTGAGAACGGAATGGAGAGGCCTACACAGAAGAGGAATGCCGGGAAGACAAGGTCTGAGAAACCGAGCATATCTTCTGTCATCTTAGCGTGCTCAAGGAAGTGAGGTATATTGCTCATTCCTGCAAAATCATTGACAAAGAGCATCATAAGCATTGTCAATGCCCTGAAGATGTCAATGGTCGTGATTCGGGTTGAAGTACTCATATTTTGTATAGTTTATCTTTTGACAAGTGATACTACGTTCTCCACGTGTGTAGTGTGGGGAAACATATCCACGGGCTGTACCCGCACTATATCGTAGGCCGATGCAAATATTGCGAGGTCACGGGCTTGTGTGGCAGGGTTGCAGCTGACATATACCATCCTCTGAGGGGCTGTTTTCATCAGTACTTCAGCAACATCAGGATGTATTCCGGCACGCGGTGGATCGAGGATGACGATATCAGGGGTTCCGTGTCCGGCAATGAAGTCCTCAGAAAGGACATCCTTCATATCACCGGCAATGAATTCCGCATTGGAGATACCGTTCACTGCGGCATTTATCTTTGCATCTTCAATAGCCTCAGGCACATATTCGATTCCAACCACTTTCTCTGCAAGAGACGACAGGAAGAGCGCAATCGTGCCTGTTCCGGTGTAGAGGTCATAAATCACCGGTTTACGGGAAAGAGCGAGGCATCCGATTCCTTCCATAACACACTCCCTGACTACGCTGTAAAGCCTGTAAGCCTGCTGGGAATTGGTCTGGTAGAAAGATTTGGGGCCTATCTTGAAACGCAGGCTCTCCATTTTCTCGTACACAGCCTCCCGGCCACTGAAGAGGACACATTCAAGGTCGCCGAAAGTGTCGTTGCATTTCGGATTCACCACATAATACAAGGATGTTATCTCCGGGAAACGGTCAGAGACCGCCTGCAACAATGCATTCCTCTTGATCCCGGCCTCCGAGCCATTATTTCCGACGGCTTCGTTTCCAAAGCACACCACAAGCATAACTTCGCCCGTGGAGGTCGTGCGGACCATAAGGTTGCGCATAAAGCCCTTGTTTTCACGCAAGTTGTAGAAAGACAAGCCGTTGTCCAATGCATAGTCCTTTATGAAGAGCCTTATCGCATTTGTAGGCTCTTTCTGCAAGTGACAGTCGCGGATGTCAAGGACCTTGTCGAAGTGACCTCCTATATGGAATCCGAGCCCGCAGCGCGATACATCATCAAGATTCTCCTCTTCTTCGTCGGAAAGCACCCAGCGACGGTTTGAAAAGGTATATTCAAGTTTGTTGCGATAGTATTCTATTTTTTCAGAGCCGAGGATAGGGGATACCTCGGGAAGGGTAAGATGGCCTATCCTGGTAAGCTGGTCAATTACCTGCTGCTGCTTGAAATCGAGCTGCATCCGATAGGGAAGTATCTGCCAGGCACACCCTCCGCACACTCCATAATGAGGACAGAAAGGCTCGACACGCTTATCCGAAGGCTTGACAAGCCTGGTGACATACCCGGACATATAGCCCCTGCGGACTTTGTTCACCTGAACGTCCACTATGTCGCCCGGAACGGCCTGCCTGACGAACAGCACCTGACCGTCAATATGTGCAAGGCCGTTGCCCTCAGCCGCTACTGCCTCTATCTCAATTCCTTCGAGTGATGGTTTCTTCTTTCTACCCATTTCGTAACAGATATCCGATATTTATCCTTTTGCAAAATTAGTAAATAAGAGGCTCTTTCCTTTACAATAATGACTATTTTTACAAAGTAAAAGCGAAAACGTATGTCGTCTGAACTCAAACTTGTCACTGAACTTGCGATAATCCTTATATCTGCAGGAGTTTTCACTGTAATATCAAAGGCATTGAAACAGCCCTTGATATTGGGATACATCATCGCCGGTTTCATTATCGGGCCTCATCTCGGCCTCTTCCCGCAGTTCTCTCCGGAATCCGTACACGAATGGTCGGAGCTGGGAATCATATTCCTGCTCTTCGGGCTCGGTCTTGAGTTCAATTTCAAGAAACTGCTCAATGTTGGAAGCACAGCGATTATTGCCGCCCTGACAATCTGCCTCGGAATGTTTCTGACGGGATTCATGGCTGGTTCTGCACTGCAATGGACAAAGATGGAGAGCATTTTCCTCGGAGGAATGATGGGTATGAGCTCCACCACCATCATAATCAAGGCATACGATGACCTTGGAATAAAGAACAAGCCTTATGCGACCCTTGTCTTCGGCCTTCTTGTTGTGGAAGATTTGCTTGCGGTGTTGATGATGGTCCTCTTCTCGACCCTTGCCGTGTCCAACAAGTTCTCGGGCGGCGATATGTTGCTGTCGTTGGGTAAACTGGTAATATTCCTCGTACTTTGCTTCCTTGTTGGAATATACGTCTTCCCTTCTTTGCTGAAGAAGGCAAGCCGTTACATCTCTGACGAGATTCTGCTGCTCATCAGTATCGGTCTGTGCTTCCTTATGGTGGTGCTGGCCAATCTTGCCGGATTCTCTTCAGCGCTGGGAGCGTTTCTGATGGGGTCAATCCTTTCTTCGACCGTAGAAGGGGAAAGAATCGAGCACCTCACCATCGACATAAAGAACCTGTTCGGAGCGATATTCTTCGTTTCAGTAGGAATGATGGTGGACCCGAGCGTCATATTCAAGTACTGGCCAGTGATACTTGTCATTACTGTTGTGGCAATGGCCGGGATACTGTTGTTCTCGACTGTCGGGGTACTCTTTGCGGGAAAGAGCCTCGACACAGCGCTGCACGTCGGATTCAGTCTGCCGCAGCTTGGGGAATTCTCATTCATCATAGCGGGCCTGGGTTGCTCACTGGGCGTTGTGAGCGATTTTATATATCCGGTGATAATTGCTGTGTCTGTAATCACCACATTCACAACGCCATATATGATAAAGGCCGCCGACCCGGTCTCTGCCTGGATGCATAGAATACTCCCCGACAGGATAATAACAAGGCTGGCTCGCAGAGCGCAGAAAGGTGGGGCGATGAATCGCGCAGAAAGGAGCGAATGGAAGATTTTCATGAAGAAGTATGTCATACGTGTTGCAATATACAGTATGATTCTCTTTGTGATGACCGTCGCTCTGAAGAAGTATCTGCCGTTACTGACCGACACCATCCTTCCCGACATCGATTCCGGAATCAGGTCTCTGATTGACATAGCTGCTTCACTTGCAATAATGTCTCCTTTCATATACGGACTTGCAGTGAACAAGGGTGAATTGAAGAAAATCTCCGAAAACATAGTGAAGAAAGACTCACGTGCAAAGATTCCAATCACGGCTGCCGTGATTTTCCGTATCTTCCTGGCCGTAGAGTTCGCTCTTTCCGCAATCCTGATGTTCGCCCATCTTTCAGGTTGGAGCATAATGTTAGTGTTCGCAAGCCTCGTTGCCATCATATTGGTTGCAAGACGCTCCACCCGCAGTTACAACCATCTTGAAGACCGTTTCTTCGCGAATCTCAATGAGAAAGAGACTTTGCGACGCCAGAACGCACCTGTATCGGCCACTTTGAAAAGCCGGTTGGAAGGGTACGATGTCCATACGAAGGAGATTCCGGTGTTGCCGGATTTCGTTTATGCGGGTCTGACACTGCGGGAAATGCCTTTCAGGAAGGACTCCGGAGTGAATATCGTAAAGATCAGAAGAGGTTCAAAATCAATATTGATTCCTTCCGGAAGTGAAGTCATATTCCCGGGAGACACGCTCGTGGCCGTCGGTTCCACCTCGCAGCTCGAGTCTTTCGAAAAGACTATGAACGGAAGCTATATCCATCAGGACACCATCACAGAAGATTTTGTAGTGGAGAGAATCGTTCTTGATGATGAATCCGAACTGACGGGAATGCTCCTCAAGGATACCCGTCTCAGACCTTCGGGATGCCTGCTTGTGAGCGTTGCCCGCGACGGGGAGATGATTACCAACCCACATAAGAATTTCAAGTTCGCGGCAGGGGACATCCTCTGGATAGCAGGTTTGAAGTCATCTGTCGAGTGGCTGAAAAAATAAGGAAAGATACAAATGACAATTTCATAGAACAAACGGGACAGGCCATCAAAGGACCTGTCCCGCTGTTCTTTATACCGCACTTTTCTGAAAAGGAGCGTTGATATCGGCCTCTTACAGCAGCTTCAGAGACACCATCAGTTCTCCCTGATTCAAGCCGCCACCCCATACACGGGCATAGCCTACTGAAAGAGTGGTCTTCAGGTGAGTGAAGATTACAAGCTGGGTATTCATCTGTGCTCCCACACTTACGTAGTTGTTCTTCTCGGGACGTGGGGCGGATTTTGAAAGAGTCCACCAGTCAGTAACCAAATCGTGAGCGAACGCGCAGAATTCTATATAGTTAGGATAGAACTGCAAAGCTCCGAAATTATTGAAGCGGATAGGGCAGAAGTTGATTTCACCTGTCGCCTTGGCGTAGCTGTGGGCCATTATCTGGTCAATCTTCGCTCCTGGCATCGCACTCACTGTCCTGTAACGGTATACGGTGCCGTTGTCAACATAGTTGTTGCGGAATCCTCCGAAGTATGAATTACCGAAAGAAGAGGATGCATCTCCAAAGGCTTGGCCCGCCGAAGTCTTGAGCCAGAACGAATTATGCTGGCCGATAGGAAGAAGCACACCGAAATCGGCGGAAAGGTCAACCGACGGGAAGAGCTTGCCTCCTGCAAGATATGTGTAGGCGTTCGCGCTTAACTTGTAGCCCTGCTCGGCAGTTATGGCTCCGAGAGAACTTATCATCTTGCCACAAGAATAGTATGCGGAAGCTGTCTGGAATGATGTGATACCATCATCAACCTCCCTGTCCTGATAGAGAGGAAGGGCGTCCATATCACCGTAGTGTCCGACAGAGGCTCCCCACTCAGTAGTGAACGGACTCTGGAGCCTGTTGGATGAATCGTACGAGAGAACTACCTGGTATCCTTTTCTGGATGCTCTGCGAGGGCCGAACAGGTCATAGAATGAAGTAGGATTCCACGCTGCATTGAGTTTCCACCTCATATACTTTATGTCGGCACTTGCATGGAAACGGTTCTTCCAGGCATTGTTGCTCCAAGGTGAAGCACCTACGAAGAGATTGATGGAGAAGAGGGAAAGCGGGTCATAGAATGCGAACTGATAACCGAGGACGGGTGTCATATTGTTCCACGCCTTGCGGTCCACGAATGCGCTGATATCCGGATGAGCCCCCTGGAACTTCATCTCTTTCAGAGGTTTGTAAACAGTTACGGAATCATATACCTGTCCGAACTCAATTTTCGGGAGCGATTCCTTGAGATTCGAAAGTTCAGCTATCTCAGGATGTGCTTCGTAAGCTTTCTGACCGAGGAACTCCACGCTGTTGGCATCCTTGAGTATCTTGTGCTCAAAAGTGACCGGTGTCATTCCGTCAGAGGAGAATTCGAAAGCATAGACCTTGCCGTCTGATGCCAGGTAAGGGGAGAAGAGTCCTGTCTGAACGTTGGAAAGCAAATCAAGTTCGCCGCTTTGCAGGTCATACTGCCATACGTTCGGCACGCCTGTGAAATAGCTGAACCCGACAAGGCGTGAATCATCGTGGCTGAAGCGGAACTGGCTGAGGTTCGAATCGTCCAGTGAGCAGAGGGTGGTGTAAAGCCCGTTGGCTGAATCGATATCGGACATATCGAACAATATCAGCGAATGGCTTCCGTTCTTTCCGAGGAGGGAGGCGACAAGCTTCGATCCATCGTGTGAAACGTCAAGGTCACCGACACTCACTCCGAACGGAAAACTGTAGAGAACCTCGCGGTTTTCCAACTCTGAATCGTACTTCACGAGGTGGAGCACACCCTGGTTGCTTATCAGGCCGTACAGGCAGTCGTGTACATTGTCATAGCAGATATCGTACATTCTCTGGTACTTCAATCTCTTCACAACGTGGCCTTCATTCAGGTCATAGACCACAAGACCTCTCAGACTGGAATTCCTGTCGGTCCATATCAGCCTGCGGTTCTTCTTGTCGTATGCAAGATATGAGGTCTGGTACATCAGAGGACCGTCTATGTTCGCCAGTTTCCTGATACGGGAGAATTTGCCGTCGTCACCAATCTTCATCTCGACTATCTGCGCCAGAGAACCGGGATAATTGACAGCTCCGTAGGCCACTTTCCTCTCTTCATCGAAAATGAGAGGGGCTGCTGCGCCTATGTTCCTGTCAGAAAGGGTCTTGGTTTCAGTAAGAGGATACTCTGCGATACGGTTGAGATTCTCGTTCTGATGTCTGATCTCGTAGGCCTGCCATTCTTCCCATGCTTCACGCAGAGGCTTGCCATAGACAGCCTCGAACTGACGGGCATAGAAGGTATGGCTGTCGTCCGTACGGTTGTAGAACTGTACGAGTTTGTCGAAGCCGTACTGAAGTACAAGGTAATTGACGAACCTTGTGCCGTAGAGGTAGGAGGTGGCACCCTGCTGGAAATCGGAAGTGGTTCCTTCAGTTTCCAGTCCGACAACGGAATAGAGTTTCTTGCCATCCTTGACGTTGGTGCGGAAGTATGTCTCGTCGTAACCGCCGAGGGCACGTCCGATGCCGTCCGCCATCCAAGTCTCCAGGAAGCAGGCGATTCCTTCGTGATACCAGCGTGGAGCGTACCAGCGTGGAGCGTCGAAGTAGCTCCAAAGTGCGCTCAAAGGGTATTTGGAATTCGGAACGACCTTGTTTCCGGTGAACCTGCGGACTGCCATATCAGTATCGTTGGCCTTGTCGGACATCACGACGTGGGTATATTCGTGCTTGAACAGATGGTCGTAGCGTTCGTTGGAAGGCGAAACGAAGTGGTGCATGTTGAGAGGGGCCATACCAATCTGCACGATTGTGTGCGGAATGGCTGTGACACCGGCATTGCCGTCATCCTCCCAGTCGGTGAGCATCATGAAAGGAGACTGCGAAGGAAGTTCGCCCCACACCTGTTCGTGAAGGGCGTGTCCCAACTGATACTTCCGCATCAGGTGAGGCACATACTGCGACTGTTTCTGGCTGAAGAAACAAATAGTCGCATCATCGCTTTTGTACTGGTAGATAGTCTGAGCCGATACAAAGCAGAAGGGGTTGTGGACCAGAATCCACAACCCGCATATTGCTGGTAAGAGTTTTCTTTTCAAGACAGTATCTTTTTATCTGCCACTCCGATCTGACAAATCTCCTGTATTCTTTGCTCCAATTTCACCCAAGCCAAGGTCGTTCCTCAAGACATTATCTGCCACTCCACTCTCCGGGAATGCTTTCTGCATAACTTGTGTGAGATCACCAATGTCATTTCTGACGGCACCGTTGGTTAATTCATCCGCCACGCCCTTGAGAGGACCTTCAGCAAGATCGTCGAAATTCTTTGCCAAATTTTGAGCGATTACTTCAAGCCCTCTCATATTTCCTCCAAGTTCAATATCACTCCTCAACTGTTTATCGGAGAGCTCTTCGCCGGCGGCAAGAGCACTTGCCATATCTGATACTTTGCCCTTCCAATATTTGATATCTTCAGCCGAACCGCTCATTGCAGCATCCTGCGCGCAGTAAAGAGTCCAAATCTGAGAAAGGCCTGAAAGTTCCTTGTTCTCTTCTGAAGGATTGGCAGCGAGATAGGAGTTGAGAACCTCCACGAACTGCTTTGTGGACATCATCTGGTTGCGGATTTTCGAGTATCCTACGTATGCGTTGTTGGAAGCCTGCTCGTAAGCCGGTGCTTTTTTGCCCTCTGCAAGAAGGTCGAGGCAACTTGCAGCAGTCTCAAGTGACTTGCTGGTGTTGCAAGCCTTTGCGTTGAGTGAGCGAAGGAAATTCAGCTGGCTTTCAAACTCTGGAACGCCCTGGCAGATTGCCAATGTCCTTTCTGAAAGAGTCTCAAGAGTTCCCACGCGGTTCTTGAGGTAATCCATGGACATCTTGGTTGAATTGTAGAAGGCCTCGTCGTTGCGAAGCTTCTCTTCTATTACTGCGAGTTCAGGGTCCTCCTTAACATTGCTGAAACGGATTGCCTTGGAGATGTCGCCTTCAGTGAGGTCATCAGTTGTTCCATTGTACAAGAAACTGGCTCCGAAACCTACGATTGCTGCGAGTGCGAGCCAAATGCCGAAATTTGATTTTTTAATGTACATAACGCTATAATTTATAAATTTGTTGTTCCGTTTGCGTCACGGTGAGCAACACCTTGTTCCCGTTTGACGATGCAAAGTTAAGTCAGCTTTCCTGCTTTCACCAAAAAAAACTTTTCACATTTTCACAAGTGTGAATTTGAGAATGTTTTTTTGTTAATTTGAGAACAAATTGTGAATTTGTTAATGATTTTCACTCCTGCCAGACTGCTGCGATACCGGTTTTGGTGATAAAAACAGAAGTCGCTGAAACAATTTGCTGCTATTATTTTGGAATAATTGCTATATTCGCTGCGAAAAAAGCAACGGCGCTGCACAAATAGAGTCTGTTTTGGAAATCAATTACATTTATCTGCTGGCCTCACTGGTATCCCTGTTCTGGATAATAAGGATATTTCTGCTGAAGGAGCTGAACATTAGTCAGCTCTTCATAGTGGCCGGGCTGTTTATGGCAGTTCTTGCAATGGTTTTCAGCAAGGATTTCGTCTATTTCGTCTTCCCGTTGTTCTATCTTGCCGTCCGCCGGAAGACATCTCCCAGCGGAATAGCGAAATGGGACTGTCTTTTTCTCTTTGCATCCGCACTTGCCATTCCTCTGCTTGACGATTTGTCCGGAATGATTTTCATAGGAGTCCAGATTGTTTCCATCGCTGTGCTCTCATTCATCAGCATAAGCAGATACAAGAGCAGGTTCGCTGAGCTGTTTGCTTCCGAAGGTGAATTTTCCGGTGATGACATCAGCGAGATCTTCACCTATATATTAATGATGAGTGTGGTATCGGCCGTGACATTGTTCCTGCCGGAATCGGTTGTCTCGTCGCTTACAGTACAGTTGGTCCTTGCTCTGTTCCTGTCGGTACTCCAGTACAAGATAGGGGAGTACACCTTCTATATGAAGGATCCTACTTCATCAATGGCGGAACTGTTGAATGAGGTACCTGTCGAACCTCAGAACGAGCAAAAAAAAGGTGATATTCAGGCTGATGAATCCATCAGGCTGCTCTTGAAGCGTGTATTGGATGAAAAACTGTTCCTCGACTCTTCACTTTCGCTGGTGTCTCTTGCCGACAAGCTGGACACAAACAGGACATATCTCTCGTCAGCCATACACGCCAGTGATTTCCAGAATTTCTCCGATTTCATCAATACATTGAGAATCAACCACTGTGTCGAACTCTTCCGTACTGATTCCAATCTCAACATCAAGGATGCCGCAATAAGTTCGGGATACGCGAATCTGCAATCTTTCTACCGGAACTTCTCTGAAAAGATGCAGATGACTCCCAAGGAATTCCTTAAAACAATAAATACTTCAAAATGATATCTTTTCTTGCATCGCTGCTGCCAATTGCAATCTACCTTGTGGTGCTGCGCCTGATGGACAGTTTCTCGCTTATCAGCTGGAAGCGTTTCGCAATCTGCTTTGTGTTCGGAACCGTCGTTGCCGCATTGCTTGCAGGCGCATCGTTTTTCGTAGATTTTCCCACAATATCCGGCATGTCGGTGATGCCTTTGCTCGAAGAGTTGCTGAAAGGATCCTTGATTATCTGGTTGGTCAGACGCAAGAAACTGCGCTTTCTCGCTGAAACTCTGATATATGGAGCATCCATTGGAGGCGGTTTCGCTCTTTTGGAGAATATAGTCTATCTCCAGTTCAATCCGCAGATGTCCATCACTACCTGTATATTCAGAGGGCTTGACTGCGCCTTCATGCATATGGGATGCACCGCACTGACAGCCACCCTGTTGCTGCTTCTGGTTGAGAAGAAGGCAATTGTTTCCATCCCTGTAGCATACATTCCATCGATTCTGCTGCATTTCCTGCACAACAATATCGATGTCCCTTATACTGTAAAGATGGCAGCGACTATCTTCCTGTTCGTAGCTCTTTTCATTCTGCTTTTCAATCTCGGCGAGTCGAAGATCTACAAGTGGATGGACCACAGCATAAGCGTAGATGTCCAGACTCTCTCGTCAATCAAGAGTGGGAATTTCGCATCGACGAAAGCAGGAGAATTTCTCCTTGGCGTGAAGGAACAGTTCCCGCCGGTCGTTTTCTTCGATATGATCAACTATGTTGAACTGTACCTTGAACTGAAAATTGAGAAACAGAGCCGGATGTTGCTTTCGCAGGCTGGGTTCGAAGTGGACAACAGTGAAACGAGTGAATTTGTCCAGAAACAGAAAGAGTACACAGCGCTTCGCGGCATCATAGGCAAGACTGGATGTATGATTCTTGCTCCGCTTACAAAGGATGAGATTTAGAACCTGTTTTGAAATGGTTCACGAA
>JAGHVK010000054.1 GCA_018064345.1 Candidatus Cacconaster merdequi
AGCACCAACATCAATGCGGTGCTTCAGGACCAGAGGAGTGTCAATCTTGGCTCGGTATACGAGACTGTGGTCGCGCAGGAACTGAAGGCCCACGGCTTTACAATGAACTATTATGACAACAAGCAGAAGGGTGAGGTGGACTTCCTGGTCGATGACTACCAGAACCTGACAGTGCTCCCTATAGAAGTAAAGTCCGGTAAGGATTACGATGAACACAGGGCCTTGGACAGGTTCCTGAATGTGAAGGACTACGGCATAACGGAAGCCACTATCCTGTGCAATGAGAGGGATGTAAGGAAAGATGGAGGGGTCAAGTACATGCCTGTATACTACTGCATGTTCTACAAACAGGACACTGAAACGCAAGGAATGTATTTCCCGGAAATGGAGGTCCCCGAGTCGGTGGAGCTGGGCGGAGTCGAACCGCCGTCCAAACAAAGCACCAGAGGGCTTTCTACACGCTTATCCGGCCTTTGATTGTCGGGGGACGCCTGCCGGCAGGCGGGCGAACGTACCCTTATCTTCTGAATCTTGGCGCGCTGTAGAAGAGTCGGCGCGTGCATCTCCCTTGAATGATACCCCGTATGCCGCAGATAGAGAGCGTAAACTCCGGCGGGATACTCGTCGCTGCCGCCCTGGGCGGCGCGATTAAGGAGTCTGACTTAGTCAAGACTACGCAGCGAGTGCAAAGTTGTTTTCGCCAGTTATGGCTTGAGGTCCGGGATTTACGAGAGAGGCCACGGCTCTCGGCGTGCTTACCTTCCGACATCAATTGCTGTCAAAACCAATACAGCCCCATATCGCCGGATAGCATCTGCAAATGTACAAATAATATTCCAATCAGCGCTATCCAGCCTGAACATGTCGTAATTTTCATGAACCATTTCAAAACAAATTCTGAAAACAACTGCTATCTTTGCCTGTTGGAAACATCTTCAATACTATGAAACAAGTAATCGCAAGTCCGAATGCCCCGAAAGCTGTGGGGCCTTACTCTCAGGCAATAAATCTTAACGGAACACTTTTCGTGTCAGGTCAGCTTCCTGTCAATCCTTCTGATGGCAGTGTACCTGCAACTGTTGAAGAGCAGACCCTGCAGTCTCTCAACAACATAGGCGCAATCCTCAAAGAGGCGGGACTGAGTTTCGACGATGTTGTGAAAACCACGGTCCTTCTCGACGACATAAACAACTTCGGTGCTATGAATGCGGTTTATGCTGAGTTTTTCAAGAATGACAAGCCAGCCCGCGTGTGCTATCAGGTTGCCGCGCTTCCAATGGGCGTGAAGGTCGAAATAGATGCCATTGCAGGAAAATAGCGCAGAAGAACATTCCAGTTACTGTCAGCGGGTGCGGGCGTCAAGGATGAGGCATTCGCCTTCAATTATGACGTCGTGGCTGTTGCAGAGGTTTTCTGATAAACTTGCGCAGGGATTTCCTGCGGGGCTTCCATAAGGAATGTCGCAGTTGGCGCAGAGTTTCTGGAGCCGATGGGCAAGGGGAGAGGCCTCTTCCTGCTCATCGAACAGAATCTTTACAACTTCATCGAATCTCTTGACAGCCTCTTTCCCGGAAGTCTCTTTGTGGAAAACTCCGGAATTGCCACCCGTATGGGAAGTGGCGTCGATGCAGAGCTTTCCTCCCATAATGCCGGGATTGCGCTTCCCTTTGGATGCTCCCACAAGACCGCGTCCGAAAAGAGTGTCGCGTGAAGGAAGATAGTTGGCTGCAATCGCCTGAGTTACGCTTTCGAAACTCCGGATGTCCGTGTCTGAGTCAACTATCACCAGAAATTTGTTGAGTGAAAGCATACGCGTGCCCCAGAGTGCATTGGCCACACTGAAAGCCTGACCCTCGAAATGCTTGTCTATCTTTACTATGGCCATATCCCGGCCGCAAGGAAGGACTATGTCGGCTATTTGAGGAATGGTTGCAAGTTTGACGGCTTTGAGGAAAAGACGCTCGGCTGCAGCTGTCTCGAAATGCTCACCTTGAGTGGAAAATACCGGTACTTCTGCTGGAAAGACAGCATCGGAGCGGTGAGTTATGCAGGTAAGATGAAACTTCGGGCAGGAAGATTGCGCGAAAGGAAGCCCACCGATATTCTCAAAAGGTCCCTGGGTAGTGAATGGCTCGCTCTTTTGGATATAGCCTTCCAGGACGAAGTCGCAATCGGCAGGTACTCTGACTTTCTGCGTCATACAGTCCACGAGTTCGACCGGTGCTCCCCTCAGCAGCCCTGCGACGGCAAACTTGTCAATGCCTTCAGGTAACGGGATTGCGGAGAGAAAACTGTATATCGGATCTCCACCGAGGCAAACCGCTACGGGGAGCCTGTGCGTACACTCTTTCAGATGAGAAGTGACGATGGCGTCAGTCTGAAAGATAATCCCCGTGGTGGCATCGTCAATGAACTGCAGCAGGCCTGTCTCAAGGTTCCGCTTCCCGTCGAGTGGCCCGACCGTGCAGATGAGAGGCTTCGTGATGCATCTCCCGGCATCCTGTGGACAATTCTTCAGAAGAGGAAGTGAACTCAACTGAGTCTTGTACTGAATGGAATCCTGACAGGGAGCATGACCTTTAGCCTGCTTCGGCAGCAGGGATGACAGTTCGGAAGCTGCTTTCGAACGTCTGATTTTTCCGGAAAATCTAGTGCTCTCTTCGAACAGCGTTTGGAAAAGGGCCTCTATCCTTTCTCCTATGCTCTCAATGCTGTCTGCACCGAGTGCGGACAGCATCCTCTTCCCGGGGCCGGACATATTTGTCAGCACGGGATATGGAGTACCTGTTTCTTCGAACAGCAATGCCTTGCTTCCTTCATCCTTCAGCATTTGGGTGACAGTTGCACGTGCGATGTCGAGCACCGGGTCAGTGAACTCGCTGATTTGTGTGAGTTCACCGTTCTTCTTCAAGTCGGAAACGTATGATTTCAAGCCTCTGTACATAGCGGACATACAATAGGAACGTAATCAAGCTTTCAAACAGCTTCTTACAAAAGTAGTGATTTTTTGTTGTTTTCGATTATTAAAAGTAACTTCGCAGGTTAATAGAACAAGTCTGATAATGAAAATCGCTGTATTCCCGGGTTCTTTCGACCCTTTTACACTCGGACATCTTGATGTCCTACGCTCAGCGCTGAATCTTTTCGACAAAGTGATAGTCGCAGTCGGCTACAACAGTGGAAAGAGTGGGTTCCTTGACCCTGACTCAAGGGTGAAGATAATAAGGCAGGCTACTGAAGGTATGGATAACGTGGAAGTCTGCTCATATACGGGACTCACCGTGGACTTGTGCAGGGCCAAAGGGGCAAGATTCATCGTCAGGGGATTGCGGACGACTACCGATTTTGAGTTGGAGAGCGTAATCTCGCAGGCCAACAGGAATATGGCGCCCGAAATACTTAGCCTCTTCATCCCATCGGGTCACGAGTACTCTTTCATATCTTCGACTGTGGTCAGGGATGTAATCATAAATGGAGGTGACGCGAGCGCGTTCCTTCCTGAAAATGTCGATATTTCAGAGTTCCTGCAAGAAAAGGACAGGAATGGTAACCTGTGACAATTTTCGTGAACCATTTCAAAACGGGCTCCTGCTGATATGAAACGCCTTGCTGTCTTCCTGACTCTGTTCTTTATCTTTTCGATGTCGGATGCCGCCAACGTGTGTGGAAAAAGTGCGTCTGACCAGGAAAAATCAGGTTGGTATTCTTCGGTGACGGACTATCTTGAGAGCATAATGGTCGAACCGGTCGATTCAATTTGCGTTAAGGTTGATAGTCTTGTTGCGGCTTTGGAGGCACAAGGAGCCGAAAAACAGGCGACGGTGGCCGGGCTTGCCTTTGATTTCTTCTGCAATTCGCCGATAATGGGTCAGGAGGCGGTGGCGGTGCATATCGCAGATACCTTCTTTCTCAGCGGCAAGCTCAAGTGGAGCGATGACTCCACATATCCTCTTCTGTACTCTTTCGCTGAGTTCAACCGTTCCTCCCTTCTTGGTATGGATGCTCCTCAGCTGAGGATGGAAAGTATTGAGGGAATCCCTGTGTCCATCCGTGACCTTGATTCCAGATACAAGGTGCTCTTCTTCTACGACACTTCGTGTGCCACCTGCAAGGAGATGACCCGGGGTCTTGCCTCATTCGCAGAGAACTACCACGGCTCACCGCTTACGCTCTATGCCGTTTACACACAGGGGGACCGCGCATCCTGGGAGGCTTATGTCAAGGAGCATTTCGAAGGAATCGACAACAAAGATATCAATATAGTACATCTTTGGGACCCTGAAGTGAAATCTGACTTCCAGCGCAAATATGGGCTGCTGACGACTCCATCTCTCTTCCTGCTTGATTTTCAGAATAAAATCGTTGGACGCAAGATGGACCCTGATGCTCTGTCCGGAATCCTTTTGGGAGAAGAGACCGAACTGAAACAGTACCGTGTCCTTTTCGACAAGGTCTTTGCATCCTTGCGTCCTTTGGATGATACAGCCGCAGGCATGGCCGCGGATGCTTTTGCCAAGCGCACGGAGTCTGATTCTGCGTTGTTCCGCCGCACGATGTACAATCTTTACGAATATTTCCGGTCTTCGCGTGAACCTGAACTCCAGCAGGGTGCATATGACGTTGCTGAGAAATATATCGCCGGGATGCCCGGCTACTGGTCTGACGAATATGTGAGCTGTGTGGTGCATCACCTTGCCCAGGCGAAGATGAACCCTCTGGGTTCCGTGGCTCCGGACCTTCTGCTTGAAAACGGAAGATTCCGGATCAGACGTCTTCTTGAATGCAATACCCAGTACCATCTTATAATGTTCCATCTGATTGACTGCGAGGAATGTGTCGCTGAGATAAATGCGTTGGAGAGAATCCGGAAAAGCCTCGGCAATGCGGGCATCTCCGTGACACTTGTCTATGTGGGCGATGACGACCGCAGATGGAAGGAGTTCATAAAGCGGAAACCTTCCGGATGGCGCTATCTCCATTTGGGAACGCATGCACAGGAGGCGAGAAGACTGTACGACCTTGAAGAGGTTCCCCGCACATACCTTCTTGATTGGGCGGACGTGATAGTCGGCCGGAACTTCAGGATTGATGAACTTGAAGGCTGGCTCACGAAAAATGCTGAATAATCAACAATTACGATATGATAACCGGAGAATACAAAAAACTTTACGATGAACTCCTTGCCGTGATTCCGGCAGAGAGGATGTATCACGATGCATTGAGTACTTTGGCCTATGGAACGGACGCATCTTTCTACAGGCTGATTCCTAAACTCGTCATCAAGGCGAAAGATGAGAAAGAGGTTCAGGCCATTCTCACCAGTGCCGGACGAATGAATATTCCTGTCACTTTCCGTGCTGCCGGTACTTCTCTTTCAGGCCAGGCCGTCAGTGACTCCGTGCTTGTGATAGTTTCCCACGGCTGGCACGACTACAGCATAATGGACTCAGGTGCAAAGATCAAGCTCCAGCCGGGAATCAGGGGATATCTTGCCAACAGGTATCTTGCTCCATACGGGAAGAAGATTGGTCCGGATCCTGCATCCATCGATTCTGCTATGATTGGCGGAATCGTTTCCAACAATGCGAGTGGAATGTGCTGCGGAACTTCGGAGAACTCCTACAAGACCATAGCTGACATCAGGATTGTCCTTTCAGACGGTACAGTGCTCGACACGGCAGATGAGGATTCCCGCAAGCAGTTCCTGGAGAAGCATCCTGAAATCATCAACTCACTGGAAGACATTTCAAAAAGAATCGATGCCGATGAAACCCTCCGCGAGAGGATCCGCCGCAAATACAAGATAAAGAACACCACCGGCTATTCTCTCAACGCTTTCGTGGATTACAGCGACGGTTTCGACATCCTCAAGCACCTTATCGTGGGCTCAGAGGGAACTTTGGCGTTCGTTTCCAGCGTGACTTACAACACCGTGGTGGAACACAAGCACAAGGCTCTCGCTATGATTACATATTCGACTATCGCCCAGGCTTGTGAAGCAGTACAGATCCTCAAGGCCCAGGGCCTTGTATCGGCTGTGGAACTGATAGACCGTGAAGGTGTGAGAAGCGTGGACCAGGCTCCGGGAATCCCTGAATTCCTCAAGACCATCGGCCCTGAAAGCTGTGTGATCCTTGTGGAGACAAGGGCGGCTGATGCTGAAGAGCTGTCATCAAAAGTCAGAAAGATAACAGACAGCATAAACGGCGTACCTACCGAACTTCCTTACGCTTTCACAACTGACGCTAAGGAGCAGGCGACTATGTGGAAACTCCGCAAGGAGATGCTTCCGACAGTTGCCGGAATGCGCAGAAGCGGTACTACCGCAATCATCGAAGACATCTGCTTCCCTATCGAAAAACTGGCTGAGGCTACCGTGAACCTCAGGAAGGTTTTCGCTCAGGATGGATATGCCGATGCCGTGATTTTCGGTCACGCTCTTGCCGGCAACCTTCACTTCATGTTCAACCAGGATTTCTCGACTCAGGCCGAAGTGGAGAAATACAGCAAGTTCATGGATGACATCGCAACCCTTGTGGTTGAAAAATATGACGGTTCCCTCAAGGCTGAGCACGGAACAGGCCGCAATATGGCTCCGTTCGTGGAGAAAGAGTGGGGTGAACAGGCTTACAGACTGATGCAGGAAGTGAAGGCTCTCTTCGATCCGAAGGGACTTCTCAACCCGGGTGTGATTCTCAATACCGACCCTAAGGCTCACATCAAGAATCTCAAACCTATCCCTTCAACCCGACAGATTGTGGACAAGTGTATGGAGTGCGGTTTCTGCGAAGGCCATTGCGTGGCAGAAGGTCTCACTCTCTCTCCTCGTCAGAGGGTCGCTGCATTCCGCGAAATGGAACGCCTGCGTATGACAGGAGAAGAGCCTCACCGCGCTGCTGAGATGCAGAAGCTCTACAAATATGCCGGCAACCAGACCTGCGCTACCGACAGCCTCTGCAATTTGCACTGCCCTGTCAATGCCGATGCCGGAAAACTAATCAAGGAGCTGCGCCACGAGAGCCACAAGCCTGCCGGTGAACGCCGCGCTGTATGGCTCGCGAACCATATGGACG
The DNA here is from genome assembly GCA_018064345.1 of Candidatus Cacconaster merdequi. Lineage (GTDB taxonomy): Bacteria > Bacteroidota > Bacteroidia > Bacteroidales > UBA932 > Cacconaster > Cacconaster merdequi. The sequence continues at coordinate 7,074 of JAGHVK010000054.1, forward strand.
GTGTCACTTCCGTATTCCGCGGAATGTTGAAACTGCTGTATGCCATCCGCGTGGTTTGCGGAAAGAAGATTTTCGGAGCTGTGGCAAGATTCCTCCGCAAGGCTACGGGAAAGGCTCTCCCTCTCTGGAACGAATATATGCCTACCGGAGCCAACAGGATCAAGCCTCAGACCAAGCCTGCCTCATCGGACAAACCGAAGGTCGTTTACTTCCCATCCTGCATAACCAGGGCTATGGGAACAACTTACGTTTACCGCAAGGAACAGGAGGTGACACGTGTGACTGCCGCTGTGCTTGAGGCAGCCGGATACGAAATAATCTACCCTGAGAAGATGGATAAGCTGTGCTGCGGTATGCTCTTCTCAAGCAAGGGATACGTGGATGCCGGACAAGTGGCTTCAAAAGCTCTTGAGATGGCTTTGATGAAAGCTTCGGACGGAGGAAAGATTCCTGTACTCTGCGATATGACCCCTTGTCTCTACACTATGAAGAACAATATGTCGAAGAGTCCGCTCCAGCTCTATGAGCCTGCGGAGTTCATAGATCGTTTCGTGCTTGACAAACTGACTCTCAACAAGGTGGATGAGAAGGTGGCAGTATTCGCCGTATGCTCTTCCAAGAAGATGAGTGTGGATTCCCATCTTGCTTCAGTTGCAAGAGCCTGTGCCCGCGAAGTGGCCGTGATGGACACCAACTGCTGCGGATTCGCCGGTGACCGTGGATTCTTCTTCCCTGAACTTAATGAGCACGGATTGCGCAACCTCAAGAAGCAGACTGAGGGGTGCGACAACGGATATGCTGTCAGCCGTACCTGCGAGGTGGGCCTCTCACGCAACAGCGGCTTGGTATTCAAGTCGATAGTTTACCTTGTGGCTTATGCTGCCGGGATAGATATCCGCAAGTAGAATCTATTTGCTCCAGTCGATAGGAGTGAGGCCCTGGGAAACCAGGGCTTCATTTGTTTTTGAAAAGTGCCTGCAGCCGAAGAATGCCCCTCTGGCAAGAGGCGAGGGGTGTGCAGCCTCCAGCACGGTATGACGGGAGGTGTCTATCAACTCTTTCTTCGACCTTGCAAAATTGCCCCACAGCAGGAACACGAGACCGTTTTTCTTTTCGGAAAGAGTCCTTATCACGGCGTCGGTGAACTGGCTCCATCCCAGACTGCTGTGTGATGCTGCCACGCCTGCTTTTACAGTAAGCACGGCATTGAGCAGGAACACACCCTGTTCCGCCCACCCATAAAGGGAACCGTCCTTGTGAAGCCTGATGCCAAGGTCTGATTCAATCTCTTTGTAGATATTGACCAGTGATGGTGGAGCACTGACACCGTGAGGCACGGAAAATGACAGTCCTTCGGCCTGGCCTGGATTGTGGTAAGGATCCTGGCCGATGAGCACAACCTTGACTTTGTCGAATGGCGTCAGATTGAACGCATTGAATATGAGCGGCCCGGGAGGGTATATCACTTCTCCTGCGGCCTTGCGCTTGTGGAGCGCCTCAGCCAGATTCAAGAAATATGGCTTGTCGAACTCTTCGGAAAGCACCTGCTTCCAGCTTTCTTCTATCTTGACATTCATATTTCCAATCTGTTGTCAGGCAAACACGAAATTCAGGACATCATCGATGGTGCTGACATAATGAAACTTGAGCCCTTCGATGTATATCTGCTTTATTTCGTTGATATCCTTCTTGTTATCTTCACTCAGGACAATCTCTTTCACACCGGCTCTCTTTGCCGCGAGAATCTTTTCCTTGATGCCTCCTACCGGGAGTACCTTGCCTCTGAGGGTAATCTCTCCGGTCATTGCTATACCGCTGCGTATCGCCTGTTTCCTGAAAGCGGAAGCCATTGCGCTCACCATCGTGATTCCCGCAGACGGGCCGTCCTTTGGAATGGCACCTTCCGGTACGTGTATATGGATATCCTTCTTTTCCATATCTTTAGCGGATATTCCGGCTAGAGCAGGGTGTGCTTTCAGATACTGTCTTGCAATTGTTACGGATTCCTTCATCACATCCCCGAGGTTTCCTGTCGTTGACAGGTTGCCTTTACCTTCGCTGAGAGAACACTCCACGAAGAGGATTTCTCCACCCATCTGAGTCCAGGCAAGACCTGTTACCACACCCGGGGCTTCGTTCCCTTCTTGAATGTCGTGGAAATTTGTCGGCAGTCCGAGATATTCCCTGACCTCTTCCTTGCCGATTGTCTGCGGCCTGTCCTCTTCAAGAGCAATCTTCTTGGCGATGGTGCGCGCTACCTTGGCAATCTGCTTGTCGAGACCGCGGACTCCCGACTCCCTTGTGTATTCGTCGATTATCGTGCTTACGGCCTCTTCGGAAAGATTGAATTCACCTTCCTTCAGACCGTGGGCCTCCCTCTGTTTAGGGATAAGATAATTCCGGGCAATCGATACTTTCTCCTCGGCGAGGTATCCGGATACGTCAATCATCTCCATACGGTCCTTGAGAGCCGGGTGGATTGTGCTGATGTCATTTGCTGTTGTTATGAAGAGCACTTTTGACAAATCGTAGTCGATGTCCAGATAGTTGTCGTGGAAAGTGGTGTTCTGCTCAGGGTCCAGTGCTTCAAGAAGAGCCGAAGCAGGGTCTCCGTGAACATCACCGGTCACTTTGTCTATTTCATCGAGCACGATGACAGGATTTGAACTGTTGCAGCGGCGGATGGTCTGGATGATGCGTCCGGGCATGGCACCGATGTATGTCTTGCGGTGTCCGCGGATCTCAGCCTCGTCGTGAAGGCCTCCGAGGGAGATTCTGCCGTATTCCCTGCCCAAAGCTCGTGCAACGGACTTGCCGAGGGATGTCTTTCCGACTCCCGGAGGGCCGTAGAGGCACAATATCGGGGACTTCATATCTCCCTTCAGCTTCAACACGGCAAGATATTCAATGATTCTGTCCTTAACCTTCTCAAGCCCGAAATGGTCTTCGTCGAGGACTTTCTGCGCGTTTTTCAAATCAAGGTTGTCCTGCGTCATCACGTCCCACGGAAGTTCGAGCAGGAACTCGACGTATGCGTACTGAACGTTGTAGTCGGCCGAATTAGGATTGATGTGTTCCAGCTTGCGAAGTTCCTTCTCAAAGGTCTCCGCTACCTTTTCCGGCCATTTCTTATCCTTCGCCTTTGTCCTGAGCTCATCAAGGTCCTCATCCGTGGAATTGATGCCGAGCTCTTCCTGAATGGTCTTCAACTGGTTGTTGAGGTAGTATTCGCGCTGTTGCTGGTCCATCTCGGATTTGACTTTCTGCTGGATGTCGTCCTTGATCTTGAGTATGTCTATCTGCCGGTTGAGCAGCGACAGAAGCTTCACGGCCCGGTTGTAAAGATGGTCCTCTTCAAGCAGCGACACCTTGTCGTTGAGGTTGTCAATCTCTATGCTTGATGCTATGAAATTGACGATGAAGTCGTAGCCTTCGATATTCTTGATGGCGTAACCGGCTTCCTGTGGCAGATGGGGTGTCAGTTTGATGATGCGCATGGCAGTGTCCTTCACGGTTCCTGTCAGTGCTTCCATATCCTTGTCCCCTGCAACGGGAACAATGTCGTTACGGTATGCCACCTCTGCCATCATATAGGGCGCGGTGATGTTCACCTGCTTTACGTTGAAGCGTTTGACTCCTTGGAGAATAACGGTTATCGTGTCGTTCGGCATCTCGATAATCTTGATGATTTTCCCGAGGGTGCCGACCTTGAATATGTCGTCCGGCGAAGGGTTCTCCACCTTCGGATCGAGCTGTGTCACTGCACCAATCAACTTGTCACCGCGGAATGCGTCATTGACGAGCTGTATGGATTTCGGTCTGCCGACCGTCACCGGTATCACGGTTGCAGGGAACAGTATCGCGTTCCTCAGCGGGAGTATCGGCAGCACCTGTGGCATCTCAGCGTCCTTGATATCCTGGCGGGATGCGTCTATGCTCATCACAGGGATGATGTTCACTTCCGGAGAATTACCTTCAAACAATTGTTCCAATGTATGTTTCATATAATCGTATGTTTTTTTCATTATTAAAATCAGTGAGTGTGTGACAGTCGATGAACCGTCGCTGACTCACGCCGGAAAAATCATTTGATATCCTGCTTTATGAGTAAAACATCAAATAATTCCGCATCCGGCTCCGTGTTCGGCCCAATGTGCCAAAATGTCAGTTTTACCGTGTAAACAGTTATTTGTCAATAGTTGTGCCAAAAAATATTTCTCAAAAATTATACGATACTGTTTGAATATTGAAAAAATACTTCTACTTTTGCAAACTCTTAGGAAAAGGAAATTTGTAAATAATAATAAATTATAGAGTTATGACTAAAGCAGACATCGTGAACGCCATTGCAAAAGAAACTGGTGTTGAAAAAATCAAAGTACAGAGTGTTGTTGAAAGTTTTATGGACAACGTAAAGGCTTCTATGGCTAAAGGTGAGAACGTATATCTCCGCGGCTTTGGTAGCTTCACTGTTAAGAAACGTGCAAAGAAGACTGCCCGCAACATCTCAAAGAACACCACTATCGTAATCCCTGCACACAACGTTCCTTCATTCAAGCCTGCAAAGACTTTCATCCAGAAGGTGAAGTAAACAATAGTATATATCAACCATAAAATATACTGCTATGCCAAACGGAAAGAAACATAAGAGACATAAGATGGCTACGCACAAACGTAAGAAACGTTTACGCAAGAACAGACACAAGAAGAAGTAATTGTGCAGCCTTATTATCAAATTAATCTAAAGCGGATTCGTCTGCTTTAGATTATTTTGCTTTATTACATAAACATTATGGACAAGGATCTTATCATTGACGTAGACAAATCGGAAGTATCTATAGCTCTTCTTGAAAATCACAGACTTATTGAACTCAACAAAGAGTCTGTCGAGCATAAGGGGTACTGTGTTGGAGACGTTTACCTGGGAAGGGTGAAAAAACTGCTGCCCTCGCTCAATGCGGCTTTCGTCGATATCGGTGATGAGAAGGATGCGTTTGTCCATTATCTTGACCTCGGATTCAACTTCCTCGCTTTCGACCATTTTGCAAAGAATCTCAACGAGAACAGTGATGCGGGAGCCTTGTTCCGCAGCGAGAGTACTGACCGGATTCTTGAGAAGGAGGGAAAGATTGAAAGGTTCCTGTCTCCGGGACAGCCTATCATAGTTCAGGTTGTAAAGGAGCCGATCTCCACCAAGGGGTCACGTCTTACGGCAGAAATATCCATAGCGGGAAGGAATATAGTTCTCCTGCCGTTTGCGGATAAGGTCAGCATTTCCCAGAAAATATCCTCAAAGGATGAGAAAAAGCGTTTGGAAAGGCTGGTCTACAGCATATTGCCTAAGAACTACGGAGTCATCATAAGGACTGCTGCCGAGGGTAAGAAAGCGGCTGTCCTTGACGCCGAACTCAAGTCCTTGATAAGCAAGTGGGAAGAATCGTGGCAGAAGATAGCAAAGGACAAGTCGGTACAGCTGCTCTTTGCTGAGAACAAGCACACCACCACAATACTCCGTGACCTGCTGAACGATTCTTTCACCAGCATACACGTAAACGATGAAGGGGTATTCAAGGAGGTCGATGATTATGTTTCACTTATATCCCCTGATCAGGAGAAGATAGTGAAGCTGTACAAGGGTTCTGAGCCGATATTCGACCATTTCGATGTCACCCGTCAGATAAAAGGCTCTTTCGGAAGGGTCGTATCCCTCAAGCAGGGAGCATATCTGGTGATAGACCACACTGAGGCTCTTCACGTCGTGGATGTGAACAGTGGAACCAGAGTAAAACAGAAAGAGCAGGAAGAGAACTCTTTCGACGTAAATATCTATGCTGCCGACGAGATTGCAAGGCAGCTCCGCCTGAGGGATATGGGTGGAATCGTCATTGTCGATTTCATCGACATGGAATCGAACGAGCACAAGATTGCTCTTTATAAACATATGACGGAGCTGATGGCCACCGACCGTGCAAAGCATACCGTACTTCCTCTGACAAAGTTCGGACTGATGCAGATAACCCGTCAGAGGGTGCGTCCTGCAACCGAAATCAACACCTCGGAGACTTGTCCCGTGTGCCACGGGACCGGCAAGGTCGGGCCGACCGTACTTTTTGACGATAATCTCGAAAACCAACTCGCCTATTATGTAAAGGAGCGCGGACTGAGCAAATTCATACTTAAAGTGAATCCGGTCTGTGCGGCATATCTTACCAAAGGTTTCAACAGCATAAGGCGCAAGTGGACGAAAAAATACAAATGCTCTCTTGCCGTCGAGTCGGATGGCGATTACCCTCTGCTCAAGGCTGTATGGTGCGGCCCTGACGGGGAACCTCTCGAAGAGGAAGAGTAGTACGGTGTATATTGCATTATTATGGCAGCAACCCTCAAACCGAAAAAACGTGCCCGGAAAAAGGCAAAACCGTCTGTCCGGGTCGGGAATGTGGCCAATTTGGCGCGGTCCTGCCGTAAGACTGTGCTTTTCAACGAGCGTGAAGTTTCACTTATAGAACAATATTGCGCCAAGTTCCGCATCAGGAACAAATCAGCTTTCATAAGGGATGCTGTCATTTCTCATATTCTCCAGCAGATGGATGAGAATTATCCAAAACTCTTCTAGAACCATTTCCAAACAGGTTCCAGGCATCTTTTCAAAATAGGCTTTCCAATCAAGTTTAAGGACAGGCAAATTTTTGTGTCTGATACATAGCCAGATATGATTTTGAAGGTAAAAAAGCGTAAAATAAATTTGGTGGGAGAATAAATTTAACATACCTTTGCAGCCCTTTCGGAAACGAAGCAGGCGCTGATTAAGGCGAAAAAACAAATCAAAAGTTCTTTAAGTTTTTTTTGCGAATTAAAAATAAACGCTTACCTTTGCAGCCCCTTTCGGAAACGACGCGGGCGCTGGAAAAGCGGCAAAAAACAAATCAAAAATTTTTGAAGTTTTTTTTGCAAATCAAAAATAAACGCTTACCTTTGCAGCCCCTTTCGGAAACGAAACAAGAGCGATAACGGAAGGTAGTTCATTGAAAGAATTGGAAGACAAAAAGTACAAGCAAGTACCGATTTTAACACGATTAAAATCAAGAAAGAGCAAAGCGTCAGTTCTTAGGTAGCT
>JAGHVK010000087.1 GCA_018064345.1 Candidatus Cacconaster merdequi
TCCTTTCGGATTCAGGTCGATTTCATTGAAATCCACATTGCCGTCCTTGTCGAAATGTTCCATGTACAAATGTAAGGTAAACCCATCCGAAGCCTTGAAAAGCACGAATGCCCCACCCTTTCCGTCAGGACTGATCTGGCCGAGGATACCGTTGGTGAAAGATTTCTCGGGCATCAGAGTCCGGCGTTGAAGCAGCCTGCCGTCATTTGAGATTTTCAGGACGTCATAGTATCCATTGTACATCGTTCCTTCAATATCGGCATACTGCATAAGCAAGAACAGCCCGTCATCAGAACCAACCATCATCTGAGGGCGGGAAACATAGGTTTTTTTGCCAAGGGTTCCGTTTGAATCGAACTTCAGCATCCGGGAAATGTTTCCATTACCGTCAACTCTTGCCACCACTATGGAATCTGCAGAATTGCCTGCCGCAACCCAGGCTCCCCCATTATGGTCTGCTGCAACATATCCCTCACAAGGAGGCACGGGGTTTTCCCATTGATGTTCAAGGTCCTGCTTGAAGGTATAGAAAAGAATTCCGTTTCCGTGCTGTCCCCAGGAGTGATGTCCATCCGAGGTGATTTTCTGTATATATGGCAGTTGAGCTCCCGTTTCCACGTCCTTTACATTGAAGCAGTCGATAATATGGCCGTCGGACGTAATATCAAACACGGTTGTGTTGATATATTGTTCCGAAGGAAGCCATGAAACATGAATCCAGTCTATCCATTTTGCATTGCCATCCGCATCGAAGCACTGGTAGCAACCGATGTACGACTCCTGACCGGAAACCTTTTCACTGTCCCAGGACTCGATAAATGTGGTTTTGGTACGGGCATCTGTCTTGTACAGCATATCGTATACTCTGAATGGAGTGGCATACTCGTCAAGACGGCTGACAACAGGTTCCGGTTCATTTACGTCACCTGTTCCGGGAACAGTCACTGTCTTGGTACAGGAAACCAGTACGACAGTGAAGAAAATTGCTATTAATATCTTTTTCATCATTTAATTGCTTATTTGTGAACCGGGCGGATGGATGCCCCTACTATACGAGCCATTCCGTCACCATATCCGATGGTGGTTATCATTGAAGGGTTGAATGTAAAAGCATCTGACTGTATGCTGTTGGATCCTCCGCAATTGGTCGATGTCCAATAATAGCCTTCATATCCCGGATAAGAGCCGTCGGCGTCGCATAAGCCTGCAGCAGGGAAGAAAATCCATTCTGACTCATATCCGGGTACTTTGCTGCGTGCCATATAGCCCTTGACACCGTCTATGCTGCTGAATGTCCAGTCGCAGTTGTTTATAAGTTCCATCAGCTCTTCATACGTAGGCATCCGCCATCCATCTCCCCAGTTCAATGCCGCAACGTCATCTTCAGGCAGCAGTTCGGTAAGATAATCCGGATCATCATAGGTTGTGTTGCTGCAATATCTGGTTATATGTCCGTCACTGTCATACCACTTGTAGTTTTCAGAAGTATAGCAGTCTTTCACGGAAACTTCACCCCAGGCGAAATAATCGCCGTATCCGGATATTATGGTGGAACCCACATTGACCTTCGCCCATTTGACCGAAAGCCCGAGATCCACCCACTGATACTCAATTTCAATCTTTTCGCAACCGCACAATGACAGAATCATCACTGCAAGCGACACCAGAACGATTTTTCTCATAGCTGACTGGATTTCAAAGCATTTTATATTCCGTTGTAAATATATGCATTTTTTGGGAGTAAAAAAGTAGAACCTTATCAAAACCTGGTTCTTATCATTATATTTGTACTGGAAACGGCTGGTGACGAAAAGATAAAAATGGATGCGGCCGGAAAATGAGTTTATGAAAAAGATATTTCCATTATCAGCAATACTGCTCCTGGCAGCAGTATCCTGCAGCAATGAGATCAGTTACGAACAGAAGGACGGATACACGCTCATACACCAGAACAAGGGTCCGACACTTGGATACACAAGCGCCCCCATCATCATTATTGACGGATATGCTTTCAAGGACTTGAACCGGAACGGCATCCTTGACGATTACGAGGACTGGCGCCTGCCTGCGGAGAGAAGAGCGGAGGACCTTGCCTCGAAACTTCCAGTGGAGAGGATATGCGGCCTGATGTTGTATTCTTCGGCGGTAGATGTGGACAGTGTCGTCCCGACCGAAAACCATATAGCATTTCTGGAAGATGAATACATCCGTCATATGCTCATACGCAATGTAAAAGATGCCGCTACAGGTGCTGCCTGGTCAAACGCTGTGCAGGCGATATGCGAAGCGGAGCCTTTCGGCATTCCTTCAAACAACAGCAGCGACCCGAGAAACTACACCAACGGCTCAGCCAATATCAACAATTACAAGCCGGAGCCTGACGGTGAATTCGATCCGGACGGGACTTCCAAAATCTCGCTATGGCCGAGGGAGGTCGGTATGGCCGCCACTTTCAATCCTGCCCTGATGAAGAGACACGGTGAAGTAGTGTCTGCCGAGTACCGCGCTCTCGGCATAACGACAGCACTTTCCCCTCAGGCGGACCTTTCGACAGATCCTCGCTGGAGACGTTTCTACGGCACATTCAGCGAGGATCCTGCACTCAACAGGGATCTTGTCCGCGAATACTGCGACGCTATGCAGACCACTCCTGGCAGCAGGGACGGATGGGGCAGCGCTTCGGTCAACTGTATGGTGAAACATTGGCCTGGCGGCGGCACTGGAGAAGCAGGGAGGGACGCCCATTTCGGCATAGGCAAATATGCCGTATATCCGGGCAACAATTTCGAGAATCAACTTATCCCGTTCGTGGAGGGTGCTTTCAAGCTCAAAGGGGGCACAGGGATGGCTTCGGCAGTAATGCCTTACTACACAATTTCATACGAACAGGATCCGAGCGGAGAGAATGTCGGCAACGGATTCAGCCGCTATATCATACAGGAACTCCTGCGGGACAAATATGAATACAAGGGAGTTGTATGCACGGACTGGGGGATTGTCGGTTCCTACCACAAAGTCTATATCCACGAAGGGAAGCCCTGGGGTGTCGAGTCGCTTTCCCCGGCAGAACGCCGTCTGAAGTGCTTCGAAGCAGGTGTAGACCAGCTCGGAGGCGCGTCCAACAACAAACTGAGCCTTGAAGCCTATGAGCTCTGGGCCGGCAAATACGGCAGTGAGAGCGCCCGCGAGCGCTTCGAGTTGTCAGCCACGAGACTGCTTCTGAACATATTCCGTGTAGGCAATTTCGAAAATCCGTACGTGGACCCGGACAGAGCCACAGAAGTTGTGGGATGCAAGGAATTCGTCGCCGCCGGATACGAAGCCCAGCTCAAGTCCGTTGTGATGATCAAGAACCATAAGGACGCGCTCCCGCAGAAAGAGAAGGCCAAGGTATATCAGCCGCTGCGCAAGGTGGCAGCCGGCATCACCCATTGGCAGAACCCGGTGCCCGCTTACGAAGAATATCCTTTCGGTAATGAACTTCTGAGCAAGTATTTTGAGATTGTCGATACGCCGCAGGAGGCAGATTTCGCGCTGGTGTCCATCAAGACACCTATCGGTCACTGGGGCTACAGGATGCCGGGACCAGATGAAGAGGAAGGCCGTTATATGCCTATCAGCCTTCAGTACGGCCCATACACGGCCGAGTACGCAAGAGCAGAGAGCATAGGAGGCGGTGACCCTTCAGAGAAGAGCGGGAACCGCTCATACAAGGGTGTCACGGAAGAGACTTCCAATATCGGCGATATGCTGCTCGTTTGCGAGACCAAGCGTCTGATGGGCGATAAGCCAGTCATCGTCATCATAGCAACTGAGCGCCCGTTCGTCCCATCCGAATTCGAGCCTTCAAGCGACGCCATACTCGTAAACTTCGGTGTATGCAACAATGCACTGCTGGACATCATTTCAGGCAAAGTGGAGCCGAGCGGACTACTGCCTCTGCAACTGCCGGCAGATATGAGAACCGTGGAGGAACAGTGTGAGGACGTGCCGCGTGACATGGACTGCCACATCGATGCCGACGGTAACAGATATGATTTCGCCTTCGGACTCAACTGGAAAGGTATCATCAATGACTGGAGAGTGAAACGATACAAATGACAGACACATTCCAAGTCCTTGGAATACCAGCCCGGCTGATACATCATGGTTGATTGCAAGGTGGGCTATACTTCGTCATGGAGTTCAAGCGATAAAAAAGGATATACAGTAAATCGCTGAATGGACATTTTTATGTAAGTTTGCCGGCAGAATCAGAAACTGTTCAAAATGGTAAATAATATCTTTTCAAAAAGAGCTACAATGAAACTGCTGAAAACAACTGTTCTTATTGCGACTGTATTGCTGCTTGGTTCCTGTGACAGCAACACTATCAAACTAACGAAAGAGGAAGTCATCGAATATGGAGAGATCGGCTTGTCCGACATAGTTTCGTTCATAGTTGTCGGATATCAGAGCAATTGGGAAGATATGAGCCCTGATGAAATGGGACTCAGCAGCGTATATTCTTACAGCTCACCATATTGTGGATTCACACAGAAAGACATCAATAACGACGGTATTCCAGAACTTCTTATCGGTGACAAGTTCGAAGATGGGAGCACGGTACTCTATGACATCTATACGATTCACCCTGAAACAGCATCACTCATACATCTTGCAAGTGGTGGAGAGCGTGACAGGTTCACTGTCTGTGAGTCGGGCGTCATAATCGAAGAGGGTTCCAACTCCGCTTCGGACAGTTTTACCGCATCATATCAGATAAAGAAGGGAAAACTCGTTAAGTTGAAGGATGCTACTCCTGAGAGTCGTCCAATGGATATGGATATGACGACTTTCGCGAGTCTTGCCGGCAAAGGCGATGAGCCTCTTCCTACAGAGATAATGCAATGAAAACAATCAACGTAGTAGCAGCCCTAATAATCCACGACGGGCATATCTTCGCAACGCAGCGCGGTTATGGGGAATGGGAAGGGTACTGGGAGTTTCCGGGAGGTAAAGTGGAGCCTGGCGAGACCCCGGAGGATGCCCTGGTTCGTGAGATTAGAGAAGAGTTGGCTACTGAAATAGTTGTAGACAGCTACGTTACCTCAATCGAGTGGGACTACCCTGTTTTCCACCTGTCTATGCAATGCTATCTCTGCAGCGTGGTAAGCGGTTCCCTGACGTTGCTGGAGCACGAGGCCTCCTCCTGGCTTGACCGGAATCATCTGCACGATGTCAAGTGGCTGCCGGCAGACGAAACCATCATCGGAAAGATTGAAGAATTGCTTTAGTAAATAGAACAGCCGGTGGGAAATTCCCATCACAGCTGTATTTCCATTCCACAGTGGAACTGATGAATGATGCCGCCCAGTTCCTGGCTGAGGATGCTGAACGCATCATTCCCTGTACAATGGCCTGTATAAAGCACCCCGATGCCCTCCTTCTTGATTCTGGAAGCCAATCCGCGTACCGCGTCCTCACTGGAGCGGAACAGATGGAATCCGCCTATGTATGCTTTTACCGGTTCACCAGGGAATGCCCGTTTTACTTCATCTGTAATGATATCGACACCTGCGTGGGAACAGCTGTTCAGTATTACGAGCCCGTCAGAGGCTTTCAGAACAAGGGTCTGCTCGTGTGAGAAGTCATCCGCACGGTAATCAAGCAGCCCTTTTCTGCGGTACATACGGGCTTTACGTCCGGTCTTTTCAAGTCCCGGGGTACTGTGTGGGACAATGAAGACACCAGGAAATATCTGAGCTATGCCAGCAGGTCTGCGGATTCTCGAACTGCATCGTGAAAGTATTCCCTTTGGGATTCCGGCATAATGGGGCTCACCGCCAAAAGTCCGTGGGAGATATGTTGATTAACCGAAGACCTTGCAGATTCTGAAGATAAAGAAAGGCAGGTCTCTTATTCCCCGCAGTTGTGC
>JAGHVK010000116.1 GCA_018064345.1 Candidatus Cacconaster merdequi
GGTTCAAAGAAGCGTTTCACGCTCACCGGTTCTGGAAAAGTGAAGAGAAAACACGCTTACAAGAGCCACATTCTCACAAAGAAAACCAAAAAGCAGAAGAGAAACCTCACTCACGTAGCAATGATTGAGAAGGTTGACCTCAAGAGAGTAAAAGCTTTGCTGGTAAAGTAAATTTATGTCTAACCCGGATATTCAGCCGGCAAGTCCCTGCGAGACAGGGCGCTGATATCCAAAAACAAATGAATTATGCCAAGATCGGTAAATCACGTAGCTTCAAGAGCACGTCGCAAGAAGATTCTGAAAGAAACCCGCGGTAACTTCCTTTCAAGGAAGAATGTCTGGACCGTTGCCAAGAACACCTATGAAAAAGGTTTGACATACGCATACCGCGACCGCAAGACCAAAAAACGCAATTTCCGCGCACTTTGGATCACCCGTATCAATGCCGCAGCACGCCAGCATGGCCTGAACTACTCCCAGTTTATGGGCAAACTGGCCGCGCAGAACGTCGGATTGAACCGCAAAGTCCTCGCTGACCTTGCAATGAACAATCCCCAGGCATTCGAGGCTATCGTCAATTCAGTAAAATAGTCTTATAGGATTTGAAATTCAAGGAACTATACGGAAACAGGAAAGTCCGGTTCGGTTTCTGGGCCGTGCTTTATCTCCTGTGGATTCTGTGGATGGGGAACTGGTGGTGGCTTCTCGGTCTGCCGGTCATCTATGAGATGACGGTGACTCAGAAGTTCAAGGCCTGGCTCTACAGAAACGGAAAGGAAAAGAACCATACCCGGAATGTGATTCTGGGGTGGGTCGACGCGATTGCTTTTGCTGTGGTTGTCGTCTCTTTCATCAACGTCTTCTTCTTCCAGTCCTTCAAGATTCCCTCCTCCTCAATGGAAAGTTCCTTGATGACAGGTGACTATCTGTTCGTCAGCAAGGTTGCCTACGGCCCCAAGATGCCTCAGACTCCGTTGTCAGTCCCTTTCGTGCACAACACGCTTCCTTTTTCCGGAAAGGAAAGCTATTCCACCGCCCTTCAGTACAAATACCGCAGGATTGCGGGAAAGGGCGGCGTGAAACGTGATGACTATGTCGTCTTCTCTTTCCCCAACGGGGATACGGTCCTTGCAAAGGCTCCGGCGGAAGACTACTATGCACACGTGAGAATCAATGGACGTGAGAGCACTCTCAGGAACTACGGACCTGTCAAGGTACGTCCCGTGGACAAGAAAGACCACTATGTCAAGAGATGCGTCGCCATTGCGGGCGACACGCTCCTTGTGGCGGACGGAAAAGTCTATGTGAATGGAATTCAGCAGGAAAGTTATCCCGGTATCCAGAATACCTTCAGGGTTGTGACGAATGGTACTCCCATAAATCCGAACCTGTTCAGGGAAACAGGCATCAACATATCCGAAATATGGTATGACGCCAACCTCCCGGGATATCCCGCTCTGCCTCTTACCGACAGCCAACTCGGAAGAGTGAAGGAGCTGCCCAACGTGGTTTCGACGGAAGAGAACATAGAGAAATTCTCCATCAATTTTTCAGACTCTCAGGAGATGCTTTTCCCGTTTGTGGAGACAGGGTGGACCCGTGACAATTACGGACCCCTGTGGATTCCGGCGAAAGGTGTCACAGTCAGGCTGGAAAGCGGAAATATCCCTCTCTACCGCAGGATAATCGAAACTTATGAAGGCAATACGTTTGAAGAGAAGGACGGCAGTTACCTCATCAACGGGGTTCCTTCCGATACCTACACCTTCAAGATGGATTACTACTTCATGATGGGTGACAACCGTCACAATTCCCTTGATTCGAGGTATTGGGGCTTCGTTCCCGAAGATCATATTGTAGGAAGGCCCTCCGTAATATGGTGGTCATCCGATTCCAACTATGGTTTTCCCCGGAACATACGATGGCGCAGATTGCTGAAGATACTATAAATCAGGCTGGAAAATTTGGTTTTTTAAATAAAAATCAAGATATTTGCGGCCACCTTTGAAATAATATAAAAGTTAATATACAATGGCACGAGTTTGTCAAGTTACAGGAAAGAAAAGGATGATAGGAAACAACGTTTCCCACTCCAAAAGACGCACTAAACGCGAGTTCGCTCCCAACCTGAAGAACAAGAGGTTCTGGTCTGAGGAGGAACAGAGATTCATTACTCTGAAGGTTTCTTGCAAGGGTATGAAGACTATCTACAAGAATGGTCTTGCCGAAACCCTGAAGAAGTCAAAGGAACAGGGATTGATTAACATCGTTTAATTTTTACGACTATGGCTAAAAAAGGTAAAGGCAACAGGGTTCAGGTAATATTGGAGTGTACTGAACAGCGTGAAAGTGGCGTACCCGGAATTTCCCGTTACATCACCACAAAGAACAAAAAGAATACAAGCGAGCGTATGGAACTCAAGAAATACAATCCTTTCCTGAAGAAATACACCGTTCACAAAGAAATCAAATAACTTAACTTTATTATACTATGGCAAAGAAAGCGGTTGCAACCTTCAGTGGCGACAAGTCAGCCCTGAGAAACGTTGTAAAATGCATCAAGATGGTCAAATCAGACCGCACCGGAGCTTATATGTTCCAGGAAGAATTTGTACCTACCGAAGAAGTTGCGAATTACTTCAAGAAATAATAAAGTAGGTTGAAAATTGAAAAGAGACGTCCCCGGAATGGAGACGTCTCTTTTCTGCTTGGAGCCACTCACGAGGCTCGAACTCGCGACCTGCGCGTTACGAATGCGCTGCTCTACCGACTGAGCTAAAGTGGCCTTTGTCAAAATAAGGTGAGCCTGTAAGCCGAATTCTGTACCCTTTCGGGCTTCTATCATTTATCTGTTGCAGCCTACCCCTCGGCATCGGGCGAGCAACCCTTAAAACCGATATATTTGGCCTTGCAGCCCTCCGGCGCGTACCCGTCCGGCGTCACCGCCTTACGTTGTGAGCTCTTGCCTCGCATTTTCACCCTTACCGGAATACCGGCGGTTATTTTCTGTTACGCTCGTTCCAAAAACTTACGCCCTTCTGTGCTTTCCACAGGGAGGTGCTCTGAGCTGTCCGGACTTTCCTCACCGCTTTCGCGGCGCGATAGAACGTCTTACCTTATTTCTCGCAAAGATATGCTTTTTTTTGGTATCTTTGACAATTATGTCAAAAAATCGGTTTTATATAGCTTTTGTAATTCTTATGACCGTCTCAATGCCGTTTGTTTGCAGAGCGGAAGATGGTGGGAAGAATGTGAAGAGATACAAGGTCGCCGTTGAAAAGACATACCCTCACGACGTCTCCTCCTATACCCAGGGCCTTTTCTTCCACGAAGGAAGATTGTATGAATCTGCCGGACAGTACGGACGATCCCGGTTCTTCATATCGGATCACACCACGGGAAAGGCTACGAAGAATATCAACATCGATGCACGGTATTTTGCCGAGGGAGCCTGCATTCTTGACGGAAAACTCTTTGTGCTCACCTGGCAGGAACACGAGTGCCTTGTCTATGACCCGTCAACACTCAGGTATCTTGGCTCCTTCAGATACACAGGGGAGGGCTGGGGCTTGACAACTGACGGTACCAGCCTGATTATGAGCGACGGAACGTCAAAAATCCGTTTCATCAATCCATCCACGTTGATGGAGGAAAGGTCAGTCAACGTGACACTTGACGGGAAGAATGTCACTCTGCTCAATGAACTTGAATATATAAAGGGGGAGATTTGGGCCAATATCTATACGACAGACACCATTGCAAGGATAGACCCCGCTACCGGAGAGGTCAGGTCCCTGCTGGACTGCAGCGGACTTCTCAAACTCTATGACCGCAGGCTCTCCACGGATGTCCTTAACGGCATTGCATACAATCCCGATGAGGATGCGGTATATCTGACAGGGAAATATTGGCCCAAGTTATTTAAAATAAAAAAGATATGGTAATAATTGCTGACAGCGGCTCCACAAAGACATCCTGGAGACTTATAAAGAAGAACGGTTCGGTGGCTTCCCTGCAGACTGCCGGAATCAACCCGGTTTTTATGGAAAACGAGGCGATTGTTTCATTGTTGAAGGACGGACTGCGGGAGGCGGTCGGTGGTGAAGGTGTCCGGGAAGTTGATTTCTATGGTGCCGGGATTGTGGATGAAGAGATAAAAGGCCGTTTGTCATTCTGTTTCAAAGAAGTGTTCCCCGGGTGCGCGGTTCACGCCTCTTCCGATATGCTGGCAGCCGCAAGAGCCCTTTGTGGACATACCGCGGGAATCGCCTGCATTCTCGGGACGGGTTCCAACTGCTGCTTCTATGACGGCGAGAATATTGCGCAGTCGGCGAAGGCCGGGGGATTCATCCTTGGCGATGAGGCAAGCGGAGCGTATCTCGGCAAGAGACTTATATCGGATTATATCAAGGGACTTCTGCCGGCAGATCTGGAATCGGAGTTCAACTCCCGGTACGGCTTGGATTATCCTGCAATTGTCCGCAAGGTTTACAAGGAGCCGCTTCCGTCAAGATTCCTGGCTTCATTCTCGCCTTTCATCAATGAATTCAAGAAGACTCCGTATATGGCAAACCTGCTGAAGGAGAGTTTCTCGGCATTCATTTCACGCAATCTGCATCATTTCGACACCGGCCGGTACAGCGTGAATTTTGTCGGGTCAATTGCTTACCATTATTCCGGAATCCTGAAAGAAGCCGTCATCTCGGCAGGAATGAAGCCCGGGGTGATTCTGAAGGAGCCGATTGACGGTCTTGTGGAGTATCATAAATCCTTATGACGTATGTTCCAGGGTGCATATTCATCACAATTGCTTGAAGATGCGGTCAATCAGTTCGCCTCTCTTCCCGGAATAGGACGAAGGACTGCATTGCGGCTGGCCCTGCATATACTTGACGAGCCACAGGAGAATGTCAGCCGTTTCGTGGATGCATTCAGGGCACTGAAGTCGGATATTCACGTGTGTGGCAGGTGTTTTATGATTTCCGATGACTCATCCTGTCCCATCTGTGACGACAGGACCAGAGATCATTCCACCATCTGCGTCGTGGAAAGTGTACGGGACGTGCTCAGCATTGAGAACACCGGGCAGTACAGGGGTCTATATCACATTCTGGGAGGCATAATATCTCCCATTGACGGTATCGGTCCTTCGGATCTGCATATCCGGGAACTCTCCGAGCGGCTGAAGGACGGGTCCGTGAAGGAAGTTATTCTGGCGCTCAGCACCTCGATGGAAGGGGAGACCACATCCTATTATCTATGCAAGCAGATAGGGGCGTTCCCCGTGACTGTAACGACGATTGCCCGCGGAGTGGGATTCGGGGATGACCTGGAATATGCCGACGAACTGACCCTCGGAAAATCAATCGTAAACAGGCATCCTTTCAATACGCTATGAGACAGATACTTCTTTTGCTC
Organism: Candidatus Cacconaster merdequi; assembly: GCA_018064345.1. Classification (GTDB taxonomy): domain Bacteria; phylum Bacteroidota; class Bacteroidia; order Bacteroidales; family UBA932; genus Cacconaster; species Cacconaster merdequi. The sequence goes on from JAGHVK010000116.1 coordinate 5,419, forward strand.
AAATACCTGCCGTTCCTTCAGAATCTGCTGCGGCCGCTATTCACTGTTAAGGGAGCTTCTCTGGAGAGGGAATTCTACGGCTCGAAATACAGGAATCCCATTGGCATAAGTGCAGGTGTCGACCGGCAGGGGGAATTCTACAATGAACTTTCAACTTTCGGCCCCTCCTTCGTGGAGATTGGCCCGGTCAAGAAAGTCGAAAATATCCTGAAAAACCTCAGGAACAACCCGAAAAAAGTCTTCGTGACCGTGAATCTGACAAGCCGGCAGTCCGTGACAGAGGATATCAATCTTGTCGAGATGGACAGGGCCTGTTCCCTGCTGTATGACTTCGCGGATGCGCTGACTATCACGGTTCCGAGGAACGGCTATGAGAATTTGATTGACAGGGTGCTGACAATCAGGCAGTATAATGACCACTTCAAGCCGGTGGCCGTCAAGATTACCAATATCCTTGAAATGGATGACGTGGAGCCGATTGTCAGATATGCACTGCAGAACGGGGTGGATGCCATAGAGGTCGGCGACAACTATTTCGACAAGGTATTCGGGATAGCCGGAGGGATTGTTCCTGTCATAGTAATCTCATATCTGAAAGAAAAGGGGATGGCTGCATCGTTTCTGGAGAAGGGGGCATCCTTCATAGCGTATGCTCCCGAGAAATCCCTGCGCGGCCTGCTCAGCATAAAAAAAATCATCAAATCTATCGTCAGGCAATGACAACAGCTTCAATCTGTACCATAGGCGATGAGATACTCATCGGCCAGATAGTGGATACAAACTCTTCACATATATCCCGGGCCCTGAATGATATCGGGGTCAAGGTGACATATATGACCTCGATATCCGATGACCATAACGACATTGTTTCACAACTCTCACATTGTCTTGATATTTCGGATATCGTTATTGTGACGGGAGGACTCGGCCCCACAAAGGATGACATAACGAAAGAGGCCCTTATGGAGTTGAGCGGTTCGACCCGGTATGTGGAGTCATCCGTTCAGATGGAGATTGTAAAACGCATTCTGGCGGCCAGGAATATGCCTATGTTGGAGACGAACAGGGCTCAGGCTCTTGTGCCGGAAAAAGCCGTGGTGATACCAAATGACCTTGGAACGGCTCCCTGTATGGCATTTTACGGGCTCGGAATCTTCGGCAAATCGGTGCTCTATTCTCTGCCGGGAGTTCCGTTCGAGGCTCTCGGGCTTCTCTCGAAAATTACCGGTGATATAAGGTCGAAGTTCTCTCTTGAAAAGATAACTCATTATACTGTAAATACTTTCGGCATTCCGGAATCTCTCCTTGCCGATAGGATAAGCGGATGGGAAGATGCCCTGCCGGATAATGTCAAGCTGGCATATCTCCCCAATTCGACTCTCGGAGTACGGCTGAGACTGACCAGTTTCGGCGGAGACGGAGATTTCACATCATACGTGCGTTCCCTGCAGGAACTCCTCGGAGATGCGATTTACGGGTATGGGGAGACTTCTCTTCAGGAAGAGATAGGGAAGGCCCTGCGTGTCCGGGGCAAGACTATGTCGGCGGCGGAATCCTGTACCGGAGGGCGCATATCGGAATTGATGACGTCAATTGCGGGCTGTTCCGATTATTACAAGGGCTCGGTCACTTCCTATTCCAACAGTGTGAAGATTGGTGTCCTTGGTGTCGATCCTGATGTCATAGCCCGATACGGAGCCGTCAGTGAGCAGTGTGTCAGACAGATGGCAGAGGGGGTCATGAGATGCCTTGATACCGATTATTCTGTTGCTACTTCCGGTATTGCAGGACCGGGAGGGGGGTCTGTTGAGAAACCGGTTGGGCTGGTCTGGACTGCTGCCGCAAGGCGCAATGAAGACGGCAGCATAGACGTTGTCGCCAAAAAGTTGCAGTTCTCTTCAAACCGTACCGTCAATATCGAGAGATTTGCTTCCGGCGCACTGAATCTACTGCGCCTGCACATCATATAGAAGCCGTTTTCAGAGCATCTTTTTCCTTCGGAAGAGAAACAGGGCGGCTATCACGCAGACAACCATCGTACTCAGGACAATGATGAAGTCCTTGCCGTCTCCCAGCAGAGGCAGCTTGATGTTCATGCCATAGATGCTTGCAATCAGGGTGGGAGGCATCAGCAGCAGGGAAACGAGTGTGAAAACTTTCATTATCTTATTCTGGTCCAAGTTGATAAGACCGAGTACTGTGTTCTGAAGGTATTCCAGACGTTCGAAACTGAAGTTGGTATGGTTGATGAGCGAGGCCACGTCCTTGAGCAGGATGTTGAGTTTGTTCCCCACTTCATCGGGAGTCTTGTCGCTCTTGAGTATGCTGGAAATCATTCTCTGCTTGTCCACGATATTCTCCCTGACAATCATTGTGTTTTCCTGCAACTGGTTGATGTCCAGAAGGAGTTCGTCGTTCACGTCTTCTCCCAGGCTTACCCTTTTGCTGTATTGTGCAATCTCTTTGGACATCAGCTCGATCATATCGGCATCAAGGTCGATGCGGTTTTCCAGAATGCCTATCAGAATGTGGAATCCGGAGGGATAGAGCCTGATATTGGAGAGGATACGGCGCTGGATATCCGTGAAGCTGCGGAGAGGAACCTGACGTATGGATGTGAAAGTGTCCCCGGTAAGAATGAATGACACAGACTCCATACTGTAACTTTCGGCGCTTGGAATCAGGAAGTTCGTATTGACGAATATGGAATCGACCGTTTCGTAGTAGCGGGATGAACTTTCAATCTCTTCCGCCTGGGCACGGCTCTGGAGTGTCGTGTCGAGAAAAATCTCCACGGCTCTCTTTTCTTCTCCGGTAGGGGTGTCAAGATCCAGCCAAAGGGCGTCCTTGACGGAGATTGATTTCAGAATGTCGATGGACTGCGAAAGTTCCACCTGGCCATTTACTTTGTAAAAAATCTGAACCATCGCCTCTGCTTTTTTTAATTTCCTACTCCGTAAGCGCCGCAAAGATAAAAATTTATTTCAAGAATCTGTTTCTGAACGGATTAATTTCTCAAATTTCTATTTCCTGTTGCAGAATGTCTTTTGAACAGAACCTTCACAAATTCGAGAGAAATTAGTATATTGTGTTTTGGTTTTAATTCATATACAGGTTACTATGAGCACTCTGGGTAATATCCTTTGGTTCGTTCTGGGAGGATTCCTTGTCTCCCTGATGTACTTTGCGTCAGGACTGCTGATGTGCATAACGATTATCGGCATCCCGTTCGGAGTGCAACTGATGAAAATTGGTGTTCTGGCACTCGCTCCGTTCGGTAAGGATGTGACTGCAAAAGACAATGCCGGGTGCCTTTCAATTGGATTCTCTGTGCTGTGGATACTTTGCGGCTGGTGGGAGATTGCCATAGTGCATCTGGTTCTGTCCTTCATCTTTGCCATTACAATAATCGGGATACCATTCGCCAAGGCGCACTGGAGACTGATGAAGATGAGTTTCATGCCTTTTGGACTTACAACGAAATAGTACGTCTGGGCCCTACGCTCAGTACCAACAGCTTCTTATATGGGTACAATTCTAATAGACCGCTTTTTCACTCGTCCAGACGATTGAACACTTGCAGACTGGAATGACTTGCGTCCGGACAGCGTCCATTCTCGCCATCTACGTCATTTGCTGCGCAAATAACTTGCTGTCTGCGGC
>JAGHVK010000051.1 GCA_018064345.1 Candidatus Cacconaster merdequi
ACGTGATATTTTGAATGACCGTAACGAGGTTTGTTGTCATCGTGAAGTTCTCCGTTCCTTGGTTCTTTCGGCTTGTAGCCGGAAACGGAACCTTGAGTTGAAAGCTCAGGGTCTCCGTCAAATTCAGGATCCTTGAAAAGCTGGGTAGCATTACGGAAATCCAGAATCTCAAAATGCCACTTACCCTTATCTGTCTTGAGTCTGGTACCACGTCCGACTATCTGCTTGAATTCAGTCATAGAACCGATTTCCTTGTCAATGACGATAAGCCCGCAGGTCTTGCAGTCAACTCCGGTCGAAAGAAGCTCCGAAGTGGTTACAACTGTAGGATAGTCTTGGTCCGGGTCAATGAAATTGTCCAGCTGCTTCTTACCGACATTGTCGTCGCCGGTAATCCTCATCACGTATCGGGAGTCTCTCTGGCACAAGTCCTTGTTGAGCTCTACCAGAAGCTCTCTCATAGCCTCTGCCTCCTCGATATCGCTGCAGAACACAATGGTCTTGGTCATCCGGCCAATTTTTTGGAGCATCTTGGTGATTCTTCTGGCCACGATATTGCGTCTCTCAAGAATAGCGATGTCGCGCCCGAAGTTCTGGCGGCTGTAGAAACCGGACTCGATAAGTTTACCGTCGATATCCTCTTCGCCTTCCTCCGGACACCATCCCTCAAGGTCAATGTTGATGAATGAGTTCGTCACCCTGTATGGAGCGAGGAAACCATCCTCAATTCCCTGACGGAGAGAATATGTATAGAGAGGTTCGTTGAAATATGCAAGATTGTCTGCACCGGCAACAGCCTTCGGCGTGGCCGTCATACCGATTTGGGTGGCCCCGGAAAAATACTCCAGAACCTTTCTCCATTCGGAATCGTCTTTGGCCGATCCTCTATGACACTCATCCACAATGATGAGATCAAAAAATGACGGAGCAAACTCCTTGAAAGGATCCGGAACGTCTGGCTCGTAGGAAACAAGCTGCTGATAAAGCGCCATATAGACCTCGTAAGCGGGGTCCATCTCACGATGCTTTATCTTGGTCATTATCTTCTTGAATGGCTTGAAGTCCTGCACCATAGTCTGGTCAATCAGAACATTGCGGTCAGCAAGATAAAGAACTTTCTTTTTGGCGCCTGAGTTTATCAGGCGGTGGATTATCTGGAACGCAGTGAAAGTCTTGCCGGTTCCTGTGGCCATCACGAGAAGAATCCTGTCCTCTCCCTTTGCGATTGCCTCAACCGTTCTGTTCACGGCGATTCTCTGATAGTACCTTGGGGTGTTGGTATATCGGTCCCAATAGAACGGGGTATCAACAATCTTCTGCTGTTCCGGCGTGAAATTCTTGAATTTTGCAAGACGGGCCTTGAGCTCATCCGGAGAGGGGAACTCATCAATCTTGATGAGCCTTTCTCCACCTGTCAGGAAATCGTGTTCGATAAATCCGTCTCCATTGGAGGAATATGCGAACGGGATATCCAGAATCTCGGCATATTCCATCGCCTGCTGCAGACCGCCGCCAACCGGCTTGTTGTTGTCTTTAGCCTCAACAATGGCAATAGGCTGATTCTGTGCAGCGAACAGGACATAATCCGCCTTCTTCCGGGCCTTGCGTCCGTGCTGGTTGCCTTGGATTATCACCCTTCCGTCCGTGAAGAAATATTCCATCCGGATATGGTCATTATCCCATCCGGCAGCATTCACGGCAGGAGTGATGAACCGAAGCTTTATGTCCTCTTCAGATAATTGTTTAATACCTTCCATTTGAATTAGTAGCTTGCCTGTATCTTCCGATAATACACAATTATTGGAAGATACAAACAAAGTTACGAAAAAATGGTTATCAATCAACTGAATTACATTCGTATCTTTGCAGCATAATAGTTCTTGCATCTATGACCACCCGTGACCAGATTATCGTACTTCTCCGCACCTTCAAGAATGAAAATGCGGAAAAATTCGGTATTGAACGAATGTCCCTGTTCGGCAGTGTGGCCCGCGGCGAGCATAACGAAAACAGCGATGTGGATTTGCTCATCAAGTTCAAATCTCCATCACTGTATCTGTACGCGGATCTTTCTAATACTCTCGAGACTATCCTTGGAATGAAAGTGGATATCGTCTCGGAGAGTGCCAGAAAACGCCCCGGGTTTATTGAGGAGATTTCCAAGGACCTGATCTATTTGTAGCGGCAGGCTACTTCAATTCGTGAATTTCCCAGCGACCGGACTTGGATGGGCCGATCCATTCTATGCGGTAACTATTTCGCAGGGATTTAATGGTCCTTCGGACAGTGGGTTCACTGATTCCTAATTCCGTTGCAATAGTATCTTTTGAAATATGTGGATTACCAATCATTTTTTCAAGGACTTTTCGTGCCCTTATAGCAAAGATTTTTTGAGGGTCATTTTGGGCGTCATTTTGGGCGTCATTAATTGAAAACCCTTGTTCTATGCCCTTTGTTTGGGGGTCATCAACATTTTTGCTCTTCCTCCATATCACCACCTTGAAACCTGTACCGTCCTGTCTGTACTCCGGCGTCGGGAGCCCGGCTTCGACGCACTTTTCAACGATGTCCGTGGTGCCGGTGCCGATTCTTTCGATGTATCCTGCCAGATAAACCGGATGGGCAAGAATAGGGTTGGAAGGCTTCGAATTGTGCAGCTGTGTAAGCTGATCAATTGTAAATCCGTACGGAAGTGCACCCGGGTTTGATACTTCGAGGCGGTCCGGATACAACTCCACCTGGACACTGCCATTGTCTGTATATACACGGTGTGTGCAGGCATTGACAATCGTTTCAAGGACCGCTTCGTACGGGATTTCATAGATTACATCCACGGATGCCTGTGTGTGGGTCCCGACGTATGCATCTATGTGCTGCATTACGAAACCGACAGTAGAGTCAATCATCTCGAAAAGACCTCCTTCGTAAACCTGGTATGAAAGAATGGGTTTGCGCTTGAGAGGAGACGGGAAGAGCATACACTTGACTTCGCTTGGCCGGAAGAAGCCCTGCGGGTT
>JAGHVK010000015.1 GCA_018064345.1 Candidatus Cacconaster merdequi
AAATCCTCGTGGCCTTTCTCTATCTTGGCGAGCATAGTCTCGTTGATGTCGAAGGTCTGGTAAATGACCTTGATGTCGGAACCGGTCTGCTGTCTGTACCACTGCTCGAACTCCGGAATCACGTCTTCGTCAATGTAATTGGACCAGTTGTAAACTTTGAGGACCTGGTCACGGTTCTCACTGCAGGCGACTACTGTTGCCAGAGCAAGGAGAATGCTTGCAAATTTTTTCATTTGTTTTTGATGGAGTTTTGTTGTTTGGCCTGCCGGACATTGATTATGACCAGCAGAATGAGGATAATAAGGAATATCAGGGTCATCAGCGGACGCAGTTCGGGAGTGAGGCCCCCCTTGCGCGCATCAGTATAGATGAATGTCGAGAGAGTGTCGAGACCGATGGTTCCCCGGGTGAAGAAGGTCACTGCGAAATCGTCCAGAGACATCGTGAAGGCCAGGAAGAAACCGCTTACCATTCCGGGACGGAGTTGGGGAACGATAACCTTCCACAATGCCTGCATCGGTGTTGCGCCGAGGTCCAGGGCCGCTTCGTAGGTATTTGGACTGAGTTGTGTGATTCTGGGCAGGACACTGAGCACGACGTATGGCGTGCAGAAGGTGACATGCGCCAGGACGACAGTGGCGTAACCTTGGGAAATCCTCAGGAAAACGAAGAGAAGAAACAGTGATACACCGGTGATGATGTCCGGATTCAGCATAGGTATGTTGTTCAGGAACAGCATAGTGCTCTTCTTCCGTCCTCGAAGGTTGTGGATGCCGATGGCCGCAAGGGTTCCCAATACAGTTGAGATCAATGCGGCAACGATGGCTATGATGAAGGTGTTTCTGACAGCGGAGATAAGGGATGCGCTGCCGTTGACGTTGCCTGTGAAAAGGTTTTCGTACAGTTGGGTGGAGAATCCTGTCCAATTGCCGAGCACCCTGGCTTCGGTGAACGAGAATATCGCAATGAAGATGAGCGGTGCGTAGAGCAGAATCAGCAGAATCCAAAGGTAGGTCTGGGCAAGGAACTTTTTCATATCAGACTGCTCTCGGCCTCCTCTCCGTCTTTTTTGTTGAACAATGTGCTGATGCCGATAATAAGCAGCATTATGAGAGCCAGAGCCGCACCGTAGTTCCACATCGAGGAATTGATGTTCTCCTGGATGATGGTTCCGAACAGCTTTATCTTGTTGTTGGTGAGGAACTCGGATATGGCAAACGTGCTTACCGTCGGCATAAACACCATAAGGATACCGCTTCTCACTCCGGGCATCGAAAGGGGGACCGTGACTTTCCAGAACACCTGCGAGGGGGTGGCTCCAAGGTCCTCGGCCGCTTCCGCGTAGGATTTGTCCATCTTTTGGAGAATGGTGTAGATGGGGTAAATCATAAACGGGAGATAATCATATACCATACCGTAGAGAAGTGTGCCTTTCCCGAGCTGAACTCCCAATATATTGAAAAGTTCCGCTGTGGCAAGAGTCCTCATAAGGGCGTTTATCCACATCGGAAGAATGAAAAGTATTATCGTGACAGCGCTCCTGTTGTACTTTCTGTTGGCAAGAAGCCATGCGGCGGGATAGCCTATGAGAATGCACAGGACGGTGTTCTCGATAGCAACCTCTATGGAAAGGGCGAACGTGGAAAGTGCATTCGAATCGGAAAAGAACCGGACGATATTTGCGAAGGTGAACCTCCCGTTGCCGTCTTGAAACGCGTAAACCGCTACCAGGAGCAGGGGCAGCACGACGAAAAGTACCATGAAAACGAAGTAGGGGATACTCCAGTTGTGTCTCTTACTCATCGATTTTTCCAATCTTGATGTCCCTGGCCGCTATATTGATACCAACAAGGTCGCCCTTGTCCCAGATGTCCTGAGTGTCGACGTACACGTGTTCTCCGCTTTCCGTGAGCACGGTAAGATGGTAATGGTCGCCCTTGTAAAGAATGAAATGAACTTCTCCGTTCACGGTGCCTTCTTCCTGATGGTCCTGCAGGTCTATATTTTTGAATTCGACCTCTACCTTCACTTCCGTTCCGGCCTTCAGTTCCGTAGGCTTGCATTCAAAAGACTCACCGAGGAAGCAAACGTGGGTATTATCTATGATTTCGCCGTTGAAAGTGTTGCGTATGCGCGGTTTGCGCATTACTTGAATGTTGCCGGGCTGAATCTGCATCCCGACTTTTTCCCCGACATCGTACTTGCGGTAATTCTGAACCATCAGTTCGAATCCTGTTTCGGTATTGACGAAAATTTGGTAAAACACTCCTTTGAAGGTACAGGAGCTCACTGTTCCGAAAAACTCGGCCTTGCTCTGGTCCTTGCGTATTTCCACGTCTTCCGGACGCACTACCAC
>JAGHVK010000076.1 GCA_018064345.1 Candidatus Cacconaster merdequi
GCGCTGTGTGACCTTCTTGATGATGAGGATGACCCTACATTCTCGATATATGCTGACGAGACAGTCCCTGTCAGAGAGGTCGTCGCTCTCATGAACATAGCTAAGCGGGAAAAATTCAAAGTTATAATGGCTACGGCCCCCGAGCAGTAACCCTGCTTCGAATCTGCTGACATCTATACACAAAAAGAGACCGGCCAAAAATTGGTCGGTCTCCCTTGATTTCTGTCAGTATCGTCCCAATCAATATTCCAGTCTGGTCACTACACCGTCCATCGTGCTGACAAGCAACTGCCTGTCAGGCAGGGTGACTATGGAGTTGATCAACGCTACGCTGATCTTGTGAATCCAGATGATTGAACCGTCTGATGCATCGAGGCAGAAGAGATTTCCTTTGTCTGTCGGCATGAATATCACCTCTTTCCCATCGACAACCGCAGTGGCGCAGGAAGTAGGTGCAATTTCATATCCCTGTCCTTCAACATCCGTACACCAGAGCTCTTTCGGCTCGGCATCAGTTGAGAATGCGTGCATCTTTCCGTGCATATTCTTTACAAAGATTCTGCTTGCATCGCAGGAAAGGGCGATTGACTCGCGGCCTCCTGCCTGGCACCAGATCTGTTCTCCTGTCTTTGCGTCAATGGCGTAAGTCTTGCGCTCAGGGGTCACGATGAAGATCATTCCATTGGCTTTGACAGGATAAGTGGCAGCTGGAGAGTACATCCTTGAACCCTTGGTGTTCCATTCCCACTGAAGTTCTCCGGTCTTCGGATTCAGAGAGTAGAGCGAGTTGGCCCAATCTCCGAAGACAATCTGCTCGGCATCGATGTATGGCTTTGTTTCAACGAATCCCTTGACACCGTCGAATTCCCATACTGATTTTCCGTTCCTGAGTTTGAGGGCGCGGAAGATGTGGTCTGAAGAACCGCAGTAAACTGTCCTCTTCATAATTACAGGAGTGGCAAGCACGGACTTTTCGCATTTGTGCTTCCAGAGAAGCTTTCCGTTGCGGAGCCTGAAACAGTAGATGTAACCGTCAGAAGAGCCGATTACTACGCGTCTGTGTCCGACGGCAGGGGTAGAGAATACTTTTCCTTCGGTAGCGTATGACCATTTCTGCTCACCGGTCTTGGCATTCAGCACTTTTATGACACCGGCGGTGTTGGCATAGACTGCATACTTCCTGCAGATCACTGCGCCGTCTCCTATGTCACCTTCATCCTGATGTCTCCAGATACTCCTTACCTCGGGATATTGTGCGTTTACATCAAACTTGATGAACGGATAGTTGTCAGGAAGGCCGTATTCATTGCCGTCTGAAGGCACGTCAGGCTGGAATTGAGGAGTATCGGTGAGGTTCATCGTGAACCAAGGGGCACGGTCTTCAGATACCGGTTTGCCTTCCTTGTCTGCAAGGATCCTCTCGTGGATTGAGAAGACTCCGTCAGCGATGTCGATGATGTTATATCCAATCTCCTTGCCTCTGTCCGGTGAACGTCCGAGGATACCAGGTACGCCGTCATAGTTGAGGATGTTGTTCGAATGCCAGTGTCCGCCTATGATTAACTGTATATTGCACTTCTTCAATGTGTTCAATACTTGGAAGTAGTTGAGCATCGAAGTGTCCTGAGGAAAGTGGTTCACGAAGATGACAGGCTGTTCAGCCGGGATGGCTTTTGCAATGGAGTCGAGCCATACGAGACTTTCGTGAGGCAGGAGTGCAGGGGCCATTCTCATATTCGGACCGCTGTTGCAGCCGAGGAACTTGATTCCACCGGCCTCGAATTCGAACTGTTCGTAGCCGAATACCTGTTTGAAAGTGTTGCATCCGCTCTCGGACCACTTTGCATCGTGGTTTCCGGCAATGATATAGTACGGATTCTTAAGTTGGTCGATGATTCCTTTTGCAAGAGCAATTTCGTGGTCTGCACCGAACTCGGTGATGTCACCTCCAAACATTGTGAACTGTATGTCAGGATGGTTGTTGATGTCTTCTATGCACAATTCAAGATTGCCGATTCTCGGGCTGTCGGTGCACAGATGGACGTCGCTCGTGTACGCGAAGCGTATCGGCGAAGTCTGGGCGCCCAGGGATACGAATCCAAGGAGGAGCGCCAGCGTGATCAATGTTTTTTTCATCATATTGTTGTTTAGGTGTTTCCGGTTACCTCGTGTGTCAGATGTATTGTTCTACAAGAATCTCCATCAGCTCTTCCATCCCTTTCGTGGCAGGCTTCCGGATTTGTCGGAAATTCGGATAGTCAAGGTCTATCTTCTGAGGGTCTATCAGGAAGATGGGTGTACCGTACCTGGCATACCTGAAAAGCCCTGCGGCCGGATAAACATTGAGGGATGTGCCGATTATCAGCAGTATGTCCGCCTGGGAGACCGCCTTTGCGGCAGGCTCAATCATAGGAACAGCCTCGCCGAACCACACGATATGCGGCCTGAACTGTACCCCGCGCTCGTCGGTGTCGCCGAGATTGACATCTTTGTAACCTATGTCGCGGATTCCCTTGTCTGCCTTGTCTTCAGGACGTATCTTCGTGAGCTCTCCGTGAAGGTGGATTACGTTGGTGGAGCCGGCTCTTTCGTGAAGGTTGTCCACGTTCTGAGTCACTACCGTCACTTCGAAATATCTTTCAAGGGCTGCTATTGTCTCGTGAGCCTTGTTCGGAAGAGCCTTTTCCAACTGACGTCTCCTCTCGTTGTAGAAGTCAAGCATCAGCTTCCTGTTACGGTACCAACCCTCAATGTCGGCAACGTCACGCACGTTGTAGTTCTCCCACAGGCCGTCGCTGTCACGGAAAGTCCTGATTCCGCTTTCGGCGCTGACACCGGCGCCCGACAATACTACGAATCTTTTCATTTCAAAACAGATTATCAGTTGTTGAAATAGTAATTCTTCAGCCAGTACTCGAACAGCGGGTCCTGGAATCTTGCGTTGTCTTCAGCATCGAAGAGTATGACCTCTTTCTTCTTGAGAGCGTCTTTTATCCTGAATACGTTCGCTGAAGAGTTGAGATGGTAGTTCTCCATTATTTCGGCACTGCTGAACTTCACCACTCCGTCCGTCACTGCCTTGATGAAATTTATCTGGTTGGGCGTCAGGTCCTGGATCATCTGGCGGAAGCGGGGGATGTGGATTGAAAGCAGTGCTTCGGTAGACTGGCTCACTATCTTTCTGTTGACATAGCCTATCGGTTTGTTGAAGCATATCGAACACAACTGTTTCACGTACCACATATTCCCTGACGTTACGTTGTATATCTCAAGAGCCTCCTCGGCTTCTATCACCCTGCCGAGCCTCAGGAACGATCCGGTTATGTAATTGCATACCGTTTTAGGGTCAAGTTGTGGAATCCAATATTCCGCAGTCATATAATAGAACAGCTTCTTCTCTTCCATCATCGACTTCATCATATTGACGCAGGAACCTGTGAAGATGTACTTTACGTTTTTCTGCTTTGACCATATCCGATTAATCTGGTTCAAAGGGAAACCCGGCTCTTCAGAGAACAGTATGTTCTGGAACTCCTTGAAATAGATGACAAGCATATTCTGGGACTTGTCCGCGATGTATTGTGGGAATTCTATCAGCTGTTTGTCGTTCAGTGTATTGAAGTCGATATCCAGGGGGAGGAGGGATGTTTCGCTTACAGATTTTATGCATCCCTCCATCGCGGTTCTGAATGTCTTCAGGAATCCTTCCTTTGAATGCACGTTAAAAAGGTCTATCTCACAAAATTGACAGTTGCTGACCTCTTTGGCCACCTTGTCCATCGCGGCGCGGATGACTGTTTCCTTACCGCTGCGCATAGGTCCGTAAAGGGTCACGCTCTTCTGCGACTTCGTCAATGACCGTACAATATCGTCAATCAGCCCTGCTCTTCCCAGAATGTCTTCACCGGCTGCCAGTGTGTCGTATGCAAAAGGAATCCCCATCAGATATATTTCAAAACAGGTTCAAAACAATTTTGTTACAAAAATAAACCAAAATTGTAAATAGACAAAAAAAACCGACGGAAAGTCGGTTTTTATTCCGGTCGCCACACATGGGCAACCGCGTATCCTAGAGCGGAAATCTACAGTTCTTCGAACTCAACGTTCGAGAAGGATGGCCCTTCAGCCGCCGCAGTATCCTGCTTCTCTATGTTCTGAACGGGAGCCTCGGTGACAGGGCAGCGTTCGCGGATATAATTGACAACCTCCTGAAGACCGTCGGCGAATTTTTCGAAATCTTCCTTGTAGAGGAAAATCTTGTGTTTGTCATAAACATAGCGTCCGTCTCTTTCTATGCGGCGCTTGCTTTCGGTGATGGTGAGGTAGTAGTCATTTCCTTTTGTAGCCTTCACGTCAAAGAAATACGTCCTTTTCCCGGCTCTTACAGGCTTTGAGAAAACATCGTCTCCTGTGCGTTCCGGAGCGCCTGCATTGTCATAATCCTCGAAGTACATGGTTTTCGTCAGGTTTGATTATAGTGTGAATATTTATACAAAGATAAAATTTATTTTTATAACAAGGAACTTAACTTATTTTTTTCAAATCTTTCATAAAGGACTATCTTTGCAGATTGTTGCAGGCGCCCCAGGCAGGTGTGAATCTGTGCAAGGCCCTGAAAATACATACGTTCATAATGATATCACGCAGATTGATCCGTATCAAGGCGTTCAAGACGCTTTTCGCATACGAGAATTCCGGCTGCACCGAGTTGGAATCAGCCAGGAAGAACCTTGTCGAATCCTGTGACAAGGTGAAGGAATTGTACTATTTTCTCCTTAACATATCATCTTCCCTCGTGGACGTGGCTTCCGAAAAGATAGCTGCCGGAATGGGCAAGTTCCACCCTACGGAGCAGGAAGCCAACCCGAATATGAAATTCGTGAGGAACAAGTTCGCGGAACTTCTTGCATCAGACCCGGAATTCGGGAGATTCTGCAGCAAGCACGGCCTGGGATGGGGCGAGAACGATGCGTTCGTCAAGAGAGTCTACGCCTCAATGGTGACAAAGGATTACTACAGGAACTACATGGCCTCGGAAGATGATTCCTTCGCCGCTGACTGCGACCTCTTCTCCTGCATATTCCAGGATGAGTTCGAAGACAACGAGGAACTTCTTTCCATCCTCGAGGATATGTCCATATTCTGGATTGATGACGTGGCGTATGCACTCAATGTCATAATCGCCGGCATAGAAGAGACCAAGCGCAGCCATCGTATCAAGCATCCTTCCTCTTTCCTGAAGGAAGATGACAAGGAATTCGCCCTCAGACTTCTGGGTGATGCCATTCTCAATTACGACGAATATATCGAACTTATATCCGACAACCTGTCGAACTGGAAATCAGAAAGGCTCGTGCCGACTGACGCAGCACTCATCGTACTCGGGATCACCGAAGCCGTGTCGTTCCCGACGATTCCGGTGAAAGTCACAATCAACGAGTATGTTGAGATATCGAAATATTACAGCACTCCGAACAGCAGGATTTTCGTCAATGGCATCCTCGACAAGATTATTCAGGAGAAGATGGCGCAAGGCGAGGTCCGCAAGCAGGGAAGAGGGCTTCTCGGATGAAAATAAACGTTAAACCATAAATAAAGCGATATGAATTTCCTTACTTTTTTGCAGACAAACGGCCAGGCAAACGGTGGCGGTGGAATGTCCCTTTTGATAATGATGCTCCTCATCTTCGTGGTGATGTGGCTTTTCATGATTCGTCCGCAGCAGAAGAAGCAGAAGGAGCTCAACAAGTTCCGTGATGCTCTCAAGAAGGGTGACAAGGTCGTTACCATAGGCGGTATCTACGGGACCGTTTCGGAGGTCAAAGAGGGCTCCAGCCAGATTCTGCTTGAGATTGACAAAGATGTGAAGATCAAGGTGGACAAGGCATCCATCGTACGTGATTACTCGGACGCTCAGCAGGCATAGCCGATATAAGGTCCATTGACCAGATGACTCGTTCCGGAAAGGTCAGACAGCTGTTCCTGGCTCTCATCCTGACTGTGTTCATGTGGCTGCTTCACAATATGTCACTTGAATACTCTTCGACGTTGCAATACAGCGTCATTGTCTCTTCCAGCCTGGAAGGATATGAGGCTGAGGCAGTATCGACCGAACCTCTGATACTCAGGGGTACGGCGTCGGGCTATCATCTGATGCGTGTCCAGGGATTCGGCGACGAAACTCCGGTCCTGCATTTGAGAGTGGATCCTTCTGAACTGGAGCTTGTCGATCAAAATGCAGGTGTCTTCAGACTGAAGGTGTCTGACTTGTCTGTGAGGGATCGTATCTCTGCCGCAATCGGTGATGGCGTTTCCGTAGAAGTTATTGATACTGAATATCTTTCATTCTCCTTCCAAAAGAGGGACTGCCGCAAGGTCCCTGTCAGGGCGAATGCTGTGCTTTTTTACAGATCACAGTATATGCCAGTCGGTGGAATCACATTGTTCCCAGATTCCGTCCTCGTCTATGGCGAGCCGTCGGCACTGGAAAGTATTGTGGAGGTGAACACTTCCACAGTCAGACGCCGCTCCGTTGACAAGGACATCCGGGGGACGCTGTCCGTTTCGGTTCCCGCCGGGCTTACTGTCTACCCGAAGAAAGTGGCTTATTCAGTGAAGGTTGAAAGATATGTGGAGAGTACGGAAACAGTCGAAGTCTCGGTACGCAACGTACCTGATGGAAAGTCTGTTCTGCTCTTTCCGTCGAAAGTTGATGTGAGCTACCGGAAGCCTTTCACCCGAAGCAACAGAAGAAAGCCATCCCTTGAGGCATACGTGGATTATACGGAGTATGAACTTTCGTCAGGGACGCGTGTGATACCTGTCGTATCTATATCGGATTCCACGGTATCTTCCTACACCATAAACCCGATGACCGTTGAATGCATAGTCAGTGATGGAAGGGAGTAAGGTCATACTTTGCACCGGAGGTATCGGAAGCGGAAAGTCCTGCATAGTCAAGGCTTTCAATCTTATCGGTGTCCCTTCATACGATACCGATTCGGCTGCAAAGAGGCTGTACGACACTGATGCTGCGCTTCTTGAAGAGATTGCGTCCATTGCGGGCGCTGACATTCTCAAGGACGGGAAACTCGACAAACCGCTGTTCGCGCAGCGTATCTTCTCTGACAGGAAGATGCTTGAAGAGGTGGAGGCGGCCGTGCATCCTGCAGTAATGCGTGATTTTGAGAAATGGAAATCGGCACAGGAGAGTGAGGTTGTGATGATAGAGTCTGCCATCATTCTCGAAAAGCCACAGTTGCGCAGCGTTGCAGATTATGTCCTGGCAGTGAGCCTTCCGGAGGAGATTCGCGTCCGTAGGGTGATGGCCAGGGACCATACCACCGCACAGGCTGTAAGGGTCCGGATGGCAAAACAGTGGGACGATGCACAGCGAGAGGCTTATGCTGATTTCGTCCTGGTGCCTGACGACAAGCATCAGTTATTACCTGAAATATTGAAAATCAAGAACCTTTTGACAGGTTCGGATAAAATAGTGAAAAATGGAAAAGACAGATCTTAAGAAAATTCTTTCAATAAGCGGTGAACACGGTTTGTTCGCTTATGTTGCACAGGCCCGCAATGGTCTTATTGCTGAATCTTTGGAAACCAAGGTGCGCAAGGCATTCGGTCCGAGCGCAAAGGTCAGCTCGCTTGCAGATATTTCAATCTACACCACAACTGAGGAGAAGAGCCTTCAGGATGTTCTCACTGCAATGGCCGCGAAACTTGACGGCAAGGCCGCCATTTCTTCCAAGGCCGACCAGAAGGCCATAAAGGCATTCTTCGACGAAGTGATTCCTGACTACGATGCCGACCGCTTCTATTTCTCTCACATGAAGAAGGTTCTTGACTGGTACAACTGCCTGCAGCAGTTCGCTACCCTTGACTTCGTGGTTGAGGAGGAAGAGAATAAGGAAACTGAAGAATAGCATCTTCCGTATGAAAAAGGTCCAGCTCGTAACGATGGGCTGCCCGAAGAACCGTGTGGACTCCGAGCATCTCCTGAAACGTCTGCAGAGAGAAGGGTATGAGATCTCTCCGGAAGGGGAGGATCTGGCCGTTGCCGGAGTGGATGAGGTGATAATCAATACCTGCGGTTTCATAAATGATGCGAAGGAAGAATCGATTTCGGCGATTCTTGAGGCCGTTGAGGCGAAGAAGCAGGGGTATATCCGTTCCATAAGAGTATTCGGATGTCTTTCGCAGCGATATAGGAAGGAACTGATGGAAGAGATACCGGAGGTTGATACTTTCGAAGGTGTCCTTACCTTTGACAACCTTGACCGTGTGCTTACAACTCCGAAACATTATGCCTACCTCAAGATTTCGGAAGGGTGTGACAGGCGTTGCGCATACTGCGCCATTCCCCACATCCGTGGAAGGCACATATCGGTTCCGATGGAGAGTGTCATCGCCGAGGCGAGGCTGCTTGCCGCTCAGGGAGTGAAGGAACTTATAGTAATAGCGCAGGACACAACCTATTACGGCCTTGACCTCTATGGACGGCGTGCCCTCGGAGACCTTCTTGGCAAGCTCTCGCTCATTGACGGGATAGAGTGGATAAGGATACATTACAGCTATCCTGACGGGTTCCCTGAGGATGTCCTGGATGTGATGGCTTCCAATCCTAAGATTTGCAAGTATATTGACATTCCTCTCCAGCATTCGGCCACGGCAGTGCTTGAAAAGATGCGCCGCTCTGTGAACGGCCCCGAAACCAGAGCTCTTGTCGAGAAAATCCGTGACAAAGTTCCCGGTGTGGTGCTGCGTACGACAATGATGGTCGGACATCCAGGCGAAGGAGAAGAGGAATTCCAGGACCTTCTTCAGTTTGTCCGCGATTATCGCTTCGAAAGGCTCGGCGCTTTCACTTACTCCGAAGAGGACGGTACATACGGAGCCTTGCATTACAGGGACGATATCCCGCAGGAAGTCAAGCAGGAACGATACGATATCCTGATGGAGCTTCAGAGCGGAATATCTGCACAGTATAATGCAAAGCGTGTCGGAAGCTGCGAAAGAGTGCTTGTGGACTCCTATTCCGACGGTGTGCTTGTGGCGCGTTCGCAGAAAGAGTCTCCGGATGTGGACGGTGAAATCCTCATAGGTGGGGAGAGCCTTGGACAAGGTTTTGTTCCCGCCGGACTGGTCGGGAATTTCACGAACGTACGGATACAGGGCTCGAATGAATATGACCTGATTGCTGAACTTATATGACAATTATTTATTACTGATATGGGACTTTTGGAAGGAAAAGTTGCACTCATTACAGGAGCTGCACGTGGAATAGGCAAGCAGATTGCCTTGAAATTCGCCTCGGAAGGGGCTGATATCGCTTTTACCGACCTTGCGATAGACGATATCGCGGCCGGAACGAAAAAGGAACTGGAAGCACTTGGTGCCAAGGTTCTTGCCATAGCATCAAATGCAGCTGATTTCACCCAGGCCCACGAGGTGGTGGAACAGGTTGTCTCCGGACTTGGAAAGATTGATGTGCTTGTGAACAATGCTGGAATCACAAAGGACGGACTTATGCTCAGGATGAGTGAGCAGCAGTGGGATGCAGTCCTTGCTGTGAACTTGAAGAGTGCCTTCAATTTCATCCACGCTGTCAGTCCTGTGATGCTCCGTCAGAGAGGAGGTTCGATAATAAACATAAGCTCGGTGGTGGGCGTTCACGGAAATGCCGGACAATGCAACTATTCTGCATCAAAGGCGGGTATGATCGGACTCGCCAAATCCATAGCACAGGAGCTGGGTTCGCGCGGAGTGCGCGCTAATGCTGTCGCTCCGGGATTCATCCTCACCGATATGACAAAGCAGCTTCCTGAAGAGACTCTCAAGCAGTGGGAGTCTAAGATTCCTCTCCGCCGCGGCGGTACTCCGGAGGAAGTCGCAAAGGTGTGCTGCTTCCTTGCTTCCGACCTCTCTTCTTATGTTACAGGACAGGTTATCCAGATAGATGGTGGAATGGGAATGTAGTTGAAATCTTTGCCGCTATGAGTACATTAAGGTATCTATTCGCAGCCGTTGCTGCTTTGTGCCTGACTTTCGGGACTCAGGCTCTTGCCGATGATTTTCACGTCAGTGGAACGGTCCTGTATGATGATGGCGCACCTGCTGCAGGAGTCGCAGTAAGTGATGGGTTCAGAGTTGCTGTTACCGACAGCGAAGGACATTATTCAATGGCTGTCTGCCCTGATTCCAGATACATATTTGTTTCCTGCCCTGCTGATGCCGTCATTTCGAAGAATGAGTCCGGCATTCCTGATTTCTACAGAGATTACACAGCTTCGCAGTCGGTGTATGACTTTACCTTGAAGCGCTGTGCCAAGGAGAAAGTCTTCTCTCTCTTTGCAATGGCCGATCCGCAGGCTCACGGAATGAAAGTCGATGGACAGGACGTTCTGCAGACTGTGAGGTTCAGGACTGAATCCGTTCCGGCCGTAAACAGGAGGATTGCCGGAAGCACCGTCCCTTGCTATGGAGTGATGCTCGGTGACATAGTATATTCCGAAGATGAAAGGAATTCCACAGTGGATATGCCTTATATGCGTGAATCGGTGAAGATGATTGGAATGCCTGTCTTCCAGGTTATGGGAAATCACGACTATACCTATTGCTTCACTGATTGCCCTCTGAAGGAAGATGATGCCCACAGTACAATCAACTTGCAGGCACAGAGTGCTTTTGCGGAGAATTTCGGCCCTATCGACTTCTCTTTCAACAGAGGTGACGCGCATATCGTGTGTATGAAGGACATTATCTTTGAGGACCCTTCCGATGCCACTCATTATCACGGAGGTTTCACAACGAGCCAGTATATGTGGCTCAAGGCCGACCTTGCCGCTGTGCCTGTCGAAAAGATGGTGATTCTCTGCGTCCACATCCCATTGACTGATTTCTGCACTAAAGAGAATACATACGGACCTCAGGTTGTGGAACTGCTCAAGCAGTATCCAAACGTACATATTCTTTCAGGACATATGCACTATATGAAGAACATTACTGAGAAGGAATCTCCAGTCGGCATATATGAACACATACACGCTGCCCTTTGCGGCCAGTGGTGGTGGTCCAACCTCAATGGCGACGGCTCTCCTAACGGATACAGCGTATATACCTTTTCCGGCAACAGGCTGAGCGATTCGTACTATGTAGGTGTGAACGAGGGAATGGATGACCGCTCATACCAGATGCGTCTCTACAGAGGAAATGAACTCACTGGAGGGGATTTTGAGAAATTCAGTTGGAATGTAGCTGACAATACATTGATAGCCAATGTTTTCAATGCGGATGCCAATTGGGTGTTGAATGTCTATGAAGATGGCGTCCTTTCTGGAACTATGGCACGTGTTCCGTTCAGCAATGTGAGAGTCCCATATGTCGAAGGACAGGTTACGCTTGCTCCTGAAGGAAGCTCAAAGGATTGGTGGACAATCGGCTACCACACCGGAGTCCTGGGTTGGAGCCACGTGATGGGCGGAAGGTATCAGTGCAACGGTTTCCATCTTTACGAATATGAGTTGAAGAATCCGTTAGCCTCCGTCAAGGTTGAAGCAATCGATCCGTTCGGCAACCGTTACGAGTGCAGCTGCATAAGTTCCGGCACCGACTATCCTGACTGGATCCGCAAGCCGTAGAATAAGAACCATTTCAAAACAGGTTCAGAACTTGTTTTGAAAACATTATATTTGCACTACAAAAGCATTCAATATGGAAGAAGAGAAAAAAGCCAACTTTTTGGAAGAGATAATCGAAGCTGACCTTGCTTCAGGTAAGTGTGAATCCGTTCTGACGAGGTTCCCTCCTGAGCCTAACGGATATCTGCATCTGGGACACGCAAAGAGCCTGTGCCTGAATTTCGGCCTTGCCCAGAAATACGGCGGAAAGACAAACCTCCGTTATGATGACACCAACCCTACGAAGGAGGATACCGAGTATGTCGATGCCATCAAGGAAGATATCAAATGGTTGGGATTCAAGTGGGAAAAGGAGCTGTACGCTTCGGACTATTTCGATCAGCTGTACGAATGGGCTGAGGAAATGATAAAGAACGGTCTCGCCTATGTTGATGACCAGACTCAGGAAGAGATGCGTGCGAACCGCGGTACAGTCGAGACTCCGGGTACGAACAGCCCTTGGCGTGACCGTTCAGTGGAAGAGAATCTGAAACTCTTTCGCGAGATGCGCGACGGCAAATATGCCGATGGCGAGAAAGTCCTTCGTGCAAAGATAGATATGGCACATCCGAATATGATGTTCCGTGATCCTATCCTTTACCGCATCAAGCACGCCCATCACCATCGTACTGGTGACAAATGGTGTATCTACCCTATGTATGACTACACACACGGACAGTGTGACAGCATCGAGCATATAACCCATTCTATCTGTACACTCGAGTTTGACGTGCACCGTCCTCTTTATGACTGGTTCATTAAGACTCTCGGAATCTTCCCTTCCCATCAGTACGAATTTGCACGCCTTAACCTCACATATACCCTTATGAGCAAGCGCAAGCTGCTCGAACTTGTCCAGAAGGGGCTTGTGGCCGGTTGGGATGACCCTCGAATGCCTACCTTGTGCGGAGTCCGCCGTCGCGGCTATACTCCTGAGGCATTGAAGATGTTCTGCGAGAAGATTGGTGTCAGCAAGCGTGACCAGCTGATGGATATCGGGTTGCTCGAATGGTGTGTACGTCAGGATCTCAACGAGCGCAGCAACCGCTATATGGTAGTCAGCGACGATCCTGTGAAAGTTACCCTCACAAATTGGGAGGAAGGTCGTGTCGAGTGGTTTGACGCCCCTCTGAATCCTGCCGATCCTGAAGGTGCAAAGCGCAAGGTGCCTTTCACCGGGGAACTTCTGATTGATCGTGCCGACTTTATGGAAGATGCTCCGAAGAAGTATTTCCGCCTCCGTCCTGATGGGGAAGTGCGCCTGAAGTATACCTATATTATCAAGTGCAACGAGGTTGTCAAGGATGATTCAGGCAAGGTGGTTGAACTCAGGTGTACCTATGACCCGATGACTCATCCGCAGTCAGGCCAGTGGCGCTCCGTCAAAGGGACCATCCACTGGGTGAGCACCGCCTTTGCAAAGGAGATCGAGTGCCGCATGTATGACAAACTCTTCACAGAGGCTGATATGGGCGGTATCCCTGAGGATCGCGACTACAAGGAATACCTCAATCCTGAAAGCCTCATAGTTGTGAAAGGTTACGCTGAACCGGCTCTTCTTGAAGATGAAAGTAATCTTGCCGTGCAGTTCGAAAGGGTTGGCTACTTCCGCAAGGATCCTGATTCAACTGCGGAAAAACTTGTTATGAACAAGACGGTGAGCCTCAAGGACAGCTTCAAGCTGTAATTGGATTGTTCCAAAGGAAATGAGGGTGGCTCAAAGTCCAGATAAATGGACTTTTGAGGCCATCCTCTTTCGTTTTGTGTAGTGTGATTTGTTCTGATTATTTTGATTACAGATTATCCCGAAATCGAAGCGAATGCAATATAGTTGTTGGTGACAATGAATTACTCTCTACTTGAACTTGGATGCAATATCCATCCTCTCGTGCAAGATTCTTACAATCTCAATGTCACCATTTTCATCCAGCCGATAGAATACCAAATGCATGTGGCAACTTCTGCGATAGAGGCCGGGGTGAATTTCAACATATTCTTTATCAAGATGGCAAGGCCTTTTTGCGATTGCAGTAAAAGTCTTCACAAGTGATGAATAGTACTCGTCGGCTTTCTCCTCCGACCAGGTCTTGAGAGTGTAGACCCAGATCGCATCCAAATCCTGAACGGCCTTCTTAGTGAGGTGGTATTTAGCCATTGTGGTGTGAAGCTTTGATATCTTTGAGATGCTTCACGGGATCAAAATCCTCGTACCGACCACTTTCTTCGCCCTCGCGGATTGCTGCAGAAAGTTCAAGGACTCTTTTTTCATTCTCTTCAAGCATCCGAAGACCCGCACGAATAACCTCGCTTGCGTTATTGTAGCGGCCGGTCTCAATGGTTGTGGCAATAAAGTTCTCAAAATAAGAGCCAAGTGCAACTGATGTAGTTTTCATAAATTTACTGTTTGCACAAAGTTACCAATATTTGGTAATATTGCAAAACAATAAAAGAATTAGTTCCATCTGACCACTCTGACGAAAAAAGACCTGATTGAGTATCGCGGTTATGCAAAGACCGGTAGCTATTACGTGAAGTAGGACATATTTCGTATATTTGCGCCACAAGACAGTGCTATGCGTGGTCAAGCGTTGAAAAGACCAGCATATTCGATATCCTATTTGGTTGAGCGTGATAGAGATGCTCAAGGTAAGAATTAAAAATAGCCTGTAAATTGTTCATTTACAGGCTATTCGGTGATTCGGAAGGGACTCGAACCCTTAACCGTCAGATTAGAAATCTGATGCTCTATCCAGTTGAGCTACCGAACCGTCACCATCATTATCGACGGGGTTGCAAATTTATGACTTTTTTTGTTTTGCTGCAACTTTATTTCCCAATATCTCTATGCCGAGTACGACAGCGATACCGATCAGACACCATATTGCTGCCGAACCTATCATAAGGTCAGGCTGCTCGGGAAAGCCTTGCGACTTAAGTATCGCCTCTTCGTTGGACCACGGCCATACCTTGATGAGGGAACCGAGTACGAAGCCAAGGAGAATCAGCATTGTCTGCTTTTCGTAACGGCCTAGAAGCCAGTGAAGGAACTTTGAAAAAGCGAGTATTCCTACCACGCATCCTATTCCGAACACTGCAAGTACTGGTATATCAAGGTCTGCGACAGCATTCATCACATAGTCGTATTTGCTGAGTATCACTAAGATGAAGCTTCCTGATATGCCCGGAAGAATCATTGTGCAGATGGCTATTGCTCCGCAGATGAAGAGGAACCAGTAACCGTCTGGAGTCTCGGTAGGGGAGAGCGTGCATACAACAATTCCGAGAGCGATTCCGATTATGGTGAAAACCACCTCCCTGGCGCCCCATCCCTTTATTCCTTTGAACATAATTATGGAGGAAGCTATTATAAGGCCGAAGAAGAATGCCCAGGTCTGTATGGGATAGTTGGCAAGAGTGTATGTCATAAGTTTGGCGAGGGTGAAAACGCTGAGTATCACGCCTATGGCAAGAGCCAACAGAAATTCTCCGTGTATGCTCTTCCAGAATTTGCGCCACTCTCCGTGAAAGAATGCATTCCAGGTATCTTTCACCATCAGGCTGTTGAGGGCTTCGATAATCTCTTCATAAATGCCGGTTATCAATGCAACCGTGCCGCCAGATACTCCCGGCACAACGTTGGCCGCTCCCATAAAGAAGCCTTTGAGTGCTATGATTATGTTCTTTACCATATCTATTGTCAGTGTGGATTTTGTTTCAAAAAACAGGCGGCAAAGACTGTTTGGAGTCGCATTGCCGCCTGTTCAACAGTTAATTATAGCTTATTGCTCGTCCTCGATGGCAGCCTGTGCCGCAGCGAGGCGTGCGATAGGAACTCGGAATGGTGAGCATGAAACATAGTTCAGGTCGATCTTGTGGCAGAACTTGACAGATGCAGGGTCACCGCCGTGTTCACCGCAGATACCGCACTTGAGACCCTGACGGGTTGAACGGCCGGCTGTTACGGACATCTCGATAAGTTTGCCCACTGCCTTGGTGTCAAGAGTCTTGAACGGGTCGTTGTCAAGGATTTTGTTTCCGAGGTAATCACCCATGAATGTGCTGACATCATCGCGGCTGAAACCGAATGTCATCTGGGTGAGGTCGTTGGTACCGTAAGAGAAGAACTCTGCTGTGCGTGCCATACGGTCAGAAGTGATGGCTGCACGAGGAATTTCAATCATAGTACCGAACTTGTACTCGATCTGCTCGTTAAGCTTTGCCTCAACTTCTGCCTTGACCTTCTCGCAAATCGCTTTCTGGAAACGGAGCTCTCTTTCGGAAATGGTTACAGGAATCATGATCTCCGGCTTAGGGTCGAGTCCTTCCTTCTTCAGTTCGATTGCTGCAGTGAAGATTGCACGGAACTGAGTTTCGGAAATCATAGGGTATGTGATGTGGAGACGGACTCCGCGGTGTCCCATCATAGGGTTCACTTCGTGGAGTGCCTCACCGCGCTTGTCGATGTCGGCTTCAGAGATGTTGAGCTCGTTGGCAAGTTCCTCTTTCTTGTCGTGAGTCTGAGGAACGAATTCGTGCAATGGCGGGTCAAGCAGACGGAATGTGACTGGCTTGCCGTTCATTACCTTCATGGTGCCCTTTACAGCGCCCTTGATGAATGGCTCAAGTTCGTTGAGTGCGTTGCGGCGCTCTTCGTCAGTCTTGGAAAGAATCATCTTGCGAAGCTTGCTCAGAGGAGTTTCGGAGTTCTTTCCATAGAACATATGTTCGATACGGAACAGTCCGATACCTTCAGCTCCGAAGCTGAGTGCACGTTCAGTGTCTTCAGGTGTGTCGGCATTGGTGCGTACACCGAGTTTGCGGAACTTGTCGGCAATCTCCATGAACTTGATGAAACGAGGATTGTCCGATGCATCCATTGTATCGATTGCAGTAGCGTAGACAGCACCTTTCGCTCCATTGAGTGAGAAGAAGTCACCTTCGTGGTAAACAGCATCGCTTCCGGCGAATGAAACCTCTTTCTTCTCAAGATTGATCTTCATTGTCTCGCATCCTACGATGCAGCACTTGCCCCAACCACGGGCCACAAGTGCAGCGTGAGAAGTCATACCGCCTTTCTGTGTGAGGATACCGGCAGCAGCACGCATTCCTTCAACGTCTTCCGGAGAGGTTTCCTCACGGACAAGAATCACTTTTCTCTTCTCGGCAGCAGCCTTTACAGCGTCCGCGTTGGTGAAGACAATCGTACCGACAGCACCGCCCGGTGAGGCAGGAAGTCCGTGAGCCACAACCTCGGCATTCTTTTCAGATGCAGGGTCGAGGATAGGGTGGAGAATCTCGTCAAGCTGTGCCGGTGAGACACGCATTACCGCGGTCTTCTCATCGATCATCTTCTCTTCGAGCATATCCATCGCCATGTTCAGGGCAGCAAGGCCCGTTCTCTTTCCGATACGGCACTGGAGCATCCAGAGCTTGCCTGCCTGGATAGTGAATTCGATGTCCTGCATATCGTTGAAGTGCTTTTCAAGGTGCAGGCGGATATCGTCAAGTTCCTTGTAAACATCAGGCATTGCATCTTCAAGAGATTTCAGATGTTTGTTCTGAGGACTCTTGGTAGCATTGTTGAGAGGGTTAGGGGTGCGGATACCGGCAACCACATCTTCGCCCTGGGCATTGATGAGCCACTCTCCGTAGAACCTGTTGTCACCGTTGGCAGGGTTACGGCTGAAAGCCACACCTGTCGCTGAGGTCTCGCCCATATTTCCGAATACCATCGACTGAACGTTCACAGCAGTTCCCCAGTCATCAGGAATGCCTTCAATCTGGCGGTACTTGATGGCGCGTTTGCCGTTCCAAGACTTGAAAACGCCGCCGATAGAGCCCCAGAGCTGGGCTTCTGCGGTATCAGGGAACTCGACTCCGAGAACCTCCTTGATACGGACCTTGAAGCTTTCAGCAAGGTCCTTCAACTCCTCGGCAGTGATTTCTGTATCTGACTTATAGCCTCTGGCTTCCTTGAGGTCCTCCATCATCTTGTCGAGCTGCTGGCGGATAGCCTTGCCGTCCTCCGGCTCGATACCTTCAGCTTTCTCCATAACCACGTCCGAGTACATCATGATCAGACGGCGGTATGCGTCATATACGAAACGTGGATTCTTTGTCTTTTCAATCATTCCCGGAATGGTGGCGGAGCAGAGACCGATGTTGAGGATTGTGTCCATCATACCCGGCATCGAACTCCTCGCGCCGGAACGGCAGCTCACCAGAAGAGGGTTCTTCGGGTCACCGAACTTCTTTCCCATTATCTTCTCAGTTGCGGCAAGAGCTTCAGCAACGTCTTTCTTCAACTCTTCAGTATAGCCTCCGCCAAGGGCGTAGTATTCAGTACAGCACTCAGTTGTGATTGTGAAGCCTGCAGGGACAGGAATACCGAGAAGGCACATCTCGGCAAGGTTGGCGCCTTTGCCGCCCAGGAGGTTGCGCATCTGGCCATTGCCTTCGGCTTCCTTTCCTCCGAAACGATAAACTCTTTTTGTCATAATTCGTTGGTATGTGTTATATTATTAATGATATTCAGTTGTGGCGGGTATATCCCATACCACCCATAATAAACCGCAAAATTAACATATCTTTTCGATATTTCTAATAAAAAGGTGCAGATTGGAATCATTTGGCTCTTTTTGAAGCCGTTTATGAAAAATATTCCTAACTTTGGTCTTTGCCTGACATCGCTTATGAAGATGAAACGAAAGATAGTATTTGCAGTCGTTGCCCTTTTTGTGACGGTACTGCCGCTCTTCGCTGTGTTCAATGAGGAAAATCTTGCCAAGACCCTCTCTGTGCTGAGATATGAACTCAATCAGGAATACTCCAAGCTCGGCAGCAAACAAGGACGGCTGGATGCACGCAACAGCAATCAGCACAGGCAGATAACCTCGATGCTGAAGAAATGTAACGAGCTGTCGCTTATCCTTTACTCACAGAATCCCGATTTCACTTTCGACGTCACCTATGCCCTTGGTGAAGTTACCGATGAGTACGAAGAGTTCAAGATGAAGAGCGTGCCGTACAACGATATGCTCGCCCGGCTTGACCTTGAGATAGACAAGTACGAGAATCTCATCAAATCCCTGAAGAGGCTTCCGCCGTCTGTAAGGGACAGTGGCGCTGTCCGTCAGACTCCGTCTTTCTTTTCGGATTCGCTAAAATCCGTCACTGACTCAATCAGGGCGGAAATGGCGGAGACAGCAGGCGATTCAGTCTCTCTGCGTTCGCTCCTCGCGATGCCTGTCAGAGATACCTCGGCGACCGACAGCCTGCGCTCAGGCAGACTCGCCGCAAAGGGGGATTCGGCTCAGACCAACCGTCAGAGGGAAGGAGGGACAGGTCTGTTCATCCTTGACGAACAGGGACGCGCCGACCGCGATTCCTGCATATTCTACGCAGAGGCAATCCTCAATATGTACCGCGCTGCGAAAATCCGCACACTTGTGGACAACGAGTATTACGAGAATGCCAGCGCCCGTCTTGAGGAGAGCTATCAGTATGCTCAGAAACGTTACCGCGACATCCAGAAGAGTATCTTTGTGGACGGACAGGACAACTATCTGACTGTACTCAGGAATTTCTCTTCCTATACTGCCAAGTCGTTCCAGGATGCGAAGCTCAAGTACAGCACCGCATTCGATCTTGACGACAAGAGTGTAATGAGCCACAGCGAGTGGCGGGGCCCGGTCGTCATAGGCTTCATCTTCCTGGTCATATTCCATATCGTGATGTCCGTCCTGTTGAGTATCCTCCTTATGAAGATTTTCGGACGCAGGCTCATCAGGTCGAACGAGTCACGCTATGGCAGCCGTCTTCCATACATTACACTTCTCTGCGGCTTCGTGATTTTCGCTTTGTCGCTGATGGTGGTTCAGTTCACGCTTCCGAACAATTTCTTCAAGGTGGCGTCGCGCCTGATGCTGATCTTCGCCTGGCTGATAGTGGCCATAGTCACTTCGATGCTTGTCAGGATGAAGAGCAGCCATCTGAAGTTCGGCCTGAAGCTCTATCTGCCTCTTTCCATCCTGGGACTTGTGGTGATAGTCTTCCGCATCATATTCATACCGAACAATATGGTGAACCTTATCCTGCCGCCTCTGCTCGTGCTGTTCTTCTTCTGGCAGCTGCATCTGTGCTCCAATGCTTCAGGAAAGGTGGGCCGGAGCGACCTGGCCTTCTCCTGGGCCACTCTTGCCGTTATCCTTATAACTACGGTGATGGCACTTTGCGGATATGTTCTGATGTCCGTAACGGTTCTGATGTGGTGGCTCTTCCAACTGGCTGCTGCTGAGACCGTCATTGCTGTTTACGACTTGCTGCGGATGTATTACCGCAAGTATATTGAAAAGGAGCTGTCAGAGAGACGCAAGAACAGACGTTCCGACTTTTCCAACCTTGAAAAAGGGACATACATACATATCACCTGGCTGTACGACCTGCTTACGATGGTGCTGGTCCCTGTCGCAGCCGTCCTTTCCGTTCCGGGAAGCATCTGGCTTGCAACAGGCATATTCGACCTTGATGACTCCTGCTGGGCGATGTTCTTCCGCCCTCTGTTCGACCTCTCCGATTCTTCGGGCAATGTTATCCTTCACGTAACAATATTCAAAGTGGTGTTGGTGCTGTCGCTGTTCTTCGTATTCCGCTACGTGAACTATGCCGCAAAATCTTTCTACAGACATTTCCAGTTTGGAAAGATGCGCCGTCAGAGCGGACAGGACTATGTCCGTGCCAACCAGATCAATCTTACACTGGCCAACAACGTCATCAGTATATTGACCTGGGGAGTGTATATAATATTGTGCATAGTGCTTCTTAAGATACCTATGGGTGCCATCTCAATCGTGGCGGCTGGTCTGGCAACCGGTATCGGTCTTGCCTTGAAGGATGTGCTGAACAATTTCATATACGGAATACAGCTTATGTCCGGCCGTCTCAGGGTGGGGGACTACATTGAATGTGAAGGCGTCCGCGGAAGGGTGGAACGCATATCCTATCAGAGTACCCAGATTGAAACGCTTGAGGGTGTGGTGATGGCTTTCACCAACACCACCCTCTTCAACAAGAACTTCATGAATCTGACAAGGAACAACGCATACGAGTTCATCAAGGTGGTTGTCGGTGTCAAGTATGGCTCAGATGTCGAGGCTACCAGACAGGTGCTCCTTTCTGCAATGCAACCTCTTCGCACCAAGGATAAGTTCGGGCGGGAGATTGTCGATCCTCAGCGTGGAATATATGTCACGTTCGACGGGTTCGGAGACAGCAGTATAGACCTTGCCGTGAAACAGTACGTGCTTGTCGAGGAAGAGATCGGTTACGTGGCAAGAGCCAGGGAGGCTATCTATAACGCCCTGAATGCCGCACAGATTGAAATTCCTTTCCCGCAGAGGGATGTGACAGTGAAAATATCACACGAATAACAATATATTATGAAACTTGCACTTATGACACTGATTGTTGCAAAGGTGGCCTTTTCTTCACCGGCCCCGGAAATCAAAGAGGTGAAGGCAAAATTTGACGAAGCAGGCATCGAGTGGAATGCAATTGACAAGATCAACTGGGATTCCCACACTTACAAGCCGGAAGTCGCTTTCCGCATCATGCATTCCGACACTGAGATATATCTTCAGTACAAGGTTAAGGAGAACGGAGTCCGCGCCACTTACGGCTATGATGCGACCTCACGTCCGTGGACAGATGACTGTGTTGAATTCTTTGTGATTCCTTCCAACGTGGACAGCAGCTATTTCAACCTTGAAATCAATGCCGTGGGACACGGGATTTTCAACTGGGGCCCGAACCGTCAGGAACGCTATCGCGGAGATGACTCTGTAATCAGCCAGATTCGTCGCGAGTCGTCACTTGGCAGTGAGCCGTTCGGAACGATCGAAGGCGAGCAGGAGTGGACCATCACCATCGCTATCCCTAAGAAACTCTATGCAGTGCGTGACACGAACCTTGCTGATTTCAGCGGCAGAACTATCAGAGCCAATTTCTACAAGTGCGGCGACGATACTGCCACACCTCACTATCTGAGCTGGAACCCTATCGGGACTCCGAAACCTCAGTTCCATACTCCTGAGTATTTCGGATATCTGAAGTTTGAGTAAGAATCATTTGAAAGCAGGTTCCAATGTGAAGGAAAGATGGAAACTTCTGCTCGTCCGAAGCACGGAATGCAGGCAGTTTCCATCTTTTTTTATTAAAAAATAGTTGCACGTGTAAAAATAATTCGTACATTTGCAGTCCCAAAAACAAAGCAACCTCTTGCGAAAGAGATGAAGCGAAGGCTTCAAGTGGACAATCCGGCAACGTTGCGCTAAAAGAAAGTTTATAAGATGGATTTAATGAAAGTTGCCATTGATGCAATGGCTCAAGAAAACAAGAACTTCCCTGCATTCAAGGCTGGTGACACTATCACCGTGACTTACAAGATTAAGGAAGAGAACAAGGAGCGCCTCCAGAAATTCCGCGGAATCGTTATCCAGAAACGTGGCGCCGGTGCAGGCAAGACCTTCACAGTCCGCAAGATGTCCAATGGAGTAGGTGTTGAGCGTATTTTCCCGTTCGCTTCTCCGTTCATCGATTCAATCGAGGTCAACAAGTACGGTAAAGTACGTCGCGCACGTATCTTCTACCTCCGCGGCCTGACAGGAAAGAAAGCCCGCATCAAAGAAAAGAAAATGACAGCGGCTGCCGCAGAATAGGCACCACATCATATACTGGCTCCCTAGCTCAACTGAATAGAGCACTTGACTACGGATCAAGAGGTTATGGGTTTGAATCCCGTGGGAGTCACAAAGAATTGGAAAACAGAGCCGACAGGCTCTGTTTTTTTTAATGGACCTTTGCGTTGAAAGCTTGCTTTCAAAAGCAGAAGGACATTAAAAAACAAGTGCATTTATGCACTGTTTTCCAATTCTTTGTCAGACGGAGGCCGTAGGCGGGGGAATGCGCAGGCGGCAAAAGCCGCCGAGCACAATCCCGAAGAGACCGACAGGCTCTGTTTTTTTTAATGGACCTTTGCGTTGAAAGCAAGCTTTCAAAAGCATCCCCCGAGGCTTGTGATTGCCTTATTCCGATTAAAAGGCTATATTTGCAAATGAGAATCATTCAAGACAGGTTCCAGTGAGTATTAAAGGTATTTTTATGAGTATTATCGCAGCATCAGTCATAGCCACAGGATGCGGTTCCGGCAAGACCTCTGCAATAGTTTCCAGTTTCGAAGGAGGTACTCTGCTTGACGAAAGCGGTATAAATGTCATTGACCTGAAAGGTGACTGGCATCAGATGGGAAGACAGTACGGAAATCTTGCAAAAGGGTTTCTTGATGACATTCTATCATATCTGGATGCCAAATTAGTCGGTGAAACGGACAATAAAGCTCAGGCTTACGCTATAGCCGACTCTCTCTTCATGAACTATCCTGTCTACCTGAAGGACTTCTTTGACGGAATGGAAGAGACTTCCGGCATTCCTTTGGAGGACCTCAAACTCTGCAACGCTGTCGAATATGTCGAAGGATGCTTCTTCTGTTCCGGCATTGCTGCCTGGGGAGCATATTCGAAAGACAAACTTGTATTCGGTCGGAATTATGATGCAGGCAACTACTCCGAAGTGTGCCGCGACCTTGTCCTGACTGTCTACCATCCGGAAAACAGACTTTCCGCAGCAACTTTCGGTTATGCCGGTGAGATATATTGTATCAACGGACTCAATGAGAAAGGAATCTTCATCGAACTCAACAATGGTATGCCTTCAGCGGGCTGGGACATTGACTGGAGTATGATTCCGGGAACCACATCCCTGTTCGAACTGCTCCTGTCGGCTGAATCCCTTCAGGATGTGGAACGCTTCTTCGCCAATTCCATAAGTCCGGCATCTTTCTCAATAGGCGTATCTGACAAAAGCGAGGCAATGGTGTATGAGTGGTGTCACGAAGGTGCGAAAAGAGGCGACGTTACCACTCCTGTCGGCCTTGTGGTGAACACCAACCACTATTCAAACCCAGAGTGGAGTTTTCCGGTTCCAAGTGAGAAAGAAAGCTGGAATTCAAATGCGCGCCGTTGCAATCTCCTCAATTTCGCGGAGAGAACCAAGGGCCGGATTGATGTTCCGGAGTTAAAGGAAATAATGTCCACTTCCATTGAAGATGGCGGGCCTTACCATAATCTCACCAGGTATCAGATTGTTGCCGTCCCTGAGGATCTTACCCTTCACATCAAATTGCCTTGCAATGAAGAGTGGGTGGAAATCAATAACTTGTTTTGAAATTGTTAAAATAAAAGTATGAAACAAAGATATGCCACAATTGCAGCCTGTCTCCTGCTCCTTCTGGTACAGGCTTGCTCCGTATCCAGGCAAGTTGCACCGGAGAACGGATTGCAGAATATTGGAGAGATAAGTGTCACCTGTCCTGATGCTGCAAGATATCTTCCTGGATATCCTTCTTTTGACGACCACGAGACATTCTTCAACGATTCCCTGATGTATCGGAGGGGGATTGCAGTCCGTGAAAGTGAAAGAGGCAGGCAGGCCCTCGTCGATGTCGCTTCCAGCCTAAATTTCTATCTTGAAAGATTCGGAGCGGCAATGGGTGTGGAACTCTCGCGGGAAGCTACACCGGCAACAGCCCGATATCTTGAAACTGCATACCTTTTCGCCAGGAACGGAATAGCCAATGCAAAGAAAGTATTCCACCGTCAGCGGCCATACAGCTATTTTGGAGAGTCTTCCGCATCAATTGAGGAGGAACGGAACTTGGGCACTTTCACATCCTATCCTTCAGGCCACAGCGTCAGGGCTTGGATGGTTGCGCTGGCTCTTTCATCCATTGATGAGCAGCACCAGTACGATATCCTCCGCACAGGATATGAACTGGGACAGAGCCGGGTCATCGCTGGTTTCCATTACCAGAGCGACGTGGATGCGGCCCGTCTTGCAGCCGGAGTAGCCTTTGCCAGACTGGCATCCGATGGCGAATTCTTCAAATTGATGAACCTGGCCAGGGAAGAGCTTGCCAATGCCAGGAATATACCAAGCCGGGAAGATGACGGCTATATTCTTGAGAAAGAGGTTGTCTTCTCAAGACACAATATCAGGTCTCCGCTTTCAGCCCCCGGATCGGATCTTTCCAGAGTGACTCCTTACCAATGGGTGGACTGGGGTGTTGCAACGGCTTATCTTACAGAAAGAGGAGGCCGCATAGAGAGGAAAATGGGCGGATGGTTCCACGATACACTTCCCCTTGCGGATACTCTTGACGCCAATAACTCCCTCATCTACTCCAACTCAAAGCAGAGGACGATAAAGACTGCGGAGAATTTCATAAGCGGTTTCAGCAAGAATCTGCCGCTGCGCCATATTTACCACAACGACAGTATGGACCCTCTCTTCAATCCGGCATATCCGGTGATGAACGATGGCCTCCGAAAGAAGATATTTGCCGATATGAATGCCTTCGGAGGTGTGGAAGGAACTGAAGATGAGCCGTTCAGTGGCATACTTGCCGCGGTGGGCTCGATTTCGGATGAAATTCGCTTTATGGAAGAGGTCATAGGCTTCAAGGATTCGCCATACGCAAAGGAAAAAGGCCTGGAACACCTGCCTTTGGATGAAATGTCCATAATACTGAAGGCTGGGGAAGAGCCTGCAATGGATGGCGGCTATAAACTTGTGAACAGGATTGCCGATGCTCTCGTACTCCAGTATTACGAGACTGGAAAGGTCTTCGGAAAGGAAATACCTCTGGAAGATGTCAGAAGGATAGGAAAGGTGAAGACGGTTTACGATGAGGTTCTTTTCGCCAACCGTACAACGGCTGTAATCGTATCCAACCCTCTTGTCAGATACATAAGGGAAGAACTGTGCCGCGCTGACCGCAAGTTCACTTTCCTTTGCGGCCACGACTCCAACATCGCATCGATATCTGCCGCGCTTGGCCTGAAATTGCCGGAGACTGTCAATGCCGTCGAATTTACGAGCCCTATCGGGTCCAAGATTGTGCTGAGGAAATTCAGGAAAGGGGATTCTGAGTTCATCGATGTGGAGCTGGTGTATGCAGCCGTTTCGCAACTTCGTGAGAATCAGGCTATCAATCCTGAAAA
Source organism: Candidatus Cacconaster merdequi (assembly GCA_018064345.1). Taxonomy (GTDB): domain Bacteria; phylum Bacteroidota; class Bacteroidia; order Bacteroidales; family UBA932; genus Cacconaster; species Cacconaster merdequi. The sequence continues at coordinate 25,799 of JAGHVK010000076.1, forward strand.
TCCTCCGATGGTACTGCCTGTAGACATAACAGGTCTTACGAGGAATGAAGATGGATATTATCGGTTTGAAGATGTCCTCGGGCGTTTCGATGAGGTAATGACAGAGTACGGCAACCTTATGTGAGGACCATTTCAAGACATATATAATGCAAATGAAAGAGAATAAGCAGATTACAATCAAAGGACATTCAGTGAAAGACTGGTTGGGAGCGACACGTTTCTGGTCTTTCCCTGTTTCAGCAATGCCGGTAGTGGCGACAACCGCGTTCCTCGCCTGGAAGTGTTATGAAATAAACTGGCTTTGCGCAGCATTGGCTCTGACAGGCAATGTAGTCTTCCACGCAGCAGGCAATCTTTTGAGTGACTGGTGGGATTATCGTAAAGGGGTAGACAATGAAGAGGCTTACGCGGTTCCAAATCTGGTGTTCCACTATTTCAAACCGCAGGAATATATGGCCTTCTCAAGGATTCTTTTCATCGTCGGCATTGTTATCGGCCTTGTGCTGACAATCTTGTCCGGGTGGCAGCTCCTTGTGATAGGTATCATAGGGTGCGCATTGGCGGCAAGCTACTCTTTTTTCAAGTTCCGCGCACTTGGAGATATTTTTGTCTTTGTCTGCTTCGGAATCCTTCCTGTTATCGGAAGTTCATTCGTGGAGGTTGGACTGATTGACTGGAGCGCCCTGGTTCTTTCACTTCCTTTGGGAATATTCACTGTGGCCGTGCTCCACGACAACAATACCGTTGATATCACAACCGACAAGGCCTCCGGAATACGGACGCTCCCTATGTTCATAGGCGAGAAGCCGTCAGTCGTTCTGTACCTTGCATATATTGTCGTCCCTTATATCGTTGTAGCGGTATTTACTGTCTTCGGTATGCTTCCTCCTGCATCCCTGCTCTGCTTCCTCTCCATTGGAGTGGCCTGCGGGAATTTCAGGCAGGCATACGGTTATTTCGAAAAAGGAAGAGATGCTATGCTGGGTCTTGACCAGAAGACTGCCAAACTGCATCTGATATTCAGTGTCCTGCTGTCGGTCGGCCTGTTGGTTTCAGCTATTTTCTGAGAATCTGTATGACTGGGAAGACAAAACTGTTCATATCTATAATCATAGCATCGGTGCTGTGGTTCTGGATGTTCAGCCCCTGGACTTCCGGATCCGTCAGTTTCTGGGTGTGTATGAGCTGCTCCGCCGTCATACTTACCGTTTTGGCATTCCTATGGGGAGGGAGGCCGGATCTGACATACCGGAGAATCAGGAAAATGATGCCGCAGATTCCGATAGGGATATTTATTGCATTCGCCCTTTGGGGAATATTCTGGGTGGGATACAAACTCTCCGGTATGATGTTCGATTTCGCGGGCGGACAGGTGGATGCTGTCTATGGAATGAAAGACGGATCATCACCTGCGGTCATAGCCCTGCTTCTGCTTTTTCTTATCGGGCCGGCTGAAGAGTATTTCTGGCGAGGTTATGTACAAAAGACGCTGACAGGTTCTGTGGGACCGACGGTGGCGATGGTCATTACAGCCATAATATACGCATTGGTGCATATCTGGTCTTTTAACTTTATGCTTGTGATGGCTGCATTGGTGGCGGGAAGCGTGTGGGGGCTGATATACCGGTTGAAGCCATCCCTTCTTCCGGCTTTGGTGCTGTCCCACGCACTGTGGGATGCCCTTGTGTTCGTTATTCTTCCGATTGGCTGATAGAAACCGATTCAAGACATATTTACTATGAAACGCATCATCACATTGACAGTCGCAATCCTGAGCGCAGTGTCGCTTCTTGCGCAGAAACTCCCGGTAAAATGGGAAGAGCTTTCAGCGGTCGAATTCTCTGAGGCAGTCAATCAGAGTTCCAAGGTTGCCATCATCCCTATGGGAGTATTGGAAAAGCACGGACCTCAACTTCCGTTGGGTACCGATGTCTACACAGCCCGCGAGCTTTCCATAAGAGCCGCTGAAATTGAGTACGCCGTGGTTTTCCCGTGGTACTATTTCGGCCAGATCAACGAAGCCAAGCATCAGCCCGGTACTCTGTCATATTCTCCTGAACTTATCTGGAAGATGCTTCAGGAAACTCTCGATGAAATACATCGCAACGGATTTGACAAGATAATCCTCATCAGCGGACACGGTGGAAACAAGGCTTTCCTTGAATATTTCTGCCAGTGCCAGCTAGCCGAGACGAGGGGGTATTCCGTATATTGGTATCAGCAGAAATACAATCCCGAAATGTTGAAAAAGGCAGAGGCGCTCTCCATGCACGATCCCAATGAAATGCATGCCGGCAATCGCGAGACGTCAATGGTCAAAGCCATTGTCCCTGACCGTGTACACACTGAACTTGCCGACTCGCAGGACGCTTCGAACAGGAAGCGTTTGAGCAACCTCAGTTCAATTTACACGGGTATCTGGTGGTATGCCAGATATCCTAACCATTATGCCGGGGACGGCTCAAAGGCAACGGCCGAGGCTGGCGAGATAATTCTTGAATCCACTTCGGAGGCATTCGCCAAAGTTATCCGCAGCGTCAAGGAAGACAGGAACGTTCCTGCTCTGACGCAACAGTTCTATCAGGAAGCCGCCAATCCGCTCGCAACGCCACAGCCATACGAATAGGTTCTAAGAACCGATTCAAGACAGGTTCCAAAAAAGAACTCCCTGCAGAGTGAATCCGCAGGGAGTTCTTGTCTTGTGTGAATCTCTCTTGTTAAGAAGATTTACTTTGCAAGAGCCTGAGCTACTGAAACGGCAACGGCTACGGTAGCACCTACCATAGGGTTGTTGCCCATACCGAGGAAGCCCATCATCTCGACGTGTGCCGGAACTGATGAAGAACCTGCGAACTGAGCGTCAGAGTGCATACGTCCCATAGTGTCGGTCATACCGTATGATGCAGGACCGGCAGCCATATTGTCAGGGTGAAGAGTACGGCCTGTACCACCGCCGGAAGCAACTGAGAAGTATGGTTTGCCGGCGAGCACGCGCTCTTTCTTGTATGTACCTGCAACAGGGTGCTGGAAGCGGGTCGGGTTGGTTGAGTTTCCTGTGATGGAAACATCGACGTTCTCTCTCCACATGATAGCGACGCCTTCGCGTACATCATTTGCACCGTAGCAGTTCACCTTGGCGCGAGGTCCGTTTGAGTAAGCCTTTGTCTCGACAACCTTCACTTCACCTGAATAGTAGTCGAACTCTGTCTGCACGTAAGTGAAACCGTTGATGCGGCTGATGATCATGGCTGCGTCCTTTCCAAGACCGTTGAGGATAACGCGGAGAGGTTTCTTGCGCACCTTGTTGGCCATTTCAGCAATCTTGATTGCACCCTCGGCGGCTGCGAAAGATTCGTGGCCGGCAAGGAATGCGAAGCACTCTGTCTCTTCGCGGAGAAGACGTGCAGCGAGGTTTCCGTGTCCGAGACCCACTTTGCGGTCGTCAGCTACAGATCCCTTGATGCAGAATGCCTGGAGACCTTCTCCGATAGCCTCTGCTGCGTCTGCCGCGTTCTTGCAACCCTTCTTGATAGCGATGGCTGCACCTACCACGTAAGCCCATTTGGCATTCTCGAAGCAGATGTTCTGGGTCTGTTCGCATTCGAGATAAGGGTCGAGACCTATCTGGTCGCAAATTTTGTTGGCCTCTTCGATTGAGGCGATTCCATAGGAGTTAAGTACCTTGTTGATGTTGTCAAGACGACGGTCCTGGCTTTCGAATTTAACTTCACGTATCATTGTATTTTCCTCCTGTTAGTCGATTCTTGGATCAATGAATTTAACAGCACCCTGCTCCTCTGTGAAGCGGCCGTAGGTGGCTGTAGCCTTCTTGAGGGCTTCGTTCGCATCGACACCCTTCTTGATCTGGTCCATCATCACGCCGAGGCGGACGAACTGGTAACCGCAAACCTGACCGTCAGCGTCGAGGGCGATCTTTGTGACATAACCTTCTGCCATTTCAAGGTAGCGTACGCCTTTGGCTTTTGTGGCGAACATTGTGCCGACCTGGCTGCGGAGTCCCTTTCCGAGGTCCTCAAGTCCTGCTCCGATAACCAGACCACCTTCTGAAAAAGCGGACTGGGTACGTCCATAGACTATCTGGAGGAAGAGTTCACGCATTGCGGTGTTGATTGCATCGCATACGAGGTCAGTGTTGAGGGCTTCGAGAAGAGTCTTGCCAGGGAGAATCTCAGCAGCCATTGCAGCTGAATGAGTCATACCTGAACAACCGATGGTCTCGACGAGAGCTTCTTCGATGATACCGTCCTTAACGTTGAGGGAAAGCTTGCATGCACCCTGCTGAGGAGCGCACCAGCCAATTCCGTGAGTCATTCCGGAAATATCCTTGATTTCCTTTGCCTTAACCCATTTTCCTTCTTCAGGAATCGGTGCAGGGCCGTGGTTCGGGCCCTTAGCTACAACACACATGTGCTGTACTTCTGATGAATACTGCATACTTTGAATTGTATAAAAAATTAAAAATTAACTTCTTAAACGAAAGGCCCGGTCAAACAGGACTTCAAACATCCTGCAAATTTAGCAAATTATGGCTGACTTCTGCTATTTTTTGTAAATTTGCATTCCCTCAGTATGAAAACAACTTACAAAACATATTACTATGAGCAATTATTTCTATGACATGCTTCCGGCTGAAGAAATGGCCCAGCTTCACTACATTCCTACAGTTTCTGGATTTGTGGAATGGATTGAAGGCAAATGGGGTGACAGGCCTGCCATATCCGATTTGACCAACACGTACACTTACAGTGAGATGTGCGCACGCATCGCCCGCAGAAGAGCATTCCTCGGCAGTCTCGGCCTTCAGAAAGGCGATAAGGTGGCAATCTTCGAACGCAATTCGATTGACGCTCTTGAGATGTTCCTTGCTGTGACCTCTGCCGGATACGTAGCAATCATGCTTCCGTCCCAACTCCCTGCCCAGGCAGTTGTCGGCAGCTGCATGAAATTCGGTGTCAAGGCTTTGGCCGTACGTGACGAGTTCAAGGGAATGGTTGAAGGTGCACCTTGCAAAGTCGTTCCATCTTCTTCAATGGCTGAGGAAGGGACTCCTGTCGCTGAAGTTTCGAAGGATGACCCGGCAGCCATCTTCTTCACAGGAGGCACCACCGGTGCTCCAAAGGGCGCAATTCTGCCTCACCGTTCTCTTATGCGCGGCTCTTTCAACGGAATATTCGCTCCCGGCAGCCAGATTGGCGGCGACCGCTACATCGGCCTTCTTCCGCTCAGCCACGTGTTCGGCCTCATCAGAGGTATGATGTCAGTGCTCTTCACAGGTGCCGAATGGTTTGCCGCTGAAGATATGAAAGCTACAATCAGCAAGCTGCCGGTCATCAAGCCTACAAAGCTCGTGCTTGTCCCGGGTCTTTGCGAGATACTCTGCGGCCTCGCCAAGATGTATGGTCCGGGATTCCTCGGCGGTGAGCTCAAGATGATAATAGGCGGGGCCGCCAACGTGCCTCCGCGTCTGATCGAGGAGTTCGACAAACTTGGGATATCTCTTCTTGCAGGATACGGAATGACTGAAGGCGGAAACCTCACATCCGGTAACAGCGACGTGAAGACCCGTCCTACGTCAGTCGGGAAAATCTATCCTGAGCAGGAGGTGAAGATTGTGGATGGCGAAATATGGATGAAAGGCGACAATGTCTTCCTCGGCTACTACGGAAACCCTGAAGCCACGGCTGAAGTGCTTGCCGATGACGGCTGGCTCAAGACCGGCGACCTCGGGCACTTCGATGAAGACGGCTATCTCTATATCGATGGCCGTATCAAGAATCTCATCATACTTTCTAACGGAGAGAATGTATCGCCTGAAAGCATAGAGGAACCTTTTTACAAGTGCAACGCACTGAAAGACTGTCTTGTTGTGGAAGATACCCTGAACGGGGAGCCTTGCATTGCAATCCAGATTCTCCCGCAGATGCCTGCTTTCGAGGGCAAGTCTTGGGAAGAGGTCGAGGCTTTCTTCAACAAGCTCGTAGCTGACATCAATGCCACTCTTCCTTCCACTCACAGGATTTCAAAGGTGACAGTACGCAAGGAAGATTTCAAGCGTACCGGCTCGCTCAAAGTATCACGTAACCAGAACTGATATGACCAAGGAAGAGATACTCTCGGGCCTCAAGGAGGTCATCGGGGCTGTCAAGCCGAAGCTTGACGTCAGTGGCGTGGGTATGGATACTCAGCTTGCATCCGAACTGGGCATCGATTCGTTGTCGATGCTGCTTATGTCTCTTGCTATAGAGACCAAATTCAATTTCCAGTTCAAGACCCAGACTCCTTTCCGTACGGTGGGGGAGGTGGTGGACTACATAAGCGAGTCCATCGCGTAGGGAATATGAACCTTTCAGTGAGGGAGGCCGACCAAAAAGTAATTTTTGGCCGGCTTCTTCGTCTGTGCCAGTATTGTCATCTTTTCTCTATTGACTTTTCGAATCTTGCTTCATTTTGATATCTTTATGAAAAGATTGTTTGTTTGAATTGTAAGAATGAGTATCTTTGTACGTTAATACCGTAATTACGATTCGGGCAGACTGCGTACTATGCTTAACGACACTTTGCTATCAGGCCTTATCAATCTCTTCGCGCTTCTCGGTGCGAAGTCAGGAGTAGACGTCAGCAAGTCACTCGATTTGCTCAACAGCTACCTGTGTCATCACTTCGGCCTGCGCAACCCAAAGGTTTACACTGACTTGTACACTGATTTGCGCGCTCTCTACGATGACGGAGACCTCATCGACAAGGATAGCGTCGTGGATCAGATATGCAGCAAGATACGCAGCCGTATCTCTCAGGAAGAACTGGCATTGACTCTTCTCCGCCTGATGGAGTTCTGCCACGTGGAGCCGGAGCTTTTCAATGGGGATGATCCTGTTTTCAAGCAGATTGCATCTCACTTCTCAGTGACTGACGAACTTCTCGGGGATTTTGTGAGCTTCGTGCTTGGAAATGAGAACGACAACGTTCGCCACCAGGTGTTCGGCGGATACGATGGCTGTATCAAGACTTTGTGGATTGGCGGGAACAACACGCTTGTCTTCACATACGAAGGAAAGGACGAAGTTCTCTTCGATGATATGCCGCTGGTCCCCGGGGTATTCCAGATATGGCACAAGAGCGGAGTGGTGAAGAACAGGAAGGGAGCACCTCTCTATTATTCTTCAGTACACAGGCCGTACGACAGCGACACCGTTGAAAGCGTAGTATATTGCGGTCGTGACGTGAACTTCCGCTTCCCGGGAACGGATATCGGAATGCACGATTTCTCTTTCACCATCAAGAGCGGGGAACTTGTCGCCATAATGGGTGGCAGCGGTACCGGAAAGACGACCCTCCTCTCGCTCCTGAATGGGACGATTGCTCCTCAAAGCGGCACGCTTACCATAAACGGTCACCCTATCAGCGAACAGAGCGCCAGGGGAATGATTGGTTTCGTGCCTCAGGATGACCTTCTCATCGAGGAACTCACGGTTTATCAGAACCTCTACTATACGGCTCGTCTGTGCTTCGACGGAATGTCGGAAGAGCAACTTCACGACAGAGTGATGGCAGTCCTGCGCGACCTTTGCCTTGACCACGCCAGCGACCTTGTTGTCGGATCGCCTCTCAACAAGACCATCTCAGGCGGACAGCGCAAACGTCTCAACATAGCCCTCGAACTAATTCGCGAGCCTGCTGTGCTGTTCCTTGACGAACCTACCTCAGGTCTCTCCTCAGCCGACACCGAGAATGTGCTCGGTCTGCTGAAGGACCAGACCAACAAGGGCAAGCTTGTGGTTGTGAACATACACCAGCCATCAAGTGATGTCTATAAACTTTTCGACAGACTTTGGCTTCTCGACAAGGGCGGTTATCCTGTATTCGACGGAAACCCTATCGAGGCTGTCACATATTTCAAACGTGCCGCCAACTATGCCGACTCCGATGCGAGCACCTGCCCTGTATGCGGCAACGTGAATCCGGAAATAGTGCTCAACATCATAGATGAGAAGGCATTGGACAGCAGCGGCCGTCCGAGCACTGAAAGGAAGACTTCCCCACAGCAGTGGCACGAAATGTATCTTTCCGACCGTTCTGACAAAGAGAAAGAGGAACCGAAGGTGAGCGGCATACCGGATTCCGGACAGAAGAAACCGGGCGCTTTCAAGCAGTTCCTGATTTTCCTCGAAAGGAACATCAAGTCGAAACTCACAAACAGACAATATCTCCTCATCACCCTGCTGGAGGCTCCGGTACTGGCGCTTATCTGTGGCCTGCTCACCCATTATGCTCCTCTTTCAGGATACACTGTGATGGAGAACAAGAACCTTGTCAGCTATTTCTTCATGGCAGTGATTGTTGCAACGTTCCTCGGAATGAGCGGAAGTGCCGAAGAAATAATACGTGACCGTACCCTGCTGAAGAGAGAGAGGTTCCTGAATCTCAGCTACGGAAGTTATATATGGAGCAAGATAGTCTATTCGGCTATGGTGTCCCTCGTGCAGACTGCTCTTTTCATCGTTGTGGGCAACCTGGTGATGGGACTCCACGGAATGTTCCTGATGTGGTGGATGATACTGTTCGTTTCGTCGCTTCTGTCGAATCTCATCGGACTTCTGATGTCGCAGTGCCTGAGTTCTGTGGTATCCATATACATAAGTATCCCGATTCTGTTGATTCCTCAGATTCTTTTGTGCGGTCTGGTGGTTCCGTTCTCTGACCTCAATGGCGACAGCACTACGGACAATGTTCCACTCATAGGTGACGTAATCCCTTCGCGCTGGGCTTTCGAGGCAATAGCTGTCGGCTCTTTCTGCTATAACGACTACGAAAAGGATTTCTTCGACATAGACCGCGAAAGAGGTGAGGCTTTCTTCTTCCACGAGGCTTACATCTACGAACTTGAGTCCCAGATGGAGACTATGGCGGATGAGATGGCCAGGGGAATTGACGCCTCTTCAAGGGTGGATATACTTCGTACAAACCTCCCTCGTCTCGAGAATGTATGCGGAATACGGTATGACGGCGATTTCAGTTATGAGTCCCTTTCTCAGTATCTTTCTGAAGCAAAGTCAGTTCTGTCTTCAATCGGCAACAAGCTGACGCTCCGCAAGGACAAGATTCTCACGAAGATGATTGACGAAAGAGGCAGTGCCGAGATAGTGAGCATCAAGAAACGCAGTTACAACCTCCAGTTGGAGAACTTCGTGACAGGCGCCGGCTCCGGGAGCCAGATTGACTTGGTGAACGGTCATTTCGTTCCCCGTGTCGGTACGATATACCTCACTCCGGTAAGCCGGAATGGTCGCGCACCGTTCTACAGTTCTGTGAAAGTACTTGGAAATACAAAGATACCTACGCTGTGGTTTGACACTTGCATCCTTCTGCTTATGTGCCTGCTCCTGACGTTGGTACTCCTTGCCAACATCCCGGAAAGATTAAGGAAACAATATTAATAATATCAATAACTAAAAAAATGAAAAAATTATCAATCATCATCGCATCAGCACTTTGCCTTGTATTGGCTGCTTCTTGCGGACAGCGCAACAAAGCCGCTGAACAGGAGAATCCGGAAACTAAGACTGAAGCTCAGATTCAGGCAGAAGCTCTCATCAAGGTTCACCTTGACTCTCTCGCAAACGAACTCGTGAAGATCAACCCTGTAGGAATCCTCGGATCTGTAAAGGATGGTAAGATTGTTCTTTCTGATAAGGAGAAACAGGTAAAGCCTGAATATCTTGCTGACCCTGCAATCGCCAACGACCTTCAGACTCTTTCTCAGAAGTACCGCGCAATCGCAGTTATCGCTATTGATTCTGAAATCGCAAAGCTCTATGGAATGCCTGTGGATTCATACAACGCTGCTCTTGCAAAACTCTACTCTGACGTGAACGATCCTGCATTGAAGGCTTTCTCTGAGGGTATGGAACTCAAGGAATCCATCAACTCTTTCTATGAGGAGTCAAAGAAAAACGAGCGTGAAAACCTCTTCTGGGAGACCGTATCGGCAGCTCTCGTTGAGCAGATGTTCATCGTAAGCCAGAACTCAGACAAGTTCATCGCTGCTTTCGACGATCAGTCAGTAACTGATTTCACTTGGGATGTTGTCCTTCTTACTCTTGCTGTCGAGGATCTTGCAAACGTAGATTCTGAGTATGCATATCTTAACGAGACTATCCAGCCTCTTACAAAGATTGATGCCATCAGCGTAGATCAGTTCAAAGGTCAGCTTGATGCTCTCAAGTCAGAAATGGAAGTTTCTCGCGCAACTCTGCTGAAATAA
>JAGHVK010000106.1 GCA_018064345.1 Candidatus Cacconaster merdequi
TCTCTTCGGTAACAGGAGAGGGAATCCCGCAACTCAAGGATTTGCTCTGGAACACATTGAACAAGGGCGAATAGGCAGATAAACGGAACCTGGAGAGAATCATCCTGATGTACTGCGTAATAGACACGACCACAGACCCATTTTGGAACCTTGCTGAGGAAGAGTACCTTCTCAAATCTATCAACAAACCAGTATTCCGCCTCTGGCGCAACGAGCCGTCCGTGATAATAGGTCGTAACCAGAATGCCCTCGCAGAGATAGATTCTGACTATGTCCGCAGCAACGGCATAAAGGTTGTCCGCAGGCTTACAGGCGGAGGAGCCGTGTTCCACGACCTGGGCAACGTCAATTTCACCTTTGTGGATGCAGCCGTCGCAGGAGAGGATACATCCGCAATGTTCCGACGATTCACAGCCCCAATTCTTTCCGCCCTCCGGAACCTTGGCGTTGATGCACGGCTTGAAGGCCGCAACGACCTTGTAATAGACTCCCGCAAATTCTCAGGTAATGCTGTCTGCATCCACCGAGGCCGTATCCTTCAGCATGGAACGCTCCTTTTCAGTGCCTCTATGAACAACCTTGCCGGCGCCCTGCGTGCCCGGGAAGAGAAATTCACAGGGCGGGCCGTCAAATCTAACCGAAGCCGCGTCACAAATATTTCGGAACATCTTCCTGAAAAGATGTCCGTCGAACAGTTTATCTCTTATCTGAGCGAAACCATCGGCCGCGAGTGCACTCCATACAAATTCACTGAAAAAGATATCAAGGCGATAGAATGTCTTGCACGCGAGAAGTATTCCACCGACGAATGGAACTACGGGAAGTCGCCGAAGTACACCTTCTCCAAATGCCAGAAGTTCCCGTCCGGGATGATTGAAGTCTATCTCAATGTGGAACAGGGTATTATACGTAGTGCACAGATTTTCGGTGACTACTTCTTCCGCAGGCCTACCAAGGAGGTCTGCGATGCCTTGTGCGGCTGTCCTCACGACAAGAAACAAATCGCCGGACGCCTTTCTCTTCTGGCATCCGACGACTACTTCTGCGGCATAACTCCGGAGGAGTTGCTGCAGCTCTTCTGACAGCAGGCTCTAAGCTTTCATCCTCTTCTCTTTCTCCGATACGAGAAGGTCCTTCAGCACACCTGCACATTCCACTATTGCGTTCTCGAAAGTGTCGGCGTTGCGCTCCACAACTATTTCATTCCCCGGAATGAAAACGCGTACCTTTGCATTCTTGTTCTTTGGGTCAGCGAGCAATGAGAGGTTCACTTCAGTACGGATTATCTCTTCGTAGAATTTGTTGATCTTGCCGATTTTCTTGTCAATGAATTCAAGCAGTTTCTGATCTGCATCAAACTTGATGGACTGAACTTTAATTTCCATAATTACCTCCGTTTTTTGCTCTTGGATGAGCGGTTATATATGTCTTTTTCAACTGTTCGAAAGAGTTGTGCGTATAAATCTGCGTTGCCGCCAGGGAGGAGTGCCCGAGCATTTCCTTTATGCTGAACAGGTCGGCCCCGCGGTTCAAAAGGTGCGTCGCCAGGGAATGCCTGAGCAGGTGAGGGGACTTCCTCCCGGTAAAACCCTCAAGTCCCGAAAGTTCCTTCTTCACGACATTGTTCACGAAGGCCGGGTAAAGCGGGTTCCCTTTGTCGGTGAGGAAGAAATATCCTTCGCTGTTATGCGGGTTTTCCTCCCTATTTCTATTCAAATATAGCACTATTTCTTCACAAATCAAAGCAGGAAGAGGAATTTCACGCGGCTTGTTCCCTTTCCCGACAATCCGGAAATTGCGCCGTGAAGCGTCGAAATTGATCTCCCTGAGCGAACAGAGTTCCGCTCGGCGCATCCCCGTGATGTACAGGACCATCATCATCATCCTGTTGCGCATCCTTACGAAATCCGGCCTTCCGTCCGTGCCTGCGCTCTCCTCCAGCAGTTTTGCGCTCATCTCGAAATAGTTCTCCAGCGACTCCTCGGTGTAGAACTTCGGAATAGGACGCTCGTTCTTCGGCCTTGGAATGCTCTTGATCGGGTTGGATTTGAGCGCCCCGCAGCGGACAAGGAAGTTGCAATAGGTGCTCAGCGCCGAAATCTTCAGATTCACGCTCTTCGACGACAGCCCCAATTCAAGCTGACTAGCAATGAATCCCCTCAGTGCCAGTTTAGTCAATGCTTCCGGCCCCTCGCACGCTGCATACTCCTCGAACTCCTCCACTGCCTTCCGGTAAAGTTCAACCGTCCTCTTGGAATACCGCCTCTCAATCCGAAGATAATCAATGAAATTTTCGATTATGGCCATACGCGATTTCTCAACAGTTCCAGTAATTTTTTTATTGCAAAGCATACAAATATAAGTTTTTTTCATACATTTGCAACCTGAAAAAGGAGGTGTATGCATTTATGATTATCGTACCTATCAAAGAAGGCGAAAACATTGAGAGAGCTCTCA
>JAGHVK010000004.1 GCA_018064345.1 Candidatus Cacconaster merdequi
TATCCGGATGTGGTGCGCGCCGGCCACGTATATATCCTCCAGACACCTCTCTTCCGAGTTCGTGACAAGAAGAACAATTTCTACTGCTACAGTTCGACGGAGAAGGAAGCCGCGTTGAAAAAACTTGGCAAGGGTGCTGAGATAACCCGCTTCAAAGGCCTTGGAGAGATTTCTCCAGACGAGTTCAAGGGCTTCATCGGAGAAGATATGAGGCTTGAGGTTGTAAGGCTCACAAGTGAGGACAAGATCAGCGACATCATAGAGTTCTATATGGGAAACAATACACCTATGCGGCAGAAATTCATCCGTATGAACCTGCGGTCCGACATCAACAACGTCGAGGAGGAACAGTGATGAACGCGAAGGTTGCAAAGTTTCTGCTGTGCAAGGTTTTAGGATGGAAGATGCTTTTGGTTGAGCCTCCCAGGGAGGAGAAATGCGTGGTGCTTGGCGTGCCGCACACCTGCATTGCTGATTTCTTCATCTTCTTCCTCTACACCCGGGCGATGGGCGACAGGATGAACGTTTTCGTGAAGAAGGAGTTCTTCAAGTGGCCGCTCGGGCCGATTCTCAAGAGTCTTGGCGCAATCCCTGTTAACAGGGCGCACGGCGCAGGCATCCTGAAAGAGTATATTCGTATCTTCAAGGAGAAGGAGCACATCCATCTTGCTCTCTCGCCTGAAGGGACACGCAAGCCTGTAGCTCACTGGAAGTTAGGATTTCATGCAATCGCTCACGAGTCCGGAGTCCCTGTTTATCTCGGCCATTTCGAATGGGCAAGAAAAGAAATTTCCTACGGCCCGCGCTTCGAAGTTTCGGATGATGCCGAAGCCGACCTTCGGAAGATCCAATCCTACTACAAAAGCTTCAACCCACAAGGCAAGCACCCCGACCGCGTAGCATATCTCAAATAAGGAGCCCAAGGCGCTACGCCGCCTCACGGACGCAATCAGTAGTGTAGCAGATTTGAGCGAAGGTGAGCTTGCCTCCGTAAATATATTGCCATACCAGAATAATCTGTTTGGAAATGGGAAAAGCGGTACCGGCAAACGGAGAAGAGTACTATATCAGAAGGAGCACCCGTGATCGCAAGGCGCGTGAGGATTACCTCAAACTGCTGGATGAAGACAATGCCAAAGATGCAATCTTCGTTCTGGATATCATAAGACAAGACTGGAAGAACGACAATGAACGCTTACAATAAGATATATCTTGACGATGCGATGCAGACGGCCGGAGCTATGATGGACTGGGCTGTCAATACTCTCGGCTGCCCTGCGGAGGAGTTTTGTGCAAGATTTCTTTCCAGTGGCGTCGCCGACCGTTTCTCCAGAGGCGACGTTGCCTGTATAGCGGGAAAATCCGGTGTGGAACTGGCACGCGAGGTGATGAGATGCACGGGAAGTGACATTGACTCTTGTGACAGTGGCATTTCAATATCGTCGCCTGAGTATTGGGCCGGATGGACACTTTCTTACTACCAGTGGCTGTCCGCTCTTTCGTTCAAGCAACTTTCAAGACTGGGGCTCGATATGTGCAGCGTCATCTCAATGTTCTACCCTCTGCATGAAGCAGACCTGTCCGTCTTCTGTGAAAGGGCTGATGAAATAGTCAAGACCCATTTGAATTCTTCACCTCATTGGATCAAACGCCTGAGGAAACTTAATGACATCACCCAGAAGGAATTGTCAGAGATATCCAATGTTCCCCTCCGCCTGATAAGAGCATACGAGCAGAAGGCCATTGATACGTCCAACGCCGAGAGCCGTACCATCCAAAACCTTCAGCGGTGTCTGAAGGCAAGACAACCTTGATTAGCGATATCTCACAATAAAGAAGCCGGCCCAAAAAACACCATACCTTATTGGGCGCAAAAGCAAAGCAATACAGGGCAGCCCCCATCAGGCTGCCCTGTATTGTGTAAATTGTCAGTAAGACGAACTATTTGACGCGCTCGCCGTATGAACGGTCAACGGTGTTCACGCGGATGACTTCGTTCTGGTTGATGAAGAGAGGAACCATAATGATGGCACCGGTCTCAAGGGTAGCTTCCTTAAGAGCGTTGGTAGAAGCGGTATCGCCCTTCACTGCAGGCTCTGTGTAGGTCACTTCAAGTTCAACGTATGTAGGGAGCTCGCAGGTAAGGCACCTTTCATCTTCACCTTCAACGTGGAACACCATCTCCACAATCTGTCCTTCCTTCATAAGGTCAGCGTTCTCTACGAGGTCCTTAGGAAGCTGAATCTGGTCGTATGTTTCGGTATACATGAAGCTGAATCCGTCCTCGTCACCATAAAGGAACTGATACTCACGATGTTCCACGGTGATAGTCTCGATACGTTCACCTGCTGAGAAGGTCTTCTCAAGGATACGTCCGTTTTCAAGGTTGCGAAGTTTTGTCTTTACGAAAGCAGGGCCCTTGCCAGGCTTTACGTGCTGAAACCATACTATTGAGCAAGGTTTGCCGTTGAAGTCGATGTAGAGGCCGTTTTTGAAATCAGCTGTTGTTGCCATATATAGATTTGTTAGTTCAGATTTTCTATTGATTTTCAGATAAACCACGCAAATATACAAAAATTTCTTCTAACTGCCATTTCGGTGTGGAAGTAGCTCCGCAAATACCGATACGGTCTCCATCGTGCATCCATCCGGGATTGATGTCATCAGTGTTTTCCACCCAGAAAGTACGCTCGTTCACACTTTTACAGAGTTCGAAAAGCACTTTGCCGTTGGAACTTTCCCGACCGCTGACAAATATTATCATTGAATGGCTTGATGCAAAATCCACGAGATATTTGTGGCGTTGAGCTACCTGACGGCATATCGTATCGTATATTTCTGCGTCCGGCCGGCGTGAACGCACATATTCAGCAACAGCAGCATATTCAACCGGGTCCTTGGTGGTCTGCGAGAAGAGTGCGACAGGGCGGTTGAAATCCACATTTGAAGCAGACTCCACCGAGTCTATCACAATCGCCGCGCCGCCGGTCTGACCCACAAGGCCGTTCACTTCAGCATGGCCCTGTTTGCCGAAGATGAGAATCTGTCCGCCAAGAGGGCACATCCTTTCATACACCGTACGCACTTTCTCCTGAAGCTTCAGGACCACAGGACAGGTACAGTCTATGACCTGAATGTTGTTCCGTTGGAGAAGAGAATACGTTGCCGGAGGCTCACCGTGAGCCCTGATCAGGATCACATCATCTTTCAGGGCTTCCAACTGATTGACCGACAAGATTTCAAGGCCCTTTTCCTTCAGGCGTTCAAGCTCTACGGAATTATGGACTATGGCTCCGAGGGAGTACAGGTGGGAATTGTTTTCAAGATAGTGTTCAGCCTGGTTGATAGCACGCACTACACCGTTGCAGAAACCGGACCGGGGATCTATCTCAACGTCGAGTCTCATAGCACACTCAAAGAAAATCTTTCCCTCAGGATGGCATCGAGCCAAACCATCTGCTGGTCCACAGTCATATCGCTATTATCCAGTTCAATGGCATCCTCCGCTTTGCGCAATGGATGGAACGCCCTGTGGGAATCCTGAAAATCACGTTCCTGCACATTCTTGAGAATCTCTTCATAATCAGCCTTCTGCCCAGATTCCTCCATCTGGAGCACTCTTCTCCTCGCACGTACTGAAGCGTCTGCGACCATAAAGATTTTAAGGTCGGCATTAGGGAAGACCGCCGTGCCTATGTCGCGCCCGTCCATAACACACCCTTTCGAACCAAGCCTGTGCAGCTGTTCATCGACGAAATTCCGTACAAAAGGTATGGCCGATACCGGACTCACGTTGCGGGCGACATCCATCTCCCTGACTTTCAACGAAACATCTTCATCGCCCAGGAAGATACGGCTTTCGCCATCCTTTCCCTTCACGAACGACAGCTCCACTCTGTTGAGGAGAAGAGCCTCCTGAAGGGCATGCTGGTCAATTTCTCCGTTCCATTCGATTATTCCGCTGCGAAGGCCGTAGAGCGTGATGGCACGGTACATTGCTCCGCTGTCAAGATACGGTATGTCGAGAGCTGAAGCTATCCTTTTGGCGAAGGTTCCCTTCCCGGTGGATGACAGACCGTCTATGGCGATGATGATGTCAGTCATAAGCGTAAGAATCTCTTTCCACAAAAGTAGACAAAAATTGTCTATATTTGCAAAGTTATTGGGAATCTGTACAGAAAGATTAAATCCAATCCTACCGGCCATGAAGATACTTATCATTGATGATGAACGGAGCATACGCAACACACTCAAGGACATACTGGATTTCGAAGGTCACACTGTAGCTCTCGCCGAAGACGGCGCTCAGGGAGTGGAGGCTGCTCTTTCCGGTAATTTCGACGCCATTTTCTGCGATATAAAGATGCCGAACATGGACGGTCTCGAAGTTCTTGACGCTCTTTCTGCCGCAAGCTGTGAAAGTGCAATCATAATGATTTCGGGACACGGCGACATAGACACGGCCGTGAAATGCCTCAAGAAAGGAGCATTCGACTTCATACAAAAGCCATTGGACCTCAACAGGATTCTCATTACGCTGAAGAACGCCACGGACAAGAGAGCCCTGGTCAAGGAGACCACCATACTCAAGAAGAAGGTTCAGGGCAAATATGACATTGTCGGCAACTCTCCAGCCATAGAGCACATTAAAGAGGTGGTGGACCGTGTAGCCCCTACCGATGCCAGGGTGCTGATCATGGGCTCGAACGGTACAGGCAAGGAACTTGTGGCGCGCAGGCTTCACGACAAGAGCCTCAGGGCAGGTGCACCTTTCATTGAGGTGAACTGCGCAGCCATCCCGAGCGAACTGATCGAGAGCGAACTTTTCGGTCACGAAAAAGGAGCGTTCACCTCGGCCATCAAACAGCACAAGGGCAAATTCGAGCAGGCGGAGGGCGGCACCCTCTTCCTGGATGAGATCGGAGATATGAGCCTTGCAGCGCAGGCGAAGGTGCTCAGGGTACTTCAGGAAAACAAGCTTTCAAGAGTCGGGAGCGACAAAGACATAACCGTGAACGTGAGAGTAGTCGCCGCTACAAACAAGAACCTGACTGCCGAGATTGAGAAAGGTACTTTCCGCGAGGACCTCTACCACCGTCTCAGCGTGATAGTCATACACGTACCGAAGCTCTCCGAGAGGAAAGAGGACATTCCTCTGCTGATGGAATACTTCATCGACCAGATAAGCAAATCGGAGGGTATGGCACCGAAGAAACTCCGTCCTGAAGCCGTGACCGCACTTCAGAATCTGCCGTGGACCGGCAACATCAGGGAGTTGAGGAATGTGGCTGAAAGACTTATGATTTTGTGTGACAAAGAGATAACCAAGGAAGACGTTATTGCTTACGCAACGCCTTCCATTTGATAGAGCGAAACGAAAATGAATCTTGTAGCTATAGTTGGACGCCCTAACGTGGGCAAATCGACACTGTTCAACAGGCTTGTGGGCATCCGTCAGGCCATTGTGGACGAGACTGCGGGCGTAACCCGTGACAGACATTACGGACAGTGCGAATGGTGTGGAAACGAATTTTCAGTAGTCGATACCGGAGGTTTCACTTCAGGAAGTGATGACGTCTTCGAAGAGGAGATCCGCAAGCAGGTAATGATTGCTATAGAGGAAAGCGACCTTGTCCTTTTTATGGTTGAGGCAGGAACGGGCATCACTGACTACGACGATGAGATTGCCGGTATCCTGCGCCGTTGCAAAAAACCTGTGGTTCTGGCAGTGAACAAGGTCGATACCGGAGACAAGATGTACGACAGCTACCAGTTCTACAGCCTCGGCCTCGGAGAGCCTCTGGCAATCGCCGCGGCTACAGGCAGCGGCACAGGCGACCTTCTGGACAAAGTGGTTTCTCTGCTGCCCAAGGATGCAAAGGCTGAATCCGACCCGTTCGAAGGTCTTCCTCGCCTGACCATCGTCGGAAAGCCTAATGTAGGAAAATCGTCCCTTACAAACGCACTGCTCGGAGAGGAGCGCAACATAGTGACGCCAGTGGCCGGTACAACCCGCGATGCCATTTCCTCCCACTTCAACAAATTCGGACACGAGTTCGTAATCGTGGATACAGCAGGTTTGAGGAAGAAGACAAAAGTCACTGAAGACCTTGAGTTCTACTCCGTGATGCGTTCGATAAGGGCTATTGAGAACTCTGACGTATGCGTGCTTATGATTGATGCCACGACCGGCATAGAGGCACAGGACATGGCCATATTCAACCTTATAATCCGCAACCGCAAAGGGTGTGTGATAGTTGTGAACAAATGGGACCTGGTACCTGACAAGAACGCAAACACGATGAAGGAGTTCACCCTTGCCATCCAGAAAAGGATAGCTCCGTTCAACGATATTCCGATTGTGTTCACCTCCGTATTGAACAAACAGAGGCTGATGAACGTGCTTGACGCTGCTGCGACGGTTTACGGCAACTACTCCCGCCGTATTCCAACCTCACAGCTCAACGACGCAATATTGCCGGAGATTGAGAACTATCCACCGCCTGCATGGAAAGGTAAGTACATCAAGATCAAGTACATCACCCAACTACCGACAAAGTCGCCTTCATTCGCCTTCTTCTGCAACTTGCCACAGTACATACGCGACCCTTACAAACGGTTCCTTGAAAACAAGTTGCGCAGCCATTTCGACTACACGGGATGCGTGCTACAAATCTTCCTTCGCCAGAAGTAGAATGGTGAAGCAGGCTCCTCCAAGAGCCTCTGACTTGCTGTAGGAGATAGTTCCGCCGCTCTGCTCGATTATGCTCCTGCAGATTGCCAGGCCAAGTCCGGTACCGCCGCTCTTCGTAGTGAAATTCGGAGTGAACAGTTTGCCGAGATTCTCTTCAGATACGCCCGGTCCGTTGTCTTCTACCGTAACCCTGAATGCATCGTGGTCGTCAAGTTTGACGGCATCAAGATGGATTTCTATATCTCCGTTCCCGATGGAGGCATTCTCAATTGCCTGAATGGAATTGGTGACAAGGTTCACGAACACTCTTGACAATGGATTCCGGCGGGCCCAAACTACGCTTGGAGAGCAGGACGAAACGAGCCGTATATGTATGTTCTCACGATTGTCGAACAGGACAAGTTCATCCTGAATGAGTTCGTTCAAATTGACATCGGTCTCATCTTCAGAGAAGAAACGTGCGAATGACGAGAATTCGTTAGCTGTCTCGGAAAGGGAGTCAATCTGTTCAAGAAGGGATTTGCTGACCTTGTCCATCTTTTCCTCCCAACCTGGTACATTCTGCTCCTTCATCCTCATAAGATACTGAATGCTCAGGCGCATAGGCGTCAGAGGATTCTTGATTTCGTGGGCAATCTGACGCGACATCTCTTTCCAGGCCTGTTCACGCTCGCTGCGGGCGAGCTGACGGCTGCTCTCGGCCAGGTCATCGACCATCTTGTTGTAAGACTGTATCAACACTCCGAGTTCATCGTTCAGATTCTTGTACTTGATATGCTTGTTCCCTCCGGAAAGGGCCAGATGGTCTATCTTGGATTTTATTTCTGCCAGAGGCCGTGCAAACGAATTGGCAAGGATGGCGGCGATGGTTACAGCTGCCAGCAACAGGATAAGGTATATGTTGATGATGGTGGATATCGCCGAGAAGTTGGCGGTGCGCACATCTTCATTGTTGTCGAAGTAAGGGATGTTCACAATCGCCACCATCTCCCCCGCTTCGTTGAACAGAGGGGCATAGACTGAATAGTAGTTGATTCCGGCAATCTCTTCAACAGTTATGTACCGCGGTGAATTGTTGAAGATAACGTCTTCATATGCCTTGTTGTTGATACGCTTCCCGACTATGAACTGCTCGAACACTTCAGGGTTGGTGGTGTGTATCAGACTCCCGTGAATATCATAAAGGTTTACGTCCGTCTGCAGGAGCTTCGACGCCTCTTCCATTCCGGCAAAAAGTTCAGGTGTACTTATGTCGTTGTACCTCAACGCATATTTGCAATGCTTCGATAGGGTATTCTGCACCGCATAAATCTTCTCTTCCATCAGTTCGCGGTTGCGGGAAGAGTTGAGCCGCATCACATACACCACGCTTCCTATACCCATACAGAGCAGGGAGCCCACCATCGTCACGGTAATCAGGACGGTAATCTTCCGCTTTATGGAATATCGCGGAAGTATAATGAGCTTGTTGGTCCTCCTTCCCGCAGTGCAGGTGAGTATGAAAAGCCCGTAAAAGATGAACAGGTATGAGAATGAGACGACATACGGGAAGAATGGCCTGCGAGGACGGGATATCACGGTCATATCTTCATCCGAGATGCAGTTGATGAAGTGGACGTATCCGTTCTTGTTACCCATCATATATCCCAGCTTGTAGTTGGTCACCGGGGATACCGGATAGGTATAGTCGCCTCCGTTCGTCACGAGCCTTCCGTTCGAATACCTTGCATAGGAATAGAGGCGCGGTATCGAGGCGCTGCGGGACGTACGGGAGTTGAACACGTCGAACGGATTGGAGATGACGTCCGTCTTGAGTTTCGACTCAATTTCGAAGAACAGCCTCAAGACTTTATAATCATCAGTCACATAAGTAAATACACCAAGATAGGAAGCCAACCCGTTATAGTTGTTGAGGTACATGAACGGGGAATCCGGAGCGAGCATTACTCCATAATCCTTCGCCATATCTTCATAGAACATATGGCAGGACACCGGCTCGGCAGACATACCTCCCACATTAAGGTAGTCTTCATTGCCGCAGATGGTGAGTTTTACGTTGTATCTTGCAAAGAGGTCGTTATAGAAATATCTTTCGAGAAGTCTGTTGCGGACAAGGTCTATTGCACCGACAGAGGAAAGCACCGGTATGAAGCGGTCCTGCGCAATGTCCTGCTCCACTGACCTGAGGTATATTTCAAGAGCCAGATCCCTCTCTATGGCAAGCTTGCTCGTCCTCACCCTGTTGATTTCATACTCCTTCTCCAGTCCGTACACAGAAAGGGTGGTGACGGTGAATATGGAGATCAGCGCGACGAAAGATATTATGTAGCCCCATGAGAAAAGATTCGCCGCGGAATCCCCTTTGATGAAGGAGAGACACATCTGTATGATGAACAGCAATGCAAGGAAGAGCATTGCGAAATTCAGGTAGCAAAGAAGCGAATAGCCCGACATCTGTTCAAGCCTGTAAACTTCGAACACGATGTTGGAATTGACCGTCAGGGAGTGTATGATGAAATGGATGTAACAAATCAGCGACAATCCGAGAGCGATTATCAGGGAAATGACGATATTGCGTTTCTTTCTGGACCAGCCTTCGGCTCTGGCATATATGTCGCGCCTCATCAGGAAGATTGAGTAGATCACAAGCGCAATAGAGACGTTGTTGATCACAAGGCTTCCCAAGGAATCCATAAGAAGCGAGTCGGCATACAGCATAGGAGAGAAAATGTCACCAACGTCTATACCCTGTGCCACCAGCAGATATGCGAAAAGTCTGACAATCGCCAAAGTGATGATAGCCACCCAGAAGCTCTTCCAGGTCCTCTTCAGGTAGTGGAACGGGAACACTGTGAATACGAGCAGAATCAGGGCGAACCATCTGAGCGTAAGGTTACCGTATTCAAAGGATTCGGGCGCTTCGGTAATCAAGGAGAAAAGAGGTTCGCCGGAGCGGCTGCGGACCACGGACGAAGCGTCGTTGTTAAGGCTCACCGCCCGTATGCCCTTACCCATCTTCAATTTCGGATTCACCTTGTCGGGAATGTTCGAAGTCGGGTATTCGGTCATCACCTTTATTCCGGTAATGACCTTTATCCGGCCGTCATTCGACCTGTGCGTGTTCACAACATACCACGCGGAACCGAGATTCACGAAATTCTCCCCGTCTCCGATATATGCCAGCGGCTTGGAATATACGTTCCTGTTGCTCAGGTACTGGAGATGGTAGCTGAAAGGATAGACCTGGGTTTCATCGTTATTGATCGGGAACTGATGTATCCAGGACTGGAGAGTATCTGCTTTGTAGCGGTAAAGCACCATATCTTCCGGCATCTTGTCGAAGCCCACCCAGTTGCTTTCGTAATCAATCGCAAGACGGGCATAGTGATCAGCCATCTTCTCCCTTTTGTGAAGCGCATTCTCCACCTTTCTCACCTGCCGGTGCATCTTGTGGGAATAGTTCTGGTTGATGAAAGATATGCCGAAGAGGATTACGGCAAAACTGAACAGGACTACGAAGATATGATTCCTCATCTTTCGAAGCCACCATCCGATATATGTTGCAAACCTTTTCATTCGTGGTGATATGGTTCCCCTTTAATGATGGTGCAGGCACGGTACAGCTGCTCCATAAAGATAACACGCACAAGTTGATGTGAGAAAGTCATCGGCGACAGCGAAATCTTCTCGTCGCACCGGTCATAGACCTGCTTCGAGAATCCGTACGGACCACCTATCACAAAAATTACATCTTTCGAGAGGCGCACGCTTTTCTGCTCCAAATCCCGTGCCCACTCCTTTGAACTGAACATCTTTCCACGCTCGTCAAGCAGCACCAGATGGTCGCTGCTGCGCAGTGCTTTCAGAATCATCTCCCCCTCCTTGGTCTTGATTTGCTCCTGCGTCAGGGATGAAGTCTGCTTGAGATCGGGAAGTTCTACAATCTCGAATGAGATGTAGTGTGGAATCCTTTCTGCATAGATGGAAATTCCCTTACGCAGATACTCCTCCACAGTCCTTCCTACCAACATCAACTTGACCTTCATATATTTGGCTCAATTTTTGAAGCATCTTTCCGCCTGTATTCAATACAGAACGAAATGAAAAAAATAATCTATTGTATAATCCTTGCCTTTTTCACTATAATTCCTGCTTCCGCGCAAGATAAATCCCAAGACGTTTTCACTCCAATCGGCAAATACATCCAAGCCGGTGATTATGAAAGCCTTTCTGCCTGGTTCGCAGACAATCTCGAACTTGAGATACTGGGATCCGCGAACAGTTGCACACGCAACCAGGCCAAGCTCATAATGAAGAACTTCTTCATCAAATACACCCCGAAAAAGTTCACCGTCATCCACAAAAGCGGCAAATCTCCTATGAAATATGCCGTGGGCACTCTTTCAGCGGGAGGAGAAAACTTCAGAGTGATACTTTTCGTCAAATCAACACCGGAAAAGAACTATCTGGAACAGATCAAG
This sequence comes from Candidatus Cacconaster merdequi, assembly GCA_018064345.1. GTDB lineage: Bacteria > Bacteroidota > Bacteroidia > Bacteroidales > UBA932 > Cacconaster > Cacconaster merdequi. The sequence goes on from JAGHVK010000004.1 coordinate 11,176, forward strand.
GTCGAGAAAGAGTAATCTTCCAGGTACCTACGACCGTCCCTTGTCCCCCGCACTGTGTAATCGGGACAATCCTGCCGTCCATATCCCTCACCTCCTTGGCCTTTGCCAGGAACGTGTGGCTGTGGCCACCTACGACCATATCAAGATTGCGCGAATGCTCTACCATAAAGATATCGGAAGGACGGTCATAGTCACCTCCCTGATACCCGAAATGGGAGAGCAGGATGACGAGGTCACAATGCTTGCGGTTCTTGAGGAAGTCCGCCCATCTGTTGACTTCGGCCACACTGTCAAGACGGACAAGACCTTCTGTATGCGACTTCATCACCACTCCTTCAAGATATGAGGTCACACCGATGATACCTATCTTCAATCCGCCCCGACGCACTATGGCGTATGGCTTGACAATTCCTCTGAGTGGTGTGTTGCTGAAATCATAATTGCAGGTGACTGTCTTGTGACGGGCTTTCTTCAATCTGTCGGAGAGTTCCTCCATTCCATTGTCGAACTCGTGGTTGCCGAGAGTCGCGACATCTATGCCAAGTGCATTGCAGAGTTCCACCTCAAGATATCCTCTTCCAAGGGTGAAATACGGAGTTCCCTGATTGTAGTCCCCTCCATCCAGAAAGAGCACATTCTCATTGCCGTACTGCTGCCTGACGCTGTTCACATACTGGAGTCTTCTCTCAACGCCTCCCAGCCCTTTGTTGTAACCGACGCGTATCGGTTCTATCTGGCTGTGGGTATCGTTGGTATGGAGGATTACCAAATCCTGGGCAGTGGCGCAACTCATTACTGAAACCAGCGCCAGAACCATTATGAACAACTTCTTCATCTTTGTCTGGAATCTTTTTTGGAATTGTTGATAATCCGTACTCGACCGTCCTTCTTCAGTTCAATAGGTCCGCTGTTGAACTCGGACCTGAAATAATCCACAATAGCTTCTCTGATAAGTATTCCGCTATCCTGATAGTTCATCGCCAAATCCCGGAGAGTGATTCCGTCCCCGCCATCCATAAGGAAATTGATAGTGGCGAAACGATACACGCGTCTGTCATCAATCGGAGCGCCGTTAACCAGAAGTTTCTCGATTCTCTTTCCATCGACAACCATCCTTATGTTTCCGAAAGCTTCAATCTTGTTCCTCGATACCATATTGGCTATGAATTTCCGCAAGTCGCTTCCCTTGATATCGAATGTGACTACAGTGTTCTCGAAAGGGAATATCGAGTAGATATCATAGACTCTTACCGCTCCCTTGGGAAGGCTCGTACGTATCCCGCCGAAATTCGTCATCGAGATATCTACGGGAGCGCCTGTCTCCTTCTCAGCGCAGGAGAGTATCACGTCTGCAGCAAGATTCGAAAGACCGCTTTCAGGTCTGTCCTTTGAATATTCATCGACTGAATACCCGACTATCTCATCCAGCCCCCCAAGCAAAGGCTTGTACTCTTCAATTATATGTGTAGCCGTCGGGTCCTTGATTTCATCCCAGGTGGAATCCATCGGCACAGGAACCCATTCATAGGCAATCTGCGCAAAGGTCAGAATGCCCGGAAGAAGGACGGCGACAACCACGGCAGCCACACGACGGGCTGTCACAGAAAGGATATCCATAGCGTCAGTTCCTTTGCTTCAACCATTTGATCATATCCTTGAAAGAGGTCTTTTTTCCATAGGTGAGGATTCCCACCTTGTAAACCTTTGCAGAAAGATATGCTATGCCGAGGAAAGTCAACAGCAGAAGACCGAGAGAGAGAGCCAGCTCCCAAACAGGGACAACGCCGAACGGGATTCGTGCAAGCATCACCATAGGCGATGTGAACGGAATGACCGAAGCCCAGAACGAGAGGGCGCTCGAAGGATGCTCGAAGGTATGGAGCATTATGAAGAGCCCTATGATCAAAGGTATGGTGACAGGCATCTGCAGCTGGCCGGTATCGGCTTCGTTGTCCACCGCAGCACCGATGGCCGCGAACATCGCGGCATACAGCAGATACCCGAGCAGGAAGTAGGCAAGGAAGCAGAAGAGGATGTATCCCCAATGCATATCCGTCACTTGCCTTACAACTGAAGCTATGCCGTCATTTTCTCCGTCGGCAGACACCTGTTCGAGAAGAGTGGCGATATCAGGCGTTGAGGCAGAAGCACTTACAGATGTTTCTGAAGATTGCTGGACGGTCGCCATCACAGCCTCCATTCCTCCGGCCTTCTCGACCAGTTTGTCGGAAGCGATGGTGCCGGCGCCGAAGATGATGAGAAGGGTAAGGACCACCCAGATGCAGAACTGCGTGAGAGCGACCAGAGCCACACCGATAATCTTGCCCATCATCAGTTCCACACTTCTTACGGAAGAAACTACGACCTCCACCACACGGCTGCTCTTTTCGTCAATGACGCTGCGCATCACCATCGTGCCGAACAGGAGTACGAACATATATATGAGGAAGCTCATAAGGTAGGCAAGTATCATATAGACCTCCACCGATTCCTCTTTCGCATCTCCATCCTTGGACAAGGTCATCGAATTGATTTTAATGTCCGTCTTGACATCGGCGAGTATGCGGTCAAGGTTGTCGATGTCGTAGCCGGCAAGCTTGCGGTTCTCAATGACTTTGTTCACTGCCCTTCCAATGTCCATCTTGAGTTCCATATTCAACGGTTCACCGGAATATGTAGTGACAGACACCTCGCCTTTCTCATCGACAGGTGATATGGAAACCACTGCATACAAGTCGGTATCGAAGAAAGAATCGACAAGGGCTTCCACGCTTTCCTCCCCGGAGGCGAGGACATATTCCACACTCTCATCGCTCTTGAGCTGCGAGGCAATCAGTCCGGACTCGTCCACCACCTTCACCTTCTTGGTATCCTCACCGCCGAGCAGCATTATGGCCGCAGGGACACAAATCAGCAGCCCAATCAGCAAAGGAGTGAGTATCGTTGTGATAATGAATGACTTCTTCCGTACCCTTACAGAGTATTCACGGCTTATTACTATGCCTATTTTCTTAAGATTCATAATTCGTCCTCCTTTTGTCAGCTGACCAGTTTGATGAATATGTCGTTCATACGTGGGATAAGTTCACGGTACGAGTTCACCGTAACGCCACGGTCAATCAAATTGCGCAGCACGGAATTGTCTCCATTATCCCCGTCCACCGTCTCCGTATGGCGTCCTTCTTCATCCGTATATACAAGTTCCACTTTGTTGTCGCCATATCTGCGACGGATTTCGTCTGTAGCACCCGCAACCACAAGTTTGGACTTGTTGATAAGAGCGATGTTGTCGCAGAGTTCCTCTACCGACTCCATATTGTGGGTTGAGAGTATCACGGTCGTCCCCTCGTCACGCAGGCGGAGAATCTCGTTGCGTATCAACTGGGCGTTCACAGGGTCAAATCCTGAGAATGGCTCATCCAGAATCAACAGCTGTGGTTTGTGAAGGACCGTAATGATGAACTGGACCTTCTGGGCCATACCTTTGGACAATTCCTCCACTTTCTTGTCCCACCAGCTCTGGATTCCGAACTTGATGAACCATTTCTTAAGCTCGGATATGGCTTCAGAGGTGGACATTCCTCTCAGTCTTGCGAAATACACAGCCTGATCCCCGACCTTCATCTTCTTGTAAAGGCCTCTCTCTTCAGGAAGATATCCTATTGAACGAACCATTTCGTCCGTCATACGTTCACCACCGAGAAGAACCTGTCCGGACGAAGGAATCGTAATTCGGTTTATAATGCGGATGAGTGTCGTCTTACCCGCCCCGTTCGGACCCAGCAGTCCGAAAATCTTTCCTTTCGGGACTTCGATGGAAACGTCGTCAAGAGCCGCGAAATCGCCGAAACGCTTTGTAATTGAATTGCACTGCAACATATCAGTAACTTTTAACTTGTAAAGATAAGTATTTTTTCAGTTCCGTCATCATTTCCGAAGTCAGAATATGTTCATCGACAAGTTTTTCCAATGACCACAAAGATGTGTCATATACACTTTTGAAGCGTGATATGGCGTGGGATGTCCTCTCCCCCACATATGGATGCAGTGAGAGACGCTCCTCCGTAGCCGTCCATACATCGAACTTCTCCACAAGCGTGGAATCCACCGTCACATACTCTTCAAGAGCGTGATATCTTTCTTCATCAAATCCTTCTATCTCAAGAAGCTGTTCAATGCTGACAAAGCCCCCGAGCCTGCCGCGGTACTCAATTATCCTCGCAGCGAACCAGGGGCCAATTCCCGGCAGGGCGACAAGAGCGGCGCTGTCAGCGGCATTCAATTCTGTCCGGGGTATGGATATGAATGGTTCAAGCCTTTGGAACAAGGTGTCGGATACAACATACATCTTCGCAAAATCCGTTTTCCGTCTGAACTTTCCCCCTTTCTGTCTGTAATTGTCGATTACCTCCGCCTGTCGCGGAGAGAGGCCGAGACGGACCAGATCCTCCGTGGTGACGGTATTTGGGTCGAAAGAAAAAGACTCGCAGCACCTTGTCTTACGGTTTGATTCCGGTTTGGATTCCACCTTCTTTCTTGAATATCCGCCGTAGCAGCTCTTTTCGTAGCTGTACCGCCCGACGGTTTTTGTACTGCCACTTTGAAGAGGCTTATTCTCAGGAATGGTGCATGTACCGGAATCCGCAACGGCTTCAAGTCCACCTTCTTCCGACACAACAGTCTGAAGTCCGGCATCCTCAAGAGAGGGACGTCTGACCACCTTCGTGACAAAAAGAGCGAGCTGAAAGCCCAATACAAGAAAAACAAGCGCAACGATGCCGTCAGAAGCGCCTTCAGACAGTGATTTCTTCTTCTCCCGCCTCATAATCTCCTCCTCCTTTTACAATTATTACTATCTCACCTTTCGGTTCGTGCTGCTTGAAGTAAGCGCACAGTTCACTTACCGTTCCGCGATGGGTCGTGTCGTGTATCTTGGATATCTCGCGCGACACTGAGGCCGGCCGCCCGGTGCCGAAGAATGTAGAGAAATCTCCCAGCGTCTTCACAAGCCTGTAGGGCGATTCATAGAATATCATCGTCCTCCGTTCAGCGGCGAGTTCCTTCAATTTGGTCTGACGTCCCTTCTTCACAGGCAGGAAACCTTCGAAGCAGAATCTGTCGCAAGGGAATCCCGAATTGACGAGAGCCGGAACGAATGCCGTGGCTCCGGGCAGTGTCTCCACTTCTATGCCGGCCTCGACACAAGTACGTACAAGAAGGAATCCGGGATCCGAGATTCCGGGTGTCCCGGCATCGCTTATCAGCGCCACATCCATCCCGGCAAGAATCCTGTCCCTGACTGCTTCGACAGTCTTATGCTCATTGAACTTATGGTGACTCTCCATCCGGGCGGATATCTCATACTTGTTCAAAAGCACCGAACTTGTCCGGGTGTCTTCGGCGAGGACGAGGTCAACTTCGCGCAAAATGCGCAGAGCTCTCAAGGTAATATCTTCAAGATTGCCTATCGGTGTCGGAACTATGAACAATTTGGACATTTTTTACTATCTTTGTTACGGTTTCCCAACGCAAAATTAGTCAAAAATGTTTATTGAGAACGCAAAAAAGCCGGGTTGGATTGAAGTTATCTGTGGGTCAATGTTTTCCGGCAAGACGGAGGAACTTATACGTCGTATGAAGAGAGCTCAGTTCGCTCATCAGAACCTTGCCATCTTCAAACCTGCCATCGATACAAGATACTCGGAATGTGACGTTGTCTCACACGATGCTCACTCGATAAAGTCGGTTCCCGTCTCAACTCCTGCTGAAATCCTGGAGCACACCCTCGCCGACGGAGTTGAAGTCGTGGGCATCGATGAAGCCCAGTTCTTCGAAAACACAATCGTGGATGTGGTGCAGACTCTTGCCAACCACGGCATCCGCGTTATTGTCGCCGGCCTCGATATGGACTATCGCGGCAAGCCTTTCGGCCCTATGCCGGCTTTGATGGCCGTTGCCGAATATGTCACGAAGGTACACGCCATCTGCGTACGCTGCGGAGACCTTGCAAACCACTCCCACCGTCTTATCAAGAGCAACCGTATCGTGGAACTCGGGGAAAAAGACACCTACGAGCCGATATGCCGGCACTGCTTCAACAAGCTGAAGTTCGAAAGGCAGGAGCAGGAAGGCCGTAAATAGAAATCCCAACTGAATATATCACACAACTAATACATTAAATCTTAAATTACTATGATTATTGGTATTCCAAAAGAAATCATGCACGACGAAGCTCGTGTTGCCGCCATTCCTGACACAGTCAAGAAAATGGTAGATGCAGGAAACACTGTATTGTTTGAAAAAGGTGCCGGAGAAGGCTCATTCTACTTCGACAAGCAGTATGCCGAGGCAGGTGCAACCATCGTCGATGACCCGCAGGAAATCTATGACAAGGCCGAAGTCATCCTCAAGGTGAAGGAGCCTCTCTTCAACGAGGCAAAAGGCAAGGCCGAAATCGATATGATGCATAAGGGCCAGTACCTTATCACTTTCATTCATCCCGCAGCTCCGGTGAACCACGAGATGGTCAAGAAGATGGCTGCCAACGGAGTCATCGGACTCACACTCGACGGTGTGCCTCGTATTCCTCGCGCACAGTCAATGGACGCGCTCTCATCAATGAGCACCTGCGCAGGTTACAAGGGTATCCTTATGGGAGCGAGCGACATTCCTAAGTTCTGTCCTCTCATCGGTTCTGCCGTTGGTATGGTTCAGCCTTCAAACGTACTCGTAATTGGAACAGGTGTGGCCGGTCTGCGTGCTGTCGCTACAGCCAAGGGCCTCGGTGCAAGAGTGTTTGCCGTTGATATCCGTCCTTCTGCACGCGAGCAGGCAATGTCCCTCGGTGCAAAGATTGTGGACTGCGGAGTTCCTGAGGATATCGCAGTACGCAAAGTAGGTGTTGTGGAATATGCCAAGAGGCTCCCGGACGAGTGGCTCGTAAAGGAAAGAGAGAACATCGCCGAGGCTGTCAGGAACGCTGACATCATCTTCTGTTCTGCACTGCTTCAGGGCCAGCTGGCTCCGGTGCTCCTTACAGACGAAATGGTGGCTTCAATGAAACCTGGTTCAGCAATCGTGGACATCTCCATTGACCAGGGTGGTAACTGCGCCATCACAACTCCGGGCAAGAGGGACATCAAGCACAATGTCACCATCGAAGGTATCAAGAATATCCCGGGACAGCTTCCTACCTCTTCTACCTGGCTTTTCGCACACAATATCTGCAACCTTCTCCTCTTCCTCGGCAAGGACGGCAAGATGGCTCCTGACTGGGACGATGAGATTGTAAAGAGCATCCTCGTCACAAAGGACGGCGAGATTGTTCACGCAGGTGCAAGGGAAGCAATGAAACTGAACTGATAACCAGACACAAGCAGAAAGATTATGTTCGGTCTGGCAACCATAACGTTCCAACTTATTCTGGTGGGAGTGTTCGCAGTGGCGACAATCGTAGGCTATCTGCTCATCAACAAAGTCCCACCGACTCTCCACACCCCGCTGATGAGCGGTATGAACGCTCTCTCCGGAGTCACCGTACTCGGAGCAATGACTGCCACTGCAGCTGGTTTCTATGGTGATACGCCCGCCGGGCGCATCACCGTTTCCATTCTGGGTGCGCTGGCTGTAGCTCTCGCAATGGTAAACGTAGCAGGAGGATTCGCAGTCACCGACAGGATGCTGTCGATGATAGCGAAGAACCGGGCAAAAGGGCAGTGCGCCATATATACCGCACTTGTCGTGGCCGCCTGTGCCATCCTTGCTGTCATCTTCTGTTTCACGAAATTCAGCACATCAGGCATCCATACAGCTTACATCATCCTGTCGGCCGTACTCTCTTGCGGAATCCTCGGCGGAATCGCACTGATGAGCAAGATTGCCTACTCCAAGATAGGTAACCGCATCAGCGCTGTCTGTATGCTGATTGCCATAATCCTCACTGTCGTCTATTCAGGAGGCAATGTGTTCACCGGCAACAGTATCTGCGCCGTATGGCCTGTATTCGCAGGACTTGCTGCGGGTCTGATAACAGGCCTCGTGCTTGCCGCTAAGGTATCGATGCTTCAGATGCCTCAGATGGTGGCTCTGTTCAACGGTCTGGGCGGTGGAGCATCCGCTCTCGTAGGTGCTTTCGCAATGTTCGGCATTGGAGCCGGTCTCGGGTATTTCGAGAAGACTACCGCCTCGCTTGCCTTTGCCATCGGTATGGTGACGCTGCTCGGCAGCCTCGTTGCCGCCGGCAAGCTCCACAGGATTCTTCCACAGAAGCCGGTTATCATCAAGAATCACGGTTTCAGACAGATTGCTTCCGCAATAACGATGATTGCAGCCATTGTGATATACATTATCTTCGCGTCGGCTGAAGTTTCGGACCAGACCGCAATGATAATCGACTTCATCGCAATTGCACTTTCCGCAATCACTTTCGGCCTGCTCTTCTCACTCAAGGTTGGTGGTGCCGATATGCCTATCACCATATCCCTGCTGAACTCTCTCAGCGGAGTGGCAGGCGCAATCGCCGGTCTTGCAATCGGTGACTTGCTGCTTGTCGCAGTCGGAGGAATTGTGGGCGCATCAGGTCTGCTTCTGACTCAGATTATGTGCAAGGCCATGAACCGTAGCCTGGTAGCCATTCTTTCAGGCAAGACCACTGCTGCCCCGGCACCGGAAGCAACTGCTGCGCAACCAGCTCCTGAGGCACCTGCAGCAGAGTGTGTTGAAGCTGAGGAAGAAATCAAAGAAGAGATTGCCCCGGAGCCGGAGGCGGAAACTGCACCTGCAGTTGAGGAGAATCCTGCACCGAAGCTGAAAGGCGCCAAAGAAGTGATTATCGTACCAGGATACGGTATGGCGATCGCCCAGGCACAGCATACTGTCAAGAGGCTTGCCGACAAGCTTGTTGCAGGGGGTACCAAAGTCAAGTATGCAGTCCATCCTGTCGCAGGTCGTATGCCGGGGCACATGAATGTGCTCCTTTGCGAAGCCGACGTGGACTATGAAGACCTCTATGAAATGGACAACATCAATCCGGAGTTCAAGGATGCCGATGCGACCATAGTCATAGGTGCCAACGATGTGACAAACCCTGCCGCATCAACAGCTGTCGGCACACCTATCTACGGTATGCCTGTACTCAACGTGAACGACTGCAAGAATATCTTCGTATTCAACTTTGACCTCAAACCGGGCTATGCCGGTGTGGAGAACCCTATCTACACAAGGAAAGAGGGTGTACACCTCTATCTTGGCAATGCAGCCGAAACACTGGCTAAGTTCATTGAAGATATGGACAGATAATTGTATTGCAATATCCTGTCTTTCTAGTATGGCCTCAAAGTCAAGCTGACTTTGGGGCCTTCTTGATAAAGTTACTGTTTTTTGCCCCTATCCACAACAAACAGGTTTCAAAATGATTACCTTTGTCGTATTCATATATGGCTTAGAACCTGACCTTATTCTATGAAACGGATTATCTACTATTTAATTGTATGCACTATGGCATTGTCTGTCACAGTTTCCTGCAACCAGCAGGCTAAAACACCTGCCATCAACCCTGAAAACCTTGATCTTGCCGTTTCACCCGGCGAAGATTTCTATCAGTATGCTACCGGCGGATGGCAGAAGAACAACCCTCTCAAGGCCGAATTCTCGCGTTACGGAGCTTTCGATGTCCTTGCTGAGAACAACGAAATCAAACTAAACGACCTTTTCAGCGGTTTGGCCAATCTCAAAGCCAAGCCAGGTTCAGTTGAACAGAAAATAGCCGACCTCTACACCCAGGGGCTTGATTCACTTCGTCTTAACAAAGAAGGCGTGGAGCCTGTGCTTCCTTATCTCCGCCAACTCGAAGGAATCGCGTCAGTTGAAGACTTCATAACAGCCAGCGCCGACTGTGCGAAGGTCGGAATAGGGAGCATCTTCGGAACATACGTTGCTGCCGATATGATGTCGAGCGACGATGAAATCCTCTACATAGGTGAAAGCGGTATCGCAATGGGCAACCGTGACTATTACCTGCTTCCTGAACACGAAGCTCTCCGCGAGGGGTACAAGTCATTCCTCGAAAGAATCTTCACACTTGCCGGATATGAGGATGCTGCACAGATAGCAGCCGACGCTTTCGAAGTTGAAATGGCCATTGCCGAGCCTTACTGGTCAATGGTCCAGCAGCGCGATGTCGAGGCACAGTACAATCCGATGAGCAGCACCGAACTCTTCAAGGCGTATCCTTATCTTTGTCTTGAAGAGTATTTCAAAACCCTCGGGATTGAAGAGCAGTCGAAACTGATTGTCGAGCAACCTTCATATTTCAGTGCCATAAATGCTATGGTAAAGGATATTGACCCTGCAAAACTGAAACATTATCTTCAGGCATCTCTTCTGAGCGATGCTTGCGGAAGCATAAGCGATGATTTCTACACGGCTTCGTTCGAATTCTTCTCAAAGCAGATGGCAGGAGTCAAGGAGCAGAAGCCACGCTGGAAGAGGGCAATGCGAGTTCCTAACGGAATACTCGGTGAGGCAGTCGGAGAGATGTACGTAAAGAAATATTTCCCTGAATCCGACAAGGAAAGGATGTTGCAGATTGTCAAGAATATCCAGTCTGCTCTTTCACAACATATCGCCAACCTTGAATGGATGAGCGAAGAGACGAAAGCGAAGGCTCAGGAAAAACTGGCTGCTTTCACCATCAAGATCGGATATCCTGACAAGTGGAAGGACTACTCAACTCTTGAAATCGACAAAAACCTGAGTTACTACGAGAATCTGATGAACGCTTCAAGATGGTACTTCGAAGACAATATGTCGAAACTCGGAAAGAAGGTGGACAGAGAGGAATGGCATATGACACCACAGACAGTGAACGCATACTACAATCCTACCACCAATGAGATTTGCTTCCCTGCCGGAATCCTCCAGCCGCCGTTCTACAATTCAGATGCAGACGATGCAGTGAACTACGGTGCCATCGGTGTTGTAATCAGTCACGAGATGACCCACGGATTCGACGACCAGGGACGCCTATTCGACAAAGCCGGAAATATGGACAACTGGTGGACTGAAGAGGATGCATCAGCATTCAAGGCAAAGACCGCCAAACTCATCGACCAGTTCAACCAGGTTGAAGTCCTGCCGGGAGTATTCGCCAACGGAGCAGCCACTCTTGGAGAGAACATTGCTGACCAGGGCGGTTTGAGAATAGCTTACACCGCAATGCAGAACTCATTCGGAGGAAACCATCCTGCACCGCTCGAAGGATTCACTGCCGAGCAGCGTTTCTATCTCGCGTACGCCGCAGTATGGGCGCAGAACATCACTGACGAAGAGATTCAGCGCAGGACTCTCATTGACGTTCACTCCCTTGGCAACAACCGGGTGAACGTATCAGTCCGTAACCTGCAGACCTTCTTCGATGCTTTCGGCATCAAGGAAGGGGACAAGATGTGGAGACCGGAAGAAGACCGTGTCATTATCTGGTAACACAACTGTTTGTCAATTAGAAAACTTAAAAAATCTGTCTTAATATGGATTCGTATATTCTTTCTGACCGCCTGAATGCACTCGCACCGTCCGCAACGCTTGCTATGAGTGCAAAAAGCGCCGAACTCAAGGAGCAGGGCATTGATGTGATAAATATGTCAGTGGGAGAACCTGACTTCAATACTCCCGATGCAATAAAAGATGCAGCAAAGAAAGCGATAGATGACAACATCACCCATTATTCTCCGGTACCCGGCTATTCCGGCCTGAAGAAGGCAATATGCAACAAACTTTTGAAAGAGAACGGTTTGGAGTACGAGCCCTCTCAGATAGTTGTATCCAACGGGGCCAAGCAGAGCATCACCAACACGGTGCTTGCACTGCTCAACAAAGGCGATGAAGTCATAATTCCTGCGCCATACTGGGTGAGCTATCCACAGATGGTCATTCTGGCAGAAGGAGTTCCTGTTTATCTGGATACCGCTATTGAAGCTGACTTCAAGATTACTCCTGAACAGCTTGAAGCAGCTATTACTCCGAAGACTAAATTGCTTGTCCTGTGTTCACCCTGCAACCCTACCGGGTCAATCTACTCAGCGGAAGAACTTGAGGCTCTGGCAAATGTCATACTCAAGCACGAGAATATTTATGTAATCTCCGATGAGATATATGAACACCTCAACTACTGTGGCAGGCATGCCTCGATTGCCACTGTACCGGGAATGAAAAACAAGACAATAATCGTCAACGGAGTCAGCAAAGCATACGCAATGACGGGATGGAGAATAGGCTTTATCGCTGCTCCGCAGTGGATAGCAAAAGGCTGCAATATGCTTCAGAGCCAGTATACCAGTGGGCCTTGCTCGATAAGTCAGATGGCTGCACAGGCTGCGTGGGACGGGGATCAGAACTGTGTTGAAGCTATGAGGCAGGCCTTCCAGCGCCGCCGCGACCTCATCGTAAGTCTTGCCCGAGAAATCCCGGGATTGGAAGTCAATGTTCCTCAAGGTGCGTTCTACCTCTTCCCGAAATGTTCTTCATATTTCGGCAAGAGGTATGGCGACCGTGTGATTGGAAATTCCACTGACCTTGCGATGTTCCTTCTGGAAGTCGGACACGTTGCGACCGTAGGCGGTGACGCCTTCGGCTCTCCGGAATGCTTCAGGATGAGTTACGCCACATCTGACGAAAACATCACCGAAGCTCTGCATCGTATAAAGGACACCCTTGCGCTGTTGAAGTAGCGGCTTTCAGCACTTAAAATTAAGAGCCTGTCTTGGAATCATTTCAAAACAGGCTCTTATTGTTATCATTGTTGTTTATTGTTCATTCTCGCTCAGAGACGAACTTGCTCTTACCGTAACGTTCCGTTCGTAGCAGTCGAACATCCTGGCAACCTTATCTTTGTCCTTGACTTTAGTGAAGAGGCTGATGACAGGGACGATGACAAGTCCCATCACCATTGCAAGGACACCTGCATTGATTGGTGAGGAGAAGTAAGGTGAGATGAACGTATTTCCGGACAGGGTGCAATACATACAGATACACATCACAACCACGCCGCTGATGAAACTGCACCATACAGACGCCGCTGTGGTACGTTTCCAATACAGGCCGTAAAGGAAAGGAGCGAGGAACGCCCCTGCCAGAGCGCCCCAGGAAATGCCCATAAGCTGAGCTATGAATGTTACGGAACTCTTTGCCTGAACTATTGCAAGCACAGAGGATACTGCAATGAAGAAAAGAACTATGAGCCTTATGCTCAGAAGCTGTGATTTCTCTTGCATTCCTCTTCCGCGACTTTTCTTCACTGCAGGGTCAATTATGTCGAGAGTGAAAGTGGAGCCGGATGTGAGCACCAATGAAGACAGAGTGGACATTGAGGCTGAAAGAACGAGGATTATCACTATGGCAATGATGACGTCAGGAAGTGAGGCGAGCATCGACGGTACGATGCTGTCGTATATCGGTGTACCGGCGGGAGTATACTCGATAGCCCCGGAATACAACCTGCTGAACCCTCCAAGGAAATAGCAGCCACCGGCCACAATCAAGGCGAATACCGTCGATATGAAAGTTCCCTTGCGGATAGCGTTTTCATCGCGGATAGCATAGAACTTACCCACCATCTGCGGCAGGCCCCAGGTTCCCAGGGATGTCAGAAGCACTACGCCCAAAAGATAAAGCGGCTGCGGCCCGAAGAACGATACGAATGCTCCTGAAAGAGCCGGGGCGCTTTCGGAAGTTACTTGTGACAGACTTTGTATGGCCTCTGTAAACCCGCCGTTGAATTTCAGGACAGAGACCACCACAGCGCAAATACCGAAGAGCATTATCAACCCTTGGATGAAATCATTGATTGCGGTAGCCATATATCCCCCGACCAGCACATATATTGCGGTAAGTACTGCCATTCCGAACACGCACCACGCGTAGTCAATGCCGAACGCCATTGTGAACAGACGGGAAAGCCCGTTGTAAAGCGACGCGGTGTAAGGGATAAGGAATATGAACACTATCACTGATGCTGCTATTTTCAGTGCCCCTGAGCCGAAACGCTGACCGAAGAAGTCAGGCATTGTCGCGCTTTGAAGGTGCTGTGTCATAAGTCTGGTGCGACGACCGAGAATCCTCCAGGCAAGAAGCGATCCTATCAAGGCGTTGCCTAACCCTATCCAGGTTGCTGCAAGACCATATTTCCAGCCGAACTGTCCTGCATACCCGACAAAGATCACTGCTGAGAAATAAGACGTTCCGAATGCAAAGGCTGTGAGCCAGGAACCGACGTTGCGCCCTCCAAGGACAAATCCCTGAACGTTGGTTGCCGTTTTCTTGCAATAGATTCCAACTCCGACCATTATGGCGAAGAAGACCAGAAGAAGTACGATTTTCAAAAACATAGCTTGATTCTTCGATTCAACGCGCAAATATACCCATTTTCCTGCCAATATGGATTCTTTCCGTCAGAATACTGATGAGATACTCGTTTTCTGCAACTATAAAGAAAAAACCGGAAGATTTCTCTTTCGGTTCACTCTAGTAGACTACTACCTCCGAATCTCGAACCTCGAGGTCTTTGTCGCTCTTGGAAAGATTCAACAATTATTGGATGACCCCATATTCAAGAATGGTGTCGGAAGCGAGATCAACTCTGTCATTCCAGAAAACACAAGTTCTGCTTG